>CALNCU010000041.1 GCA_937875395.1 uncultured Armatimonadota bacterium | reverse complement strand
CTCCGGGAGCCTAACCCGCCCACCCGCCTATGCTCCTCTCCGGCACTACCCAGGCCTCATCTGGCTGTTGCTGACAGGTATTGGAGGGGTGCGAATGTTAGGGATTTGTACGATGCTTCGGCCCACGAGCCGAAGGTGCCGTCGCCAAAGCAAGAGGCATCAACCTCCGGGGCGATACTTCGGTCGCAGAGCGAAGCGTCGCTGCCGAAGCCTTGTTTGAACTTGCAAATTTAAGTTTACAGAATACTACCGTGCCTGGGGATTGAAGCGGCGTGTAAATTGGCTGGCATAGGGTGCGGTGAATATGTTAGAATTATAAGGTTCGCCGGGTTAATTGGCGGAGGTTCTGCAAGGGAGAGGTCTTTGCGTATTACACATTACATTCGTACATTTGCATGCCTTATGCTTACGGTGCTGGTAGTTCTGGGCTTTGGACTCAGGCATCCGGCATCCGGCCGCAAGGGTGAGCTTAAGGGATTTCCGGGCTGGAATGAGAACACGCACAGCGTGGCTCATATGCATAAGGTGGCTCATGCAGAGGTCTCAGATCTGCTCTGGTGCGGCAGCATTCCGCTTGAACACCAGGGCGAAGATATGAGGGAGAATGTAAGGCTGGCCGCCGCCGCGGTAGACCTTTCAGTAGTGCATCCGGGCGAGGTTTTTTCATTTAACAATACCGTGGGTGTCCGTACAGAGGGTAAGGGCTACAGGCCGGGGCTTATGTACTCTTCCGGTAAGGTTGTAACCGGGATTGGAGGGGGGATTTGCATTGTCTCCACGCTGCTCTACAGGGCGGCGCTTGAGACGGGGCTTAAGATTTTGGAGCGCAGGCCGCACTCCGGCAGGGTCTCTTATGCAGAGCCGGGGCTGGATTCTGCAGTGGCGTTTGGCTCTGCGGACCTGGCCTTCAAAAACAATACGGGCACTCCCATATATATTCGTGCTGTTGTAGAGGATGATGTGCTCGCCGTCTCTATATTCGGCGCTAAAAAGCCCGGCCGCATAATTGAGGTTGTTACAGAGAACTACCAGGAGATCCCCTTTAAGATAATAGAGACGGAAGACCCGGAGGTTCCGGAAGGGGAGGTGGCTGTAGACCAGAAGGCCGTGCCTGGGTTTACGGTGACTACTCTGCGGATAATAAAAGAGGGCGTCAGGGTAGTGAGCCGCGAGGTGGTAAGCCGTGATGAGGTTGCGCCAAGGGATAAGATTATGCGAGTGCCGCCGGTTTCAATCCCGGCTGTAGAGCCGCTTCCGAGCCTTCCTGCAGTTCAAGGTATAATAAGGCTTCAGGAATCCGAACCGGGTTCAGATTCTTCTGCCGCAGATGCGGACGGACGCAGGCGCCCGGCAACAGACCGGACAAACTCCACTGCCTCCGAGTAGTATCTTTTAAACTCCAGAGCTATCTCCTGCCTGGTCATACGCTGCCCGTTGGCGTAGAGAAAGATAATGCCGTGGCCCACCGCCATGGTTCCGGCGTATGCAATATTCCCTTTAAACACCACCCCGCCGCCGAAGGGTACTACGGAGACTACGCTCCTTGCAAGAGACCTCCAGCCAAAAGCTGCTCCCAGAATGGAGGATATCTCTTTCCACTGCGCACGGTAGCCGGTCTTTATTCCAAAGGCCGCCCCAAGCATGAAGAGCATGCGTATCTGGTTTGCGGTTAGAAAAACGGTATCGCTTACGGCCTCCGCCACCCCTATTAAGGGCGCAAGTATGTTTGGCACCACAGTGCCAAGCCCCGTTGCAACAACAAAAAAGGTGTTTTCCAGTGTAATCTGCTGAACAATACGCCTTCCAAAATCCTGCCTGAAGGCCGGGAAGTGCCGCGCAATGGAGAGCCTGTAATCGTGCGCCCAAAGTTCGCCTGCTATGCGTTTTATGGAATCTTCCGGGTGGTTGGGGTCAAATACGTAGGCTTTTCTGGGACGGGTTGCAAGCGCGCCCTGTGCGCCGGGGGTAACAAAGACTATATCTGCTCTTGCAATGGCATTAAGCTGTACCTGGTCTATGGGGGTAAGGTAGGCCCTTATCATCCCTGCAGCCTTCTCAAGTTCCTCCGGGCCGGGGTTTTGCCCCATAAGGTGGCTGCGTATGGCGCTTATCTCTTCCGGGGTGCTCCCTATTAAGGCTGTAACAAAGAGGCGTTCAGCCTCCCTCTCGGAGATATCCGGGTTAAGATCTCTAACAGAACGAAGGATGCTCTTTACGGTTCTGGTTTTATCAGAATCCCGCATGGCTCTCTCCTGATTAGAATATTGGCCTATAATACAACAATTACTCTCCGCGGGCAACCCGGAGCCTGTTCAGGGCTCTTCTTAAGGCGGCTTCCGCCCTTGCCATGTCTATATCGCTGGATTTGGCTGCCAGCCTCTCCTGCGCCCTTTTAAGGGCGGCCTCTGCGCGGGCTACGTCTATCTCTTTTGCAGATTCAAAGGAGTCTGCAAGAATCCTGACGGTGTTTTCCGCTGCCTCCATGAATCCGCCGGAAATGGCGTAGCGGACGGTTACATCTTCCTTATACCTAACCTTTACCTGCCCAAGGGTAAGCTCTGACATTATGGGCGCGCGGTGCGCCAGAATGCCAATAGAGCCTTCCACTCCGGGCACTATAATAGAGACCGCCTCTTCTTTTAATGCAAGGCGCTCCGGGGTTACCACTTCCAGCTTGAAGGTTCTTTCCGCCATATCTGATTATTCTCTCATCTGGGCGGCTTTTTCTACTACTTCATCTATGCCGCCAACCATAAAGAATGCCTGCTCCGGCAGGTTGTCATGCCGGCCTTCCACCAGTTCCTTGAAGCCGCGGATGGTCTCTTCTCTGGATACGTACCGCCCGGGGATGCCGGTGAACTGCTCTGCAACAAAGTTGGGCTGCGAGAAGAAGAGCTGAATCTTTCTTGCCCGCGCAACAATAATTTTATCTTCATCAGAGAGTTCATCAATACCCAGGATGGCTATGATATCCTGAAGCTCACGGTAGCGCTGCAGAATTGCCTGCACCTGCCTTGCCACGCTGTAATGCTCCTTCCCCACAATCTGGGGGTCAAGGATTCTGGATGTGGATACAAGCGGGTCTACCGCCGGGTAGATTCCCTGTTCCACTATGCGCCGCTCCAGGTAGGTGGTTGCGTCCAGGTGGGCGAAGGTTGTTGCCGGCGCCGGGTCTGTTGGGTCGTCCGCCGGAACGTAGATTGCCTGGATGGATGTTACGGAACCCTTCTTTGTAGAGGTGATTCGCTCTTGGAGCGCGCCCATCTCTGTTGCAAGGGTGGGCTGGTAACCTACTGCAGAGGGCATCCTCCCAAGCAGGGCGGAGACTTCTGCCCCCGCCTGCACAAAACGGAAGATGTTGTCTATAAAGAGCAGAACGTCCTGGCCAAGCTCGTCACGGAAGTATTCTGCCATGCTGAGCGCCGTAAGCCCTACTCTAAGCCTTGCTCCGGGCGGCTCGTTCATCTGGCCGAAGACCATTGTGGTTTTGGCTATAACGCCGCTGTCTTTCATCTCAAGCCAGAGGTCGTTGCCTTCCCGGGTACGTTCGCCTACGCCGGCAAAGACGGAGACGCCTCCGTGCTCTGTGGCTATGTTTCTTATAAGTTCTTGAATTAGAACCGTCTTTCCCACGCCGGCGCCGCCAAACAGGCCTACCTTGCCGCCTTTTGCGTAGGGGCAGAGCAGGTCTATTACCTTAAGCCCGGTCTCAAACTGTTCTATTACGGAGCTCTGCTCTTCAAATGTTGGGGCAGGGCGGTGGATTGGGTACCGCTCCTTTACCTCCAGGGGCTCTCCGTGGTCTATGGTTTCGCCAAGCAGGTTGAATACCCGGCCCAGAGTCTCTTCTCCAACGGGGACGGTGATGGGGCCGCCTGTATCTGTGGCCTTCATGCCGCGCACAAGGCCGTCTGTGCCGGACATGGCTACGCACCGCACAATATCATTCCCAAGAAGCTGGGCTACCTCTACGGTAAGGTTTATGCCGCGCTCTGCATCTTCTATTTTAATTGCATTTAGAATTTCCGGCAGTTCGTTTGGCGGGAATTTGCAGTCTACAACCGGCCCAACTATCTCTATTACCTGTCCTTCAGCCATATCTCCTCCAGAACACAGAGGCCGGATGCGCCTCCGGTTTACTGTGTCTCTTTGTATCTAAACGGTTGCCTGCACGCTGGCAGGCATGATTAATGTTTATTTTAATGCCTGGGCGCCGGAGACAATCTCCGCCAGCTCTTTTGTAATGGCAGCCTGCCGTGCCCGGTTAAGGTCCAGCGTAAGCCTCTCTATCATTTCCGCGGCGTTGTCTGTTGCGGAACTCATGGCCGTCATGCGGGCGCCCTGTTCGCTTGCAAGGGATTCCACCATTGCCCGGTAGATTTGCGTGTCTACGTATTTTGGGAGCAGGTGCCCAAGCAGCACCTCCGGCGCCGGCTCAAACTGGTACTCTTCGCTTGATACGCCTTCGCCGGCGTCTACGGCGGCGGGGAGCACTTGGTCTACGGTTACCAGGTGTTTGACTATGCTGATAAATTTGGTGTAGACCACGTAGACAACATCTACCTGCGCCTCTTCAAAGAGCCGCCGAATGGTGTTGCTTACATTCAGGGCATCTGTAAAGGTTACTTCTGATGACGGCATGGAGAAGCCTTCCACCACGTTGTAGCCGCGCCTTGAGAAGAAGAGGCGTCCCTTTTTGCCCAGCATTACCAGTTTAACCCGGTCTTTGCTGTAAGGCCGGAGCGTATCTATAACGGTGCGCACAACGTTTGTGTTGTAGCTTCCCGCCATTCCCTTATCTGATGTTATAACCAGCAGGCCTATGTTTTTTGGCTCCCGCACGGCAAGCAGGGGATGTTCCACCTGTCCTTCCGCTGCGGCGGCCAGGTTGCGCATAACCGCCGCTATGTTATCTGCATAGGGACGTGCAGCTGCCGCCTTTGATTGGGCGCGCTGTACCTGCGCAGATGCCACCATCTTAAGCGCATTTGTTATCTGCTGTATATTGCCGACGGTGCGTATGCGCCGCCGGATATCACGCATTGTAGCCATAGTTTATGCCTTCTGTGCTGCCACAAATCTTGCCTTAAACTCTTCAATGCCCCGTTTAAGCATATCTTCGGTATCTGAAGAGAGGGTCTTGGCAGACCGTATCTGGTTGCCTACATCCGGGTGATGATCTCGCATGAAACGCAGGAACTCTGTCTCAAAATCCCTTACCTGCTCAACCGGAAGATCATCCAGGTAGCCGCCGTTTCCGGCATAGAAGATCATAACCTCTTCCTCTACCGGCATGGGCTCAAACTGGGGCTGCTTAAGGATTTCCGTAAGCCGGGCGCCCTTTGTGAGCTGCGCCAGGGTGGCTTTATCCAAATCTGTTGAGAACTGGGCAAAGGAGAGTACTTCCCGGTAACGGGCAAGGTCTATTCTAAGCCTTCCCGCCACCTGTTTCATTGCCTTTATCTGGGCGCTCCCACCCACGCGGGAGACGGAGACGCCTACGTTAATGGCCGGACGTACGCCTGCATAGAACAGGTCTGTCTCCAGGAAGATCTGCCCATCTGTAATAGAGATTACGTTTGTGGGAATATAGGCGGATATATCGCCCGCCTGGGTCTCTATTACGGGGAGCGCAGTAAGGGAACCGCCGCCAAGCTCATCATTCAACTTTGCCGCGCGCTCAAGTAGCCTTGCATGCAGGTAGAATACGTCGCCGGGGTATGCCTCCCGTCCGGGCGGGCGGCGCAGGAGCAATGATATCTCCCGGTAGGCCTGCGCGTGCTTTGAAAGGGCATCGTAAAAGACAACCACGTGTTTGCCGTTGTCCCTGAATTCTTCTCCTATGGCGCAGCCGGCGTACGGGGCCAGGTACTGCAGGGCGGCCGGGTCTCCGGCGGTGGCGGAGACTACCGTTGTGTACTCCATGGCGCCGAAGGATTCCAGGGTGCGCACAACCTGCGCAACGGTGGATAGCTTCTGCCCTATTGCCACGTAGATGCAGTATACATCTGTGTTCTTCTGGTTTATTATGGTATCCAGGATGATGGCCGTTTTTCCGGTCTGTCTGTCGCCTATTATAAGCTCTCTCTGTCCGCGGCCTATTGGGGTCATGCTGTCTATTGCCTTAATTCCGGTCTGGAGAGGCTCTTTTACCGGCTGGCGGTCTGCCACGCCGGGGGCGCGTGTCTCTATGTAACGAAATTTATCTGTAACAATGGGGCCTTTATCATCCAGGGACTGGCCCAGCGCGTTTACTACTCGCCCAACCAGAGCGTCTCCCGCCGGGACGGATGCTATGCGGCCGGTTCTTTTTGCCGTATCCCCTTCATGTATCTCTACGTCCGAGCCTAGAACTATGCAGCCTACATTGTCTTCTTCAAGGTTCAATACCATTCCAAAGACGCCGTTCTGAAACTCTATAAGTTCGCCGGCCATTACGTCTTGCAGCCCGTAGAGCCTTGCTATGCCGTCGCCCACCTGGAGCACGGTACCTACGCCCACTTCCTTCAGCTCTTT
Source organism: uncultured Armatimonadota bacterium (assembly GCA_937875395.1). GTDB lineage: Bacteria > Armatimonadota > UBA5829 > DTJY01 > DTJY01 > CALNCU01. Next base: position 18,529 of record CALNCU010000041.1, on the reverse strand, counting down.
GCCGTAGGAGGAGAGTTCCTGTTCCAGAATGGACGTAACTTCTTCAGGCCTGATGCTTGATGTAGACATTCGGTCTGTCACTCCGATCTTGTTTATGCAGGCGGGCTCTGCCGCCTGGGTGTATATGTTTATTTATCCTGCCCCAGCATCTTATTCTTTAGTGATGCAAGGTGGCCTTTTATGCTTCCGTCTATAACGTTGTTGCCTATGCATACGGTGAGCCCGCCTATAAGCGACGGGTCAACGGATAGTTCAAGTTGTACTGTTTTGCCGGTGCAGGCAGAGAGCTTTGATGTAAGCGCAGCCTCTTCTTTTTTTAAGAGGGGGACGGCGCTTAATACTTTTGCGGTCACTATCCCGCGGGAGCTGTTTGCCAGGCTGATAAACTCTTTTTCAATCTCCTCAATTATACCTTCACGGCGTTTATCTAAAAGAAGGTAGAGGAAGCGCAGGGTGATATCATCTATCTTGCCGGTGTAAACCTTATCTATGATGCTTCTCTTTTGGACCGGCGGCACAAGTGGATGCATAACTGTCTGGCGCAGATCCGGCATGGCACAAAGCGATGAGGTGATGAGCTTTAGATCACTCTGTGCCTTGTCTACTATATTTGCCTTCTCAGCTATTCCAAAAAGGGCTCCTGCATATCTTCTGGCAAGGGTGGTTGCGCTCATCTTCAGCTGCCTATCCTGTCTACAAAATCGCTTACCAGCTTGCGGTGCTTGCTGCCGTCAAGGGATTCGCCTATAAGCTTTTCGGCAGCGGAGAGCGAAAGGTTTACCACATCTTCTCTAAGGGAGACCAGGGTCTTTTCTCTTTCACGCGCAAGATCATCCCGGCCTTTTTTAAGGGCTTCTTCCGCTTTTGTGCGGGCCTCTTCCAGAATCTCGTCCTTTGCCTTTTGAGCATCTTTTATGGCCTGCTGCACGCGGGCGCGGGATTCTGCCTCAATGGTTGAAAGCCGTTCGTCAAGCTGGGTTTTCAGCCGGTCTGCCTCCATCCTGGTGGCAGCGGCGGCATTATATGTTGATTTTATATCCTCCTGGCGGTTATCCAGCAGGTCTATGACGGGCCTGAACAGATAACGGGCAAGTATCATCCAGAGTATTATGAACCCCGCAATCATGGCGGGCAGGGTGTTAAAATCTATAAAACCTTCCATTTGGTAATGGTGCCTCCAAATGCACATCAGTGCTTTGCCACAGCGAAGAATCTGTTAAGACGGTCTTTCTGTGGCTGGTATTGGCAAACTGCAAATATAACGCGCAAAACCGGTTCTATCATCCGGGGTCTGCCGGAGCAGCGGACAGTTGCCGATGGATTTTTACCGGCAACTGCCGCCATGCTGCCAAGCGATACGGCCTGCCGAAGCAGGCGCCTGATTTACTTTATCAGGTTAAGAATCTGGTCTGTTGCCGGCAGCCTTCCAATAAGCAGGAAGAATGTCAGAAGCGCGTAGATTACAAGCGACTCTATAAGCGCCAGGCCTATAATCATAGCGGTCTGAATCTTGCCGGCTGCTTCCGGCTGCCGGGCGATGCCGTCCAGCGCAGCGGCGGCGGCTTTGCCCTGTCCCAACGCTCCTCCAAATGCAGCAATCGGCACTCCTATGCCTGCCACAAGCGCCAGAATCATCAGATAACCCATGTTGATGCCTCCCTTCGTAAAAAACTGCATAGCAGTCTGAATATCAGTGTTCGTGATTTGCTACGGCCAACCCTATGTATATTGCAGCCAGGCTTGAGAATACCAGCGCCTGGACAAACGCCGTAAACACGCCGAAGATCATTAAAGGCAGCTGGTACGGCACTGCAATTACGTGCGGGATAACTATAAAAGACATGGCGGCAAGGATGGCAATAACGGTCTCCTCTCCAAAGATGTTGCCGTAAAGACGAACGGCAAGAGAGAGGGGCCGCGCAAGCTCGCCTATAATATGGATGGGCAGCATGAGGGGGAAGAGCCATACGGGTTCGCCCATAAGGTGCTTCCACCAGGCCTTAAGCCCTGTTGCACGAATTCCGGCATAGTTGTAGTAGATGAAAACCACTATTGCAAGCGATGCCGTAATCGTAAGATTGCTTGTGGGAGATTTAAACGCCGGGATAAGCCCCAACAGGTTCATGCACAGGATGTATATAAAAAGAGTGCCTATAAAGGAAGTATGCTTCTCCCCGCCCGGGCCTATTATGCTTACGGTATAATTTTTTAGGGCGGATACGGAAAGTTCCAGCAGGTTTTGCATGCGGGTTATGGGGATCTTTCGCAGATGGCGCGTGGATAGTATGGATACCAGCGCAAGCACTGCCGCCACAAACATTGCCATGCCAAAAAAAACCCATGGACTGGCTTCGTGTTCCAACTCTAACTCTCCTCCGTGCCCGTAGCCGCCCCGCCGCCGGGGCATACTTTTTGTTTTTTCCGGCGTTCCACCATATAGGCGCCGGCAAACTTTGCCAGAATAGCCGCATGTACCAGCACTATTCCGCCGCAAAAGCCTAAAAGACTCACCTGCTTCCACCGTACAAGGAAGAATAGCAGGACTGCAATAAGCAGATATTTCAGGATTGCATATTTTATTAACGATTTGCGTGATTTCACTGCGCCCGGAACAATTATTCTTGGAATAATGTAGGCAAAAGACGCCAGAATGGCGGTTCCAAGGGCCATTCCAAGCGTCAAACTAACTGCCAGCCACAGTTTCCAGAGGGCCAGGCACCATACCAAAGCCAGACCCCATAGCAAAATCACCGATTTGTATATTTTTTTAACGAAATCCGGTTCCAAGCTTATTCATCCTTGGATAGATTGGAAACAATACGGATTACTTCGATAAACCCGGCTGCCGTACCCATGAGTGTAAACACAAGCATGAGCCACGGGCCGGTTCCAAACTTGGAATCAAGCCAGCTACCGAAGAAATAGCCTATAGCTATGGAGAGTACAAGTACCAGACCCACGGTGCTTGCCTGCCCCATGGCCTTTATCCACTTGCCCTGGTCATTACGCATCTTTGCCATCTCCTGGAGAAATGAAGAACTGCCTCTGTTGACAGAACCTTGTTCCCGATGCGCGGCCATGCGCCAATTCCGCGTGTCGCAGTAAGCAGCAAGCATAGGCTACATATATAGCATAACCTCTAGTGTATTTTTTTGCAACTTACTTTTTAAAAAAAAGTTTAACAATTATGCAAAAAGTTACTGTTTTACGCATAACTTGGGGTTTTATGGATGTATCTGCCATTAAGTTAGGTGCCAGAACCCCATTGCAAAGCTTCGTTGGCACTCTGGGATGATACTTAGGCTGCAGAGTGCTTTGCAAGGGAGGCTTACGCCTGAATGCGCAAATTTAAGTTAACAGATAAATATGGTTCTGATTTGCTGTGCCTGCGGTTGGGGAGGATAGCGGATTATCCTACATGAAGGGCGTAGAGCCAGCCTTTGCAGTAGACAAGTATTATGTGGCCGTCTTCTGAGGTGACTATTTTATCTATCACGCCGCCAAACTTCATCTTTGAGAGCATTTTACCCTTGCTGTTTATGTTATAGAGGGAGTTTGCCCCATCCCAGCAGATTACGGACGAGCCGGTGGGGGAGAGTGCCACCAGTCTTGGCCCAAAGAAGAGCCCGCCCTTCTCCCAGAGCAAATCTCCATTGTTTTTGTAGACTGCAACTTTGCGTTCTATCATGTTGGAATCGCCGGGAAGGGCGGTTGCAAAGCTTGCGGCCACGTACTGGCTGGTGGGGGATACAAGCGCGCGTCCATCAAAGCCGTTAATTTTGCGCGCCCAAAGCTGCTCGCCTTCGGAGTTCCACAGGCCCAGCTCTATCTCCGGGTTAGATTGCTTGCCGGGGAGGATGCCCATAATGGTTGCCCCGTCTGCGCTTGCCTGAAGGTTGTACTGGTTCTCTGTGTTGTGCTGGGTTTTCCATTGGAAGGTGCCGTCTGTATTGTAGCAGGCAAGTTGGGATTCCTGCCAGGTACCTATCATAAGCCGGCGGTTGTTTGGGCTGAACGCCACGCTGTGACCTATGCCTTCAAGCTGCCAGCGTTTGAACTTTGGGCGCCGCGGGTCTGGCCGGTAGACATAGATGTAGCGTTTTCCAGTTGTTACCGCAACCCTGGTGCCGTCCGGGGAGACTGCGCCGCACCAGACGCCTCCGTCTACATGGTGCTTCCAGAGCAGGCGGCCGTTTCCAAGGAAGAATGAGACCGTCTGGTAGAGGGGGTTCAGCTTGGAGTAGACAAGCACGCTCTGCCCGTTTTTGGCGATGAGCGCATTGTTTGCGCCTGCCACTCGCCGCTTCCACAGCTCCCGGCCGTCTTTGTTATAGAAGGAGACTGTGCCGTCCCGGCCTACCGTGGCAAAGCTTGATCCTTTAGGTGACATGGTGATGCAGACGGGGTGATCCGCCCGGCGTTTCCATTGCACAACTATGGATTCGCTGTTTGCGCGGCGGATAGGAGGATTAGTAAGACCGGGATGCAGCAGCACACCCCCCGCAAGCGAGACTAATGCAACTATGGGTAGGGCCAGCATCCATACCGGTCTCTTCTTCAGCATGCAGATCCCTCCTTTACCCAGTCCTTAACCAGCTGCAAAAAATATTCATGCACCCTGGTATCATCCGTAAGTTCCGGGTGGAATGCACATCCCAGCAGGTTTCCCTGCCTTATAAGCACCGCCCGGCCGTTGTGGCGGGCAAGAACATTTACGTTATCCCCAGTCTTTAGTGCGTAGGGGGCGCGGATAAAGACGGCCCTGTACGCGGGTTCGCCAATCTGGTCTATTGAGAGGTCTGCTTCAAAACTGTCCACCTGGCGTCCGAAAGCGTTTCTTAGGATGGCGCAGTCTATAAGCCCAAGGCGCAGCTGGGCGCTTTCTACTATCTCTTTTGCCAGAAGGATCATGCCTGTGCAGGTACCCATGATGGGCATTCCCTCTTTGGCGCGGATTATAATCTTTTTATCTATTCCGTAGCGGGCCATAAGCTTGCCCACAGTTGTGCTCTCTCCGCCCGGAATGATGAGCCCGTCTATCTGGTCTATCTCTTCAGGGGAGCGGACGGCTGTTGCATCTACCCCAAGTTGCTTGAGCATTTTTATGTGAGGCTCCACCGCCCCCTGCAGGGCGAGCACACCTATTATAATATTTGTTTTCTTTATCATGTTTGGGATGATGCTGTTATTGGCATTGGTTATCCGGCGCCGGGTGCAGCAAGCTTTCTGCGCCCGGTGCCGTGTTGATTGTGTAAGTTGCTAGCCGCGAGTGGAGAACTTGTCCTTCTCTTCCATCTGGCGGATATCAAGTCCGGGCATGGCCTCTCCAAGATCCATGGAGAGCTCTGCTATGACTTCCGGCTTGTTGTAGTAGGTGGTTGCATCTACAATTGCCTTGGCCCTCTTTGCCGGGTCCTGGGATTTAAAGATGCCGGAGCCTACAAACACCGCCTCTGCGCCAAGCTGCATCATAAGGGATGCGTCGGCAGGAGTGGCAATGCCGCCTGCGGAGAAGTTGGGTACGGGGAGCTTTCCGGTTTTGGCAACTTCCACCACCAGGTCATAGGGGGCGCCAAGGTTTTTTGCGTAGGTCATAAGCTCTTCATGGCGCATTGTCTTGAGCCGGTTCATCTCTGAGACTACGGAGCGCATGTGGCGCACGGCTTCTACAATGTTGCCGCTTCCGGCCTCGCCCTTGGTGCGGATCATGGCTGCGCCTTCACCTATGCGGCGGAGCGCATCGCCCAAATCCCGGCAGCCGCATACAAACGGTACCTTGAAGGCGTGTTTGTCTATGTGGTAGAACTCATCCGCCGGTGTTAGGACTTCGCTTTCATCTACAAAATCTACGCCTATGGATTCAAGCACCTGCGCCTCTGCAAAGTGACCTATCCGGGCCTTTGCCATTACGGGGATGGATACCACTTCCATGATCTCTTTTATCACCCGCAGACTGGCCATGCGCGCCACGCCGCCTTCTTTGCGGATGTCTGCCGGTACGCGCTCAAGCGCCATAACGGCAACTGCGCCGGCATCTTCTGCAATCTTTGCCTGTTCTGCGTTGGTGACGTCCATGATGACGCCGCCCTTCAGCATTTCAGCCAGGCCTACTTTTGTTTTCCAGGTAGACTTCTCTACTTCGGACATTTTATCACCTTTCTTTCCCATCAACGCTGGCGGGTTGGATTTATTTATAGTTTAGGTTCTCTTTACTGTGCGAATCACCCATGCCAGGGTCAAAAGAGTCTCATCTACAAGAAACGGCAATATGATTATTGAGCCATAGAGCAATTCCCTGTGTTCTGCAACGTATTTGGAGATCAACGGCAACACAAAAAGCCCCAGCAAAGGCGTTAGGGCATTCTGTATGAATCTAGCATTGCCTGCCCAGTGCGCGTTCGCCCATAGAGCTATTGCAATTATGAGCGAGGGCAGCGCAACATATAAAAGTACCACGGGCAGCACAACCGTTGCTCCGGTGCTTGGGAACGGACCATCTATTGAATTTTCCACACGTTTCCATAAAACGGAAAAAACCAGAGGCGGCAGGCAGATATATCCAAGCGCCCCTGTAACAAAAAGTCTCAGGGCAATTGATGTTCTAAGCAGCGAAAACTGCCTCAGCACCCACGGCCTGCCGGGTTTTGCCATGCACCATCCTAATACTCTTGTAGGGGCAGACCACAAGACCTGCCCCTACAATTATAGCACGTATAACTCTTAAGTTACAGCCCCGGATTTAACCCATGGCTTCTCTTTTGAGCAAAGCTTCCCAGCGCCTGTCTACCTCGGCCTGAAGGTCTGCCAGCTTGTCTTCATTGCCGGGTTTGAACATGTGCCGGAACTTGGTCTGCTTTTTAAGGAACTCTGCTATGGGCAGCTTCTCTTTAGGTTTGGAGTTGATTTTGTAGACTCCGTTTTCAACCTCGTAGAGCGGCCAGTAGCAGCTGTTTACGGCATCGCGGGCCATCTGCATACCGTACTGCGGCTGGAATGACCAGCCCAGGCGGCATGGCATAAGCACGTTGATGAACGCGGGGCCGTCTACTGCAAGGGCCTTCTGAACCTTTGTTATAAGGTCGTTCCAGTGGCTGGGTGCGGCCTGCGCTACGTACGGGATGTTGTGCGCCACCATGATGGCGGTGAGGTCTTTCTTGTACTGCTGCTTGCCCTGCCTTGCCTTGCCTATTGGCGTTGTTGTGGTCTCTGCGCCCTTGGGTGTTGCGCTGGAACGCTGGATGCCGGTGTTCATGTACGCCTCGTTGTTGTAGCAGACGTAGAGCATGTTGTGGCCGCGTTCCATTGCTCCAGAGAGGGACTGCAGGCCTATGTCATAGGTGCCGCCGTCGCCGCCGAATGTTATGAATTTTACTTCCTTGTCATACTTGCCCTGGCGGGTGAGGGAACTGTACGCTGCCTCTACGCCGCTTATGGTTGCCGCCGCGTTCTCAAACGCAGAGTGTATGAAGGGTGTCTTCCACGATGTGTACGGGAAGATGGTTGTTGTTACTTCCATGCAGCCGGTTGCAGACCCGCATACAAGCGGGGTATCTGCTGCTGCAAGTACCTGTCTAAGTATAATAGGGAAGGTGCACCCGGCGCAGGCTCTATGCCCGGACGCCAGGGTTTTTCCCTTTTTGGATAGTTCTTTCAAGTTAGCCATTATGCTTCTCCTTAATCCCTAATCGTCCTATTCTCTAACGCCCAGGTATGTTACCAGGTTTGCCGGAACCTTGTCTTCATTTGCAATTGAGAGAAGGTCTCCGTAGACTCCGCGGATATGATCCAGGGTGATGTCCCTGCCGCCCAGGCCGTAGACGTAGTTTGTGGTAATCGGCCTTACCGGAAGATCGTAGAGGGCGGAGCGGACTTCACCGAATACGGGGCCGCCCATGCCTGCAAGCGCATCTGACCTGTCCAGTACCGCCACGGCTTTGACGTCTTTTAACGCCTCTGCCAGCTGCTTGTACGGGAACGGGCGGAAGAGGCGGATCTTTATCATGCCGGCCTTTATGCCCTTTTGGCGAAGTTCGTCAATCACGTACTTTGCGGTACCTGCGGCGGAACCAAGGACTACTATTGCTACTTCTGCATCGTCCATGCGGTATTCCTGGAAGATTCCGTATTTGCGGCCGAATTTCTTTGCAAACTCGTCCGATACCTCTTCTGCAACTTTAAGGACGCCGTTTATCATGGGTTCGGCAATTGCGCGCCTGTGCTCAAAGTAATAGTCATTAAAGTCTATTGCCCCCACGGTTATGGGGTTGTCTATATCAAGCAGGGAGAACCTGGGCTTGTATTCGCCTATGAACTCCTGCACTTCTGCATCTGAGATCACATCTACCGGTTCCATTGCGTGGCTGATGATGAACCCGTCAAAGGTTACCATTGCCGGCAGCTGAACCTCCGGGTGCTCTGCAATGCGCATTGCCATTATAAGGTTGTCGTATGATTCCTGCACGTTTTCTGCATTTATCTGAATCCAGCCTGCATCGCGTGTGCCCATTGAGTCACCGTGGTCGCAGTGAATGTTGATGGGTGCGGAGAGGGCGCGGTTTACCATGGGCATTACTATGGGAAGCCGCAGTCCCGCTGCGATGTAGAGCATCTCGAACATGTATGCAAGCCCCTGCGATGAGGTTGCTGTCATGGAGCGCGCGCCGGCGCAGCATGCGCCTATGGTGGCGCTCATTGCGCTGTGTTCGCTTTCTACTGTTACCAGTTCTGTATTTACCAGGCCATCAGCCACGTAGGTTGCAAAGATCTGCATGATCTCTGTTGCCGGCGTGATTGGGTAGGCCGCGCAGACATCCGGGTTGATCTGCTTCATGGCCATGGCCGTTGCTTCGTTACCCGTTAGGGCTATTCTCTCTTTGGTAGCCAAGTTGAATCCTCCTACTAGTCAGCCTTAAGTTCTTCGTATGCACGCCGGATGGCCTTAATGTTGCCGTCAATAACTTCCGGTTTGTTGCGGAACTTCTTTGTCAGCTTTACCTTGGTCTCTTTCAGCATGTCTTCAAAATCCAGGAGTCCGGTGGCTTTAACAAGTGCGCCCATCATTGGCGTGTTGGGGATGTCCCTGCCTATGGTCTCCTTTGCTATTTTAGAAGCATCTACGGTGTAGACCTTCTGAGTGTTAAGCCCCAGCATCTCTTTGAACTTAGAGGCCGGCCGGTCTGTGTTTATAATAATTGTCCCATCTGTAGGCAGCCCCTGGATTACATCCACTGTTCCAATGAGAGTGGGGTCAAGGACTACTACTACCTGCGGCTCTGTTACCGAGCAGTGCAGGTTGATGGGTTCGTCGCTTATACGGTTGTAAGACTGGACGGGTGCGCCCATTCTCTCCGGGCCGTACTCTGGGAAAGCCTGCATGTATTTGCCCTGTCCAAGTACGGCATCACCAAACAGCAGCGCTGCCGTTTTGGCTCCCTGTCCGCCTCGGCCGTGCCACCGTATTTCGGTTAGTTTTGCCATTTGTTAGGCTCCTCTCTTACTCCTGTTAGTACCCCGCCTGTTAACCAATCGGCGGGAGCGGTTTATATCTCCCTTCGCCACTCAAGGGCGCGGATAAGCGTTGCCTGGTCTGCATAATCCATGTCGCCGCCTACGGGCATTCCGTGCGCTATGCGCGTCACTTTTACTCCCAGCGGCTTCAGTATGCCGGCCAGATACATTGCTGTTGTATCGCCCTCTATGGTAGGGTTGGTAGCCAGTATTATTTCTTTTATGCCTCCGCCTGTAATTCTTGCCATAAGCTCGCGTATGCGGAGCATATCCGGCCCTATGCCGTCCATGGGAGAGATTACGCCCTGCAGCACGTGGTAGGTGCCGCGGAACTCGTTTGTCTTCTCTATGGCAATGATGTCGCGGGGTTCGGCTACAACGCATATTGTATCCTTTTCCCGCTTAGGGCTGCTGCAGATATTACAGATATCGGCCTCTGCAAAGTTGTAACAGACTTTGCACTGTGTTATTTTCTCTTTTACTTCGGTTATGGCTTCAATAAGGCTCCGTGTCTCATCTTCTGATATATGCAAAAGGTGGAATGCCAGCCTTTGTGCAGATTTGGGACCTATTCCCGGAAGCCTTTCAAGTGCGCCAACCAGCTTTGCAAGCGGTCTTGCGTAGTGCATTGTTTACCTCTCTCCGCCCTGCGGAGTATTTTAACCAAGCATTCCCGGAAGGTTTAATCCGCCGGTTGCTGCCTGCATTTGTTCTACTTCCATCTCTTTGGCCTTTGCAAGCGCTTCTCTTACGGCGGTGATTACCAGGTCTTCAAGCATTTCTACGTCTTCCGGGTCTACAACCTGGGGGTCTATCTTTATCTCAAGGATTTCGCCTGTGCCGCTTGCCGCAACTTTTACCATTCCTCCACCGGAGGCAGCCTCAAGTCTTACGGCGGCCAGTTCTTCCTGGGTCTTTTGGACGTCTTCATACATTTTTTTGGCCTGTTTCATCATTCCGCCAAGGTCGCCAAGGCCGCCCATGTTTCCAAACGGGTTCTTCATATCTGTCTCCTGAAAAATATTCTCTCCTCCGCAAGGGAGGTTATTTACCGAAACACCTGGGGATATCCGTTATCCCGTATCCGGTTTAAATCAGTTTACTATCTCTCCGCCGAACATATCCAGCACGTTTGCAAGTGTCTCCTGCCCCTGGACATCTTCTACGGGGGCCGCTTCAGGTTCCGGCTTCACCGCTGCTGCCTGCTCCGGCTCCAGAACCTCGCAGATTATGCCTGCGTTTGCCACGCCAAAGACCCGCTCAAGCGCCGTCAGGAGCGCCTGTTTTTTGGGCGCTTTGCCGGATTCGTTCATGAGCAGGTTTTTCTGGCCCTCTCCTTTGAATTTGAGGACAATGGCTCCATCTCTTAATTCTGTTGGAGTGGCATCTGTAAGCAGTGCATAGGCTGTTATGTTTATACTTTTTGTATGCTGCAGAACCAGATTCCACTTTTTATATATTTTATCAAATTCCGGCAAATTTTGCTTGCCGTGCGCTCCGGCATCTGCCTTTGCCGGGGTCTCTTTTTCTGCTGTTTTTTGCTTTTTCTCTATAACGGGAGCCGCTTTTTGCGGGGCTTCCCTTGCGGGCCGGACAGGTTCCGGCTGCCTGTGTGCGCGTTCCGGCATGGGTTTTTCCACCGGTAACGGTTGTGCCGATGCTGCGCGTGCAGGCTCTGCGGCGGCTTCTATCATTTTAAGGAGCGCGAGCTCCAGGAGAAGCCTGTGGGCCTGGCTGTACCGGGTCTCTTTTTCTGCTTCTGTAAAGATTGAGACGCCTTGCAGGAGCGCTGTTTTACTAAACTTTACCGCCTGCTTTTGCATCTGCGCCGCCGATTCTGTGCTTGTTGTAAGTACGTCTGCGTTTTTTGTTACAAGGGCAAAGAGCAGGTTTCTCATGTGCCCCGCCATGGAGCGCAGGAGTTGTTGCATCTCCTTGCCGGAGTTTACGGCTTCTGCCGCTGCTTCAAAGGCCCCGGCCTGGTCTCCTTCCGCCAGAATATCCGTTATGCGGAACAGGAAGTCTTGCGTGACTGTTCCCAGTACCGTGTTTACATCTTCTACGGTTATGGCGCCGTCTGTGTATGCAAGTACCTGTTCAAGCAGGCTCAGGCCGTCACGCCATGACCCGTCTGCGTTTATTGCCATAAGATTCAGCGCGGCATCGTCTGCGCCTGCGCCCTCGTTTTCTGCAACGTAACGCAGCCGGTCTTTAAGGTCTTTTAGTGAGCCGCGCCTAAAATCGAACTGCTGGCAGCGCGACCGTATTGTTACCGGAATGCTCTGCGGCTCTGTTGTTGCAAGAATGAATATTGCGTGTGCAGGCGGCTCTTCCAGCGTTTTAAGGAAGGCATCCTTTGCATCGCTTGAGAGCTGGTGCGCCTCATCTATTATAAAGACCTTGTATCTAAGCTCCATTGGGGGGAACTTTACGTTCTCCCGTATCTCTTCAATATCCCTTATGCTTCTGTGAGAGGCGGCATCCAGTTCTACAATATCCATTGCAGAACCCTCCGTCACGCTTTTGCACGACGGGCAGGTATTGCACGGCGTGGGCGTGGGGCCGCTCTGACAGTTCATGGCCTTTGCCAGAAGCCGGGCGGTGGTTGTTTTGCCGGTGCCCCTTGTTCCGCAGAAGAGGTACGCATGCGCAACCTTGCCCAGCCGGATGGCGTTTTGCAGAGTCTTTATAACATGGTCCTGCCCCATGACATCTTCAAATGTCTGGGATCTGTATTTTCTGTAGAGCGAAACGTAAGGCATTTCTACCGCCTGTATTTTAAGCCGGCAAGTTTAATTAAATGATCGTGCACCTGCTGTCGATAAGATGCTCCAAGTGATACCTCTCGCAGCCTGCTCCAGCCAGGAGACCGTGCAGCACACGGGTGAAACTGCTTACCGCTGCTTCCTTCCGGCCCTGACGGGGTTTGCAGCCCAGCCGTTCTGCAGGGCCCGGCTATCAACGCCGCTTACGATGGCCAAACCTTAGATCACCAGACCTCGAGCAGGAGTTCAACCCCGCTATAGCGGATTGCGGGTGCAGGGCACCGCTAGTTCCCCGTCTAGCACGATCAAACTTGCTCAAAACCTTACTATTATAACAGTTGGGAGCGGATATTGAAAGGGTTGAACGATAATTGTGGCGCGTTTGTAAAAGCTGCCTGAGTATGCATAAAAAACAAAAGAGCGGGAGTGTTTATGCTCCCGCTCTTGTACACTGGTCATTCCGTATTTAGAGTATATCCTGCCGGTTTAAGGTGATTACTTTTTTAACCATCTTCACTCCCGGTATGGAGGTGTCCAGGTATTGTTTATCCGTAATTCCCTCGCCCTTCCAGCCGGTGATGTCCTGTGCTGAAATAGGGGCGCAGCGCGGATCAAACCACAGGGTGAGCGTGTACTTATCTTTTTTGAAGGGATACTGTTTTATATCCTTGCTAAGATCGTACTTTTTATGGAACTTGCCCTTGTTTATGCTTATTCCGTGAATTTGCGTCTCCCAGAGGGCGGTTGCATCTGTGTCTACATCCCATGAGAAGTTCTTAAGGGTTGGTTCCTTGTAATCTGAGTCTGTGAGTGTTAGAAATACTCTTGCGCCGTCCGGTACGTTAATCTTGCCGGAGATAAGGAACTGGCGGGGGCCCAGCCGTTTGAAGTTTGCATCAAATCCCATGTCCGTGGGACGGCTCCCCAGGTTTGCCCGCTCAACCTTTCGGATAAGCGTTGAGTCCAGGTTTCTCTTTGAAACCTGGATGTGGGTTACGGCTCCCGTATCCTTGGGGTTGCGGGCAAGTTCCTCCTGCCCTATTTTTATGCATTCCTGCCACTGTTTTATGGCGTCGTCTACTCTGCCCTGTTTTTCCAGCGCATGTGCTATCTCTCTATAGACGTAAAACGGCGGATTATGCTTTGCGGCCAGGCGCATGTACTCTTCTGCTTTTTCAAAATTACCAATTTTCAGGTAATAGTGAACAAACGCCAGGTCAAAGTACAGGTCAAAGATAGACGGGTTGTTTGCAATGCCTTCTTCCAGGAATTTGATGGCAGGGACTACATACCGGTGGTCTGCCCGCTGCCCGGAGTCTACAAAGTTGTAGTCCAGGTGCCAGGCGCCTACGGAATAGACGTCTACCATGTGCGGATCAAGCCAGGTAATCATACGAACCATTGGTATGATGGCCTCGTAGTTGCCGGAGTGGAAGAATTCATCTGTGCGAACCCACAGAAGTCCTGCCACTACTTCCTGAAGGCCTATAACAGTGCCGGCCACAAACTGACTGGGGAGCACTACCGGGTTATTGCCCATATCTGTCATAACAGAGCCTACTCCTCGGCCGGGCTGAAACTGTTTTCTTGCTGGATCAATTGCTTTTTGCAGGCCCACAATGGGCGGGATCAGCATAACCGCTATGATTGCAAGTGTGATTCTGGTGCCAAGCTTCACGTTTGCACCTCACATGTCTTTTCGTTCAAACGCCAGAATTGCTATTATCAGAAGCACGGAGGCATAGATAATGGCGTAAATAATGTTTTGCGCATAGTATAGCAGCTCGTTCTTTATTACAGATTCCGGGTGGATCAGCGGGTTCTGCGTAAAGAAGTTTGCAAAGTTTGGCACAAGGTAGTGTACCAGCCAGTAGAAACCCTTGACTATGGGGCTCTTATCTGCGCCGTGGCTCATAGACAGGGTGACGTCTGAAAGGCTTCCCACTATGTACACGCCGGCGGTAAGGAAGAAGTTTACTACCGGTGTTGTAAAGATGGAAAAGACCAGCGCCACAGAGCTTAACAGAAAGAGCTGGAAGAAGATCATGAGAACACCCTTCAACAGCGCCCATTCCGGCTGCCATTGGTGCTTCCACGCCACGGTTACAAGGAAGACAACGGCCATAAAGGCCAGGTTGACCAGAATTGTGGCAAGCGCCCCAAAGAATTTGCCAAGCAGAAACTCCCAGCGGCGTACCGGCTTTGAAAGGATAGTGTATATGGTGCGCCTTTCAACTTCCTGGGGGACAAGGTTTACCCCTAGCATGACGGTAATAAACATGCCGGCAATTGCTATAACGCCAAGCCCGAAGCTCTTTATTATGGTGAGCTCCTCTCGCATGGTGAACGATGCAAAGGAGACTGCAAACGCTATCATGGCAAGCGCCACAAGAAGGAATATGTTAAGGATCTTCTTTCTCATGGCTTCGCCAAGGGTATTTTTTGCTATAGTGAGCATTGTCATTTTTTGTTTACCTCCCTGATAATCTCTACAAAGAGGTCTTCCAAAGATCTGCGCTGTGGGAGAATGGAGATTATGCGTCCGCCTGTAGGCCTAATCATATCTATTACTGCGTTAACCTTCTCTCCGTCCGCCACTTCTATTATCACCACATTGCTCTTACTGTCAATGTAGGTGGAGACTTCTTTAAGCTTCTCTATCATGGCCTTGTCAAGGTTCTCTGCCTCTATCTTAAACTGGCCCGCCAGAAGCAGCTCGTCAAGGCTGCCGGTTTTAATCAGCGTTCCGCGGTTAAGAATGGCTACGCGGTTGCAGACCATCTCTACATCGGAGAGCTGGTGGGAGCTTAGGAAGACCGTTTTTCCCTCATCCCTTAATTTAAGGATAAGGTCGCGAATCTCTGAGTGGGCTATGGGGTCAAGACCGGTGGTAGGCTCGTCAAGGATGAGGAGCTTGGGATCATTTACAAGCGCCTGCGCTATGCCTATTCTCTGCAGCATTCCCTTGGAATATTGGCTGAGCCTTTTATGCCGGTCCTGGTAGAGGCCGACAATCTTAAGCAGTTCTTCTATCCGGCTCCGTTTTTTTGCGCCGTCAATTCCAAACAGGCTTGCGTAAAAGTCTAGAACTTCTATGCCGGACATATAATCGTAGAAATAAGGGGTCTCGGGAAGATAGCTGATCTGTCTTTTTGTCTCTATATCCCCGGCGGGTTTGTCTAGAATCCACGCCTGGCCGGATGTGGGGTAGACAAGTCCCAGCAGAATTTTTATTGTGGTTGTCTTGCCTGCTCCGTTCGGCCCAAGGAATCCAAAGATCTCGCCCTCCTGCACCTCTATGCTTAAGTCGGATACGGCGTTTACCGGTTCTTTATGCATAATGTGCTGGAAGGTTTTGGTTAGGTGTTCCGTCTTCACGGCTATAGCCATGAGGATGCCTCCAGAAACTTGAATTAATTGTGGAAAACCCGCTAAAGCGGGCCCTACACTTGAGTATACGGGTCTCCAAAAGTATTGTCAATAGCGGCAGGGACGCCGGCATAAGCTGTGTATCCACCAAATCCGGGTGCATGTGCCTGCCTGCACAGAGCACTTTCGTTTATCCACAATCCTTTATTTATACGCAATCAAGCATCCGGCAGTTCCCGCACAGAGGCGTTATTTGTGCGGGCGTCAAAATTGAATCTGCGGCAGGCATCTGTGGAATTTTGCTTGACTACGCCCCTGCGTATATATATAATGATTTAGAGATATTGTGTTGGAGCTGTTTTGAATGCGCATGATGCATGAGCCTAAAAGTGAATATTCCGGCGGAAGATCGCCGGGGGGCCGGAGTCTGGTTATGCACGGGCTGCCCTTAAGCAGTCTGTTTAAATTGCGTAAGCCCCATGCTCATAATTGCCGTGCGTAAGCCCGCCTGTGCCCTGTGCATAGAGCGGGTTTTTTGTTAGCGCCTATCTCCACCATGCAAGGAAAGGAGGCTGTGAAGGCTTAATAATGAGACAGGATGTCCTTGTTCTTAATAATGATTATGAACCCTTAAATATCTGCAATATGCGGCGTGCCATTGTTCTTATCTTTCTTGGCAAGGCAGATGTGCTGCATGCAAACGCATCTGCCATAAGAGGAGCCAGCGAGAGGCTTGCTTCGCCGTCCGTAGTGCGTCTGCGTCACCATGTGAAACGGCCTCTTCCCAGTCTCCGGCTCTCCCGCCGCAGCATATTCGCCCGGGATAATTATACTTGCCAGTACTGTGGACAGCGTTTTAGGGACCTTACGCTGGATCACATAGTGCCAAGGCGGCTTGGCGGCGGAACCACCTGGGAGAATCTTGTGTGCTGCTGCCGCAAATGCAATTCAAAGAAGGCGGATAAAACGTTGGAACAGGTAGGCATGGTGCTCTCCAAAAAACCGCGCAGACCCCGGTACGTGCCGTTTATCAGCCTGACCAAGTATATTGAAGGCACCAGAAACGATGTCTGGAGGGATTACCTCCCCTTGTTTGGAGATATTGCCTCTATCCCGGAGCGGCTGGATTAAACGCCCGGGCCGGTTGCGTCTATTTGCCACAGGTGTTAATATAATGCCATGAATATGCCGGTCAGACGAGTAACCAAAGCAGACGTTGCAAAGTTTGCCAACGTCTCTCACATGACTGTCACGCGTGCGCTTACCGGATCAGGGAGCATAAGCGCAGAGACTAAAGAGCGGGTTTTAAACGCCTGCCGCAAGCTTGGATACACTCCAGACCTTGTTGCCAGATCCCTCTGCGCCAGAAAGAGCCGCATACTGGGACTCCTTACCAGGCCGCTCGCCCAAAGCTACTTCGCCCGCATGATAAGCTCCGTAGAGCAGAGATCAAGGTCACTGGGCTACCACGTGCTCATGGCCCAGGTCACGGATGGCGGCCCATCCATACTCTCAAACATCCAATCGCTCTTTGGCCGTCGTGTAGACGGGCTTCTTATTGCCGGTATCAGCCTGCCGGAAGATGCCGCGGTCTACCTTGAAAACAGCCGCATCCCCACCGTCTTTATGGATTCTCCCGGCGACGGAGATGATTTTGTCTTTGTGGGCACCAACGATAGAGAGGGCGGATACCAGGCTGCAAAATATCTTGTTAAACAGGGGCACGGCAGGCTGGCCTTTATTGCCGGGTATCCTGAATCTTACACTTCAAAAGAGCGTATTTGCGGCTACAGAACAGCGCTTTTGGAGCACGGCATAGAAGCCTGTGATGAAGATATCTTCTACACCAACTACCAGATGGACGGCGGTTACAAAGCGGCAGAGGCGATGCTCTCTTCCGGGAGAGGATACACTGCTCTTCTCTGCGGTAACGATTATGTTGCAGTAGGCGCCGCAGCCTGTATAAGGCACCACGGCTTCCAGATACCCAAAGATTTTGCGCTGATAGGTTTTTCCGGGGATGAACTTGGAGAGTACAGCGCGCCTCCGCTTACCACAATGTACCAGCCCGCAGAAGAGATTGGGAGATCCGCCGTAGACTGCATGGTGAAGATGCTGGAAGGCGGGCCGGTTAACAAGAGAATCCTCTTCACATCCAGCCTTCTTATACGGGAATCCGCATAACACCGGCCGCAGATTTGGCGGGCGCGCGGCATACATATACGGCTTCGGAGAGTAACTCCTCCGGGGCCTTTTTAATTCTTTGGGAAGAACGGCTGTGCTCTAATCATGCGCCGGATTCAGTTGTATTTTGCAGATTAAAAAGTCTCTTCTGCGTTTATCTTAAACTCCACGGTTGCAGTCTGGTCTACTAACTGTTTCCCTTTTGTAGACCATGCCCTTACCAGGAAGAACCGGGCATTATTGCCAACCGGCCACGGCGCCTCAAAGATAATCCTGTCCGCATCTACTTTTGAGCTTAAAGCAGATGCAGGCAGCCTGACAAGCTTGCCGCCCTGCATAATAATCCCATGAAGCTTCCTGCCCCGCCAGGTATACTCTGCAATTGATCTGTCGGCAAGTGATGCGCCGCCTGCGTGCACAGCTGCATGAAAAGTAATATTCTTGCCGGGGTTCTTTCTGATATCAAGAATCAGCTGCATTCGGCTGCCTTTTTTGCTTAACCAGACCTTATTTATATCTCCCTGGGGGTTTCTTGCGCTTGCGCTCAAATCTGCAATAGGCTCAAAACTAACGGGTTTCATGATTACGTTGGATTCTCCGGGCCAGCCCTTTGGCGGCAGATGCCCAAAGGGTTCGTCTGATCTGCTGAATGAGAGCAGCAGCGGGGATATATTCCCCCCCTGAGACCGGTAGAACAGGGTGGC
>CALNCU010000040.1 GCA_937875395.1 uncultured Armatimonadota bacterium | reverse complement strand
GCCTTATGCCGGAAGTGCTGACCGGAGATATGGCGCCGGATTTGGGGCCGCACCGCGTCCACCCCACCGCCGGAGCAGTGGTGATTGGGGCCAGGGGGCCGCTTGTAGCCTACAACGTAAACCTTGATTCCGCAGACTACCACGCCGCCCATGAAATAGCAAAAGAGATTAGAAGCGGCAGGGCCGGAATAGAGGGCGTGCGCACAATAGCAGTCTCCCTTGCATCCCAAAAAAAAGTGCAGGTCTCCATGAACATCATCTCGCCGGAGACTGCGCCGGTACCGCAGGTGTACAACGTTGTTAAAACAGAGGCGGCAAAACGCGGCATAGGCGGAGCAGAGAGCGAAGTTATAGGCCTGGTATCAGAGCGGTTCCTCTGTGGCGCCACAGCAAAAGATATTAATGCCCCCGGCCTTAAAGAGACCCAAATACTTGAATACTGGCTGCGCACAGCCTTCCGCTGATATTGCCTGCGTTACCGTAATTCCGCCGTCTGCCACTATAATGGTAAGATGCATCATCAGAGGCAATGAAGAGCGCAACCTGCGCAATCTCCTCTGGCGGCAACAAACCGCAACAATGCCTTGGGCGAAATTCAGCAATGTTTCCACCCTTTATTAGTATGGTATATCTTTTATAAACCCCAAAACACCGGCCCGGAGCATCTTATGGACGAACTGGATATTGCAAAGATTAAAGGGCTTTCAGAACGTGAGGCAGAAGAAATCCTTGCCCGCGATGGGTATAACGAACTCCCATCCGCCCGTAAAAGAAGCCTTTTTTCAATAGCAGCCTCAGTATTTAGAGAACCTATGTTCATGCTACTTGTGGCAGGCGGAATAATCTACCTGCTCCTTGGAGATAAAACAGAGGCGCTTATGCTCCTTGGTTTTGTGTTTGTGGTTATAGGGATAACACTCTACCAGGAACGCAAAACAGAGAACGCACTGCAGGCATTAAGAGATCTGTCAAGCCCCAGGGCGCTTGTTATCCGGGAGAGCCAGGTGCGCCGCATCCCCGGGCGGGAGGTGGTTCGCGGAGACATTGTAATGCTCTCAGAGGGCGACCGGGTTCCTGCCGACGGAGTGCTGCTTGTATCCAGAAACCTTAACGCGGATGAATCCCTTCTCACCGGAGAATCCGTGCCGGTACGCAAGGTTACGTGGACGCCGGATATTCCGCCGGGACGCCTGGGCGGAGACGATCTCCCCTATATCTACTCCGGCACAATGGTGGTAAGCGGCCAGGGTGTTGCAAAAATACAGAGCACGGGCACCTTCACAGAGATAGGCAAGATAGGGGTTGCGCTTAAATCCTTGCAACCAGAAAAGACTCCCTTGCAGGTGCAGACAAACCGGCTGGTACGCAACCTTGCACTCACCGGATTGGGGTTAAGCGTATTTGTAATTATTGCATACGGCTTTACACGCGGCAAATGGCTGGAAGGGCTGCTTGCCGGCATTACGCTTGCAATGGCGGTTCTGCCGGAAGAGTTTCCGGTAGTGCTTACCGTCTTTCTGGCTCTTGGCGCCTGGCGGATATCCAGAAACAGAGTGCTCACGCGGCGCATGCCGGCCATTGAAACCCTGGGAGCGGCCACTGTGCTCTGCGTAGATAAAACCGGCACGCTCACCATAAACCGCATGTCCGTCAGCGAAATCTACTCAAAAGGGCGCCGTTTTTATGTACCGCGCAGCCCGGAATCTCCGCTGCCGGAGGAGTTTCATTCCATAGCTGAGTTCAGTATTCTTGCGAGCCAGCGGAACCCATATGATCCAATGGAGAAGGCCATTAAAACCTTTGGGGATGAGTACCTGTCTCTAACGGAGCATCTGCACGCAGATTGGACGCTTGTACGGGAGTATCCCCTCTCCCCCCGCCTTCTGGCAATGTCCCACGTGTGGAAATCGCCAAGCGGAAGCGAATATGTGATTGCTGCAAAGGGCGCGCCGGAAGCCATTGCAGACCTTTGCCATATGGATGAAAAGGAGAGAGAGCGCCTGGCGCATCAAGTATCGAAAATGGCGGATAACGGCCTCCGTGTGATTGGGGTGGCAAGAGCTTATTTCAGGGTCGCCCAGGAACTCCCCGTGGGGCAGCACGATTTCACCTTCGAATTCCTGGGACTTATGGGACTTGCAGACCCTATCCGCCCATCTGTTCCCGATGCCATCCGCGAGTGCTATGGGGCAGGGATTAGAGTAATTATGATAACGGGCGATTATCCGGCCACTGCAGAAAATATAGGGCGGCAGGCAGGTCTTGCGGAGGCGGAAAACATTATAACCGGCTACGAGCTGGACGAGATGCCGGATGTAGTTCTGCGCAAAAAGATTAAGGATGTCAACATCTTTGCCAGAATGGTGCCGGAACACAAGCTGCGCATTGTGAGGGCGCTTAAGGCAAACGGAGAGGTAGTTGCCATGACGGGGGACGGAGTGAACGATGCCCCTGCGCTCAAAGCTGCGGATATAGGAATTGCAATGGGGAGCCGCGGGACAGATGTTGCTCGCGAATCTGCCGGGCTTGTGCTGCTGGATGATGATTTCTCTTCAATAGTGGCGGCAGTCCGGCTGGGACGGCGCATATTTGATAATTTAAGGAAAGCCATGGCCTATATAATTGCAGTGCATGTTCCCATAGCAGGACTCTCCCTGATCCCTATCCCAATAGGTTGGCCGCTTATTCTTATGCCGGTACATATTCTTTTTATGGAGCTGATTATAGACCCGTCCTGTTCCATAGTCTTTGAGGCAGAGCCGGAAGAGGACGGAATTATGAACCGCCCGCCCAGAGATCCGGGCGAACCTATATTCGACAGGCGCACGCTTACCTTAAGCGCGCTTCAGGGGAGCGTTGTGCTTGGGTTGGAACTTGTAATATTTTTTATTGGGATTGAAAGGTTGGACGGAGCCGGGGTGGCCCGAGCAATGACGTTTACAACGCTTATTCTCTCTAACCTGGCGCTCATTGTTACCAATCTGTCCTGGTCCAGAACTGCGGCGGAAACGGTTAGAATCCCCAATTTGGCACTATGGCTGGTGCTTGCAGGAGCCACGGTTGTTCTTGTTATGGTACTCTCCATTCCGTTTTTAAGGGGAATCTTCCGGTTTGCGCCCATAACACCCCTTCAGGTTATAATCTGCCTGGCCGCTGCATTAACAAGTATTATCTGGTTTGAGACTGCAAAGATAGTGCATATCTACCGCGGAAAGACGCTGCGCTGATCCTGATAGTCTGGTTAACAGTAACTATATCATTGTATTTGCAAGCTTGCTATTGCTAATTGGGTTGATATGAGTTACAATAAAATATAATGTACTTAATCCGAGTAGGAGGTAGTTATAGATGGCTTGCTCTGATTACGAGAAAAATATTACTTCGTGTAATTGTACTTACCCCGGATGCCCCCGCAAAGGGAGTTGCTGCGCCTGTCTGCGCCACCATCTCAGCCGTAACGAACTTCCGGCGTGCGCATTTTCAAACACCGTAGAACGCACCTGGGACAGATCATTTACAAAATTCATAGAATCAAATAAATAAGGGAACGCCAAGCGTACGGCTTATCCAACACCGGTTGCACCAAAGCTGCAATATTGCAGACATGATACTTTGGCTGCAGAGTGTTTTAGCACATCGCCGCCAAAGCAAGGTACATCAACCCCGGGGGGCGATACTTCGGTCGCAGAGTGCCTTGGCACGCCGCTGCCGAAGCATATGT
>CALNCU010000039.1 GCA_937875395.1 uncultured Armatimonadota bacterium | reverse complement strand
TTCCAGATCGGAGCATTGGCGTTTTGGGGCGCGGCTGGACAATCTTGTAAAGAGCGGCGACCCCGGGCGGGCGGGCGGCGTGCTAAGAGAGGTCTCCGGCGTACTCTTTAGAGAGAATTACCTGTCGCTGAACCACCTGCGGCCCATACTCCAGAGCCACATCATCCTTATGGCCCAGACCGCGCGGGAATCCGGGGCGGATGATGCCGGGATTACCCCGGAGACGGAATCTTACCTTAGCCAAATAGCCGTCACGTTTGATTACAGCGACCTGAAATCCATCTTTGAATCTGCCGCAGAAAACTTTACCCGGCGCGTGCACAACTGCAGCAAGTGCCTCTCCGGCCGCCTTGTGAGCGAAGTTGAAAGGATTATAAAAGCCTGCCTGGACGACCCGGGCCTTGGGTTAAAAACCATCTCCCAGACTGTGGGAGCAAACCCTTCCTACCTCAGCCGCCGTTTCAAGCAGGAGAAGGGAATAGGCCTTAGCGAGTATATAAACATGCATCGCATAGAAAAAGCCAAACGCCTGCTCATGGACGGCAAGCTTGGGATAACGGAGGTGGCCTACGCAGCAGGGTTCGGCAGCATGCAGAACTTTGACAGGGTGTTCAGGCAGGTGGAGGATATGAGCCCAAGGGACTGGAGAAAGTCAAAATCTTTTCAGAATGAGTAAATATATTTGTTGTTCACTCCCCTGAATGGCTGTACTATGAAAGTGTAACCTGGCAGAGCTAAACTTGTCTGCCGGTTCTAAGGGGGGACAAAAATGAACGATTTCACCTTGCAGTTTAAAGAACATGCCCGCAAGATGGGCGCAGATTTAGTCGGCATAGCGCCGATAGAGAGGTTTGAGGGGCTTCCCAAAGAGCACCATCCCGCCTCCATCTTCCCGGAAGTGCGCTCCGTGGTAATAATAGCAAAGAGAGTTGCGCGCGGCACACTTAGAGGCATAGAGGAAGGAACCCAGTTTAGCCTTTACAGTCTCTATGGCCGAGACTGGTTAAACAACCGCTTCCTGGCAATGCCCACGTACAAAGCTTCCGAGTTTCTTGAGGACAACGGATGGGAAGCCGTACCGCTCCCCAACCTTCCTACGCAGACCCCGCCCATGGGCATAGCAATAAGCCCGAATCTTCCGGCGCCTAACGTAATGCTTGATATGGATGATGCCGCCGTGCGCGCAGGCATGGGAGAGATAGGCTACTGCGGACTCTTCCTTACCCCGGAGTTCGGTCCCAGGCAACGTTTCCAGGCGATACTGACGGATGCGGAACTCACCCCTGACCCTGTTTCTACCGAAG
>CALNCU010000038.1 GCA_937875395.1 uncultured Armatimonadota bacterium | reverse complement strand
CTGCCGCAGGAATCCGTCTTTACAATCCCCTCTGCCCATAAAACGCAGGAATGCGCATCAGATTTACTGCGCACCCCGGACGACAGGTGGCTTACCCTGCCGCCTGCAGATACCGCCGGAGACGGCAGGTTTCTTATATTAGACCTTGGCAGGGAAGAAGTTGGCCTGCTCAGCCTGCATGTGGATGCGCCCGCCGGCACTGTTATGGACATAGCCCACGGGGAACACCTGGATGATGGCAGGGTTCGCATGTATGTGGGCGGCCGGAATTTTGCAGACAGGTATATCTGCCGGGAGGGGATAAACCGCTTTGTGCTCCCGTTCAGACGCCTGGGTGCGCGGTACATAGAAGTGCATTTTACAGAGTTCAGCCGGCCCGTGCGCATAAACTATATAGGCCTTAAACCAACAATCCTTAATGTGGCCGAGACCGGAAGATTCCAAAGCAGTGACCGGCTGGCAGATATGGAGTACAACATAGCAAGACGCACTCTGCGCCTTTGCATGCATGAACATTACGAAGACTGCCCGTGGCGGGAACAAGCCCTGTACGCGTTTGATTCCAGAAATCAGGCATTGTACGGTTATTATGCCTTCGGGAATTATGATTTTGCGGCGGCATCCTTTAACCTGCTGGGCAGGGGCATAAGAGATGACGGCCTGTTGGAGATGTGCGCCCCGGCGCGCATACCTATCACCATCCCCATATTCAGCCTGGTCTGGATTACGGCACTGGCGGAACACTGGCTCCACAGCGGCAGCAGCAGGCTGTTTGACACCTACAGCAGCCAGATAGAGTTTATGCTCAAAAAAGCCTGCGCCAACCCTCATGCTCCCACGGGGCTCTACGCAACGCCGCAAGGAGAGCATATCTGGAACTTCTACGAATGGATGGACGGCCTATCTACTATGAGCGAAGAGGGCCGGCTGGACGCGCCGTACAACCTCTTCCTGCATGAATCCCTGGGGAGCTTCGCCTGGATGCTGGAAGAGAGCGGCAGAGATGCATCCGCCGTGCATGCCCGCAGAGAGGAGTTGGGCAAATCCATATTCAAGGCATTCTGGAACAGGGAGAAGAAGGCGCTCTCTACATACCTTAAAAACGGTGTTCAGACGCATTATTCAGACCTTACCCAGGTGCTTGCCCTGCACGAGCGCATCCTGCCGCCGGACGCCGCCAAAATGGCGGCTGAAACCCTTCAGCACAGGTCCTTGTACCCGGTAACCCTTAGCAGCACATTGTATAAACTACGGGCGCTGATGCAGAACCAGGGCGCAAGAGCTTTTATGGATGATGAAATACACACTAACTGGGGGAAGATGCTGGTAAGCGGCGCAACCAGTTTTTGGGAGACAATACAGGGCGGCGATGATTTTGACGGGGCCGGCAGCCTTTGCCACGGGTGGAGCGCCCTTCCGGCCTTCTACCTGGGCGCATACGCACTGGGGATTTTTCCGCTGGAGCCCGGATTCAGGAAATTCCTGGTAAAACCGTATCCCGGCAGGCTGTACCATGCAGAAGGAACGGTTCCCACCCCGCACGGAGGCATCAGCATCTCATGGCAGAGGGCGGAAGAAGGATTATCCGTCGCCATGGAAGGCCCGGATTCCCTTTCGCCTGTGACGGAACCTTTGCCCGAAGCGCCGATAGCACGCCTTACGTGGAACGGCCGGCGGTTACTATAACCGCAGACTCAGCATCTCCCGGCGCCCTGCCGGAGACGGCAAACAGCCCATCCACCGGGTGGTTTATATACCACCCGGCAAGCTCCTTAATGCGCTACGCCTACCCCAGGAACTGGCAAAAGGCCTCGTTTGCAAGGAGCAGGCCCTTGTGCGTAAGCCTGAGCGCGCCGTCCGGCTCTTCAAGAAGCCCGCGCCGCTTAAGCCCGTCTATCTCCGGCCCAAAGACTTTGCGGAGGGATGTGCCGTACCGGCTCTGAAACTCCTGCTCATCTACGCCGCAAAGCATCCTGAGGCCAAGGAAGATTGTCTCCCCCATCGCCATCCGGCCCTCAAGCGCTTCTTCAGATACAACGGGGCTCTCCCCCGCCCCCATCCGGCGGATGTATTCTTGCACGGAGGAGGCGTTTGTTCTGCGCACCCCGCCCAAGAATGAGGCCGCGCCGGCGCCGAAACCAAAGTACGGCTGGTTCTTCCAGTAGGTGATATTATGCCGGCAGAAGAACCCGGGCCGGGCAAAGTTAGAGATTTCATAGTGGATAAACCCGGCCCCTGTGAGGATGCGGGCGGCTTCTTCATACATATCCGCCTCCGCCTCGCTGCCGGGAAGCTCAAGTTCTCCGGAGTTATACATTTGAAAGAAGGGAGTGCCTTCTTCTACGGAGAGGGAGTAGAGGGAGATATGCTCCGGTTCCAACTCCAACACGCGGACCAGTGTGCTGCGCCAGGAATCCATGGTCTCTTCCGGGATGCCGTACATAAGGTCTACGTTTATGTTTGTAAACCCGGCGGAGCGAGCGTCTTTAAACGCCCGGATTGCCTCTTTGGGAGTGTGGATGCGTCCCAAGCGTTTAAGCTCGTTATCAAAGAGGGATTGCACGCCCAGGCTTATGCGGTTGAAACCGGCTCCGTGCAGGTGCGCCAGGGAACCCGCGGTCACGGTGCCGGGGTTTGCCTCTGTGGTAATCTCCGCATTTGGGAGAATCTTGAAGCATGCCCTTATCTCTTCCAAAACGGAGGAGATAAGTTTTGGCGGCAGAAGCGTGGGGGTTCCACCGCCAAAAAAGACCGTGGCGATTTCTGTATTAAAGGAGCGCGCAGCCGCCCTTACTTCCTGTTTAAGCGCCTCTGCATACGGCAGAAAGAGTTCTTCCATGCCCGGGTAAGAGTTAAAATCACAGTAGAGGCACTTTCTTTGACAGAACGGTATGTGTACGTAGGCAGCCGCGCCCATATTTATCAGCCCAGTACTTCTATGTACCGGCGAAGGTTTTTAAGCCCTATTTCAAGCGCCTGCCGGTTGTCTTCCATGCCTTCAAACTCTATGGAGACAAAATCTTTATACCCGGCGGCTTTGACAGCGGCAAGGCAGCCCTTAATGTCTACACAGCCGTGCCCTATTATGGAGCCGCGCAACCACCTTCCGCCTCTGGATTTAAACCAGCCGTCGCCCGGGTCTGCCGCGGCGGGCTTTACGTGGAAGTCTTTGGCGTGTACGTGGAAGGCGTAGGGCACCAGGCGTCCCACCGCACGCACAGGGTCATCATCTGCACACAGGAAGTTTCCTATGTCTGCAAGCGCCCCAAAGTTTGGATGGTTGACGGCTTCCATAAGCGCCACGCACCGGTCGCTATCCTGCATAAAGAAGCCGTGGTTTTCTATTGTGGTCTTTACGCCTTTACCGGCGGCGTATTCCGTTACCGCGCGGCAGGCATTGGCGAGCATGGGAAGCATTTCTATAAATGCCGTAAGAGAGTTGGGGTCTTTAGGGCCGCGGGTGGCATCATGGCGCATCTTTTTTACGCCCAGCACGGCGGCAATGTCTATCTCTCCCTTAAGACGCTCTACTTCGTCCTTCCAATCACCCTTGGCCGGGGTTAAGAAGTCTGCCCCTATGGTGTAACTTATGACGGAAAGCCCGGCCTCGCCGCAGGCATCCTTTATCCGGGCGGCAAAGGCGGGGATATCCTTCTCTTTGTCTGATCCGGGCAGGCCGGAGAATTCTATGCCGTCAAACCCTATCTCCGCCGCGGCCTTTATGGCCCCAAAGACGTCCATGCTGCCGTTTGCCAGGTAGCGGGAAAAACTGTAGCTGCTTACGCCTACTTTCACTTTTTTCCTCCAGATTAATTTGATGTATTGTACCTTTGTGTTACACAAATTTTAATTGCAAAACTGCGCGGTTTGCGGCGGAGCCATGGCCAATCCCAGGCAGAATATTCAATTATCTTTACATATGCTCCGGCAGCGATGGGCGAAGCCAGAATAAGCCACCGCAGGGTGCTCTATTATCTACACATGCTTCGGCAGCGGCGCCTCCGGCTCTGCGACCGAAGTATCGCCCCACGGGTTGGCATACCTCGATTTGATAGCGAAG
>CALNCU010000037.1 GCA_937875395.1 uncultured Armatimonadota bacterium | reverse complement strand
CCGCCGTAGGCGTTGCCCTCTGTAAACTTGCAAATCAAAGTTTATAGAGTACCATTCCAGTTGCAAGTCGAAGATATGAGGCATCTCTTCCCCCGGCTCTGCACCGCCGCCCTGGAGTGCTATCTCTCTCCAAAAGCTCCGGCAGCGGGGCCGTTTCCTTAACTAAAACAAAGGGTATCCTTAAAAGAAGAATCACCAGCCGGGCTGTTATCGCCTAACAGTTAAAAAATTTACAAAAAAGCTTGCAATTACTAAAAAAAATGAGGTATCATTAGTTTAGCACTCGCCTGCACGGAGTGCTAAACTCTTGTTTAACCTATGGAGGTGTTTGAACAGTGTTAAAGCCTATAGGAGATAGGATCGTTGCAAAGCCAACTGCAGCAGAAGAAGTCACAAAGGGAGGCATAATCCTTCCTGACACGGCAAAAGAGAAGCCGCAGGAGGCATTGGTAGTTGCTGTCGGTCCCGGCAGAACGCTGGATAACGGCACAGTGATCCCGCAGGAAGTAAAAGCCGGCGATAAGATAATTTATTCCAAGTACGGCGGCACTGAAGTAAAGCTTGGCGGCGAAGAGTACGTTATCCTGCGCCAGGATGATATACTCTCTATCGTCGAATAATTAGGAGGAAATCGGTAAATGGCAAAGGACTTAAGGTTTGATGAAGAGGCCAGGCGCTCGCTTGAGCGCGGTGTAAATACACTGGCCGATGCAGTAAAGGTTACCCTTGGCCCCAAAGGCCGGAATGTGGTGCTTCAGAAGAAGTTTGGTTCTCCCGGAATCACCAACGACGGCGTAACCATTGCAAAAGAGATAGAAATAGAAGACCGGTTTGAGAACATGGGCGCCCAGCTTGTGCGCGAAGTTGCATCCAAAACCAACGACGTAGCAGGCGACGGCACCACCACCGCAACAGTCCTTGCGCAGGCCATAGTGCGCGAAGGGCTTAAAAACGTTGCAGCCGGCGCAAATCCCATGCTCATCAAGAAGGGGATAGACAAAGCCGTCAAGGTAGCCGTAGAAGAGATTCGCAACGTAAGCAAGGCAGTAGAAGATAAGGATCAGATTGCAAAAGTAGCAGCCATCTCTGCAAACGACTCCACCATAGGCGCCCTAATTGCAGACGCCATGGAAAAAGTGGGCAAAGACGGCGTTATAACCGTTGAGGAATCCAAAGGCACCGCCACAAACCTGCAGGTTGTAGAGGGAATGCAGTTTGACAAGGGGTACATCTCTCCCTACATGGTAACAGACCCGGAGCGGATGGAAGCCGTCATGGACGATGCCTACATCCTGCTCTTTGAGAAGAAAATCTCTGCCGTTGCAGACCTTGTCCCCGTGCTGGAGAAGGTTATACGCACCGGCCGCCCGCTTGTAATTATAGCAGAGGATGTAGAAGGCGAGGCCCTTGCAACCCTGGTAGTAAACAAGCTCCGCGGAACGGTAAACGCCGTATTGCAATCCTCACCGGCGGCAAATTCATCACGGAAGACCTGGGCATCAAGCTGGAGAATGCAGACCTTCCCATGCTTGGCCAGGCAAAGAAAGTGGTAGTAACCAAAGAAGAGACTACCATCATAGAAGGTAAGGGCACCGAGGCCGCAATCCAGGGCCGCATAGCTCAGATAAAGAATCAGATAGAGTCCACAGAATCTGATTACGATAGAGAGAAGCTTCAGGAGCGCCTTGCAAAGCTCTCCGGCGGAGTGGCTGTTATAGAAGTAGGCGCCGCTACCGAGACCGAGCTTAAAGAGAAGAAGCATCGTATAGAAGATGCCCTTTCCGCCACCCGCGCAGCCGTGGAAGAGGGAATAGTCCCCGGCGGCGGAGTGACGCTTATAGACATCATCCCCGCCCTGGATGCCGTTAAAGGCGGCGCAGAGGAACTGGTGGGCGTGGCAATAGTAAAGAAGGCCCTTGAAGAGCCTTCCAGGCTGATTGCCCAGAACGCCGGTGTGGAAGGCTCCGTTATAATCAATAAGATCAAAGACCTTCCCAAGGGCAACGGTTACAATGCTGCAACCGGAGTCTATGAAGATATGATGAAGGCGGGCATTATAGACCCCGCAAAAGTAACCAGAAGCGCACTGCAGAATGCGGCAAGCATTGCATCACTGCTTCTCACCACAGAGGCGCTTGTGGCAGATATCCCAGAGGAGAAACCAATGCCAATGCCGGGCGGCCCCGGTGGCGGCATGGGTGGCATGGGCGGCGGAATGCCGGGCATGTTCTAAAAAACCAGCATCGGTTTAAACTAAAACAGGCAGGGTTTGCTCTTATGCAGCCCTGCCTGTATCTGTATCAGCCTCTCTCTACCTCAAAGTTATTGCCGCTGGATAATCTTAGCCCCCAACATAAGCATAATCTCAATAAACCCACCGCTTTCCAAAAAGGAAAGGATTTGGCATATACATCTTGACAAAGCCTGAATGGGGTTGTAAACTATGTGCAATGGTACCGTACAGGGTAAGCATAATCAGTATAATCCGCTGGCGCGTGCAGCAACAACCCCCTGGTGCCGGGATTGGGAAGACATGCCTGTATCAATGTATATTAAGGTTAGGGAGAGCATAACATCAGACCTGAGGGACGGTCTGTGGGGCGCCGGACAGCGCCTGCCCGCTCTGCCGGACCTGGCAAAAAGATACGGCGTATCCATAGCCACTGCAGACAGGGCTCTCGGCATGCTTATTGCCGAAGGGGTGCTGTACCGCATACCCAAGCGCGGAACCTACGTGAGCGAGCGGTCTGTAGAAGAGATGCTTTGCACGGCACCCATTGCCGTAGCGGGGATAGGCGTCCCCAGCTTCACAAATGATTATGCCGGTATCATCATCTCTGCCTTCTCTGAAATGGTGGGGAAGCGGGAATGGTATTTTCTGGATTATGATGGTATAGACTCCGCAGCAGAACGGCTGCACGGCATGGGGGCGCTGCTCCTTCTTGCCATGGCGCCGCGCCCAAGCGTAGTTCCGGCTCTAGAGAAACTTGCCGGAAGGGGCATAAGGGTTCTTTGCACAGCGGCCAGTCTTGATTCAAAACGCATACACTCAATCTCTGTAGATAACAGGCAGGGCATCCTCTCCGCCCTGAACTATCTCTCTCAACTGGGCCACCGCAGAGTAGCATTTATAGGCACCAGCACGGAAAGCTTTGATACCATAGAACGCCTTAACGCGTTCAGGGAAGGCTGCCTTGAATTCGGCCTGGATACCGGCGCAGAGTATGCCATCTGCAAAGACCATAAGCTGGGCGTGCAGTACCTTGTTGACGAGGCGTTTGGCGAATGGTTCGGCCGTCCGGGTGCGCCCACAGCCATTATCTCCGGCGGAAATGCCGTAAGCGGCGTCATTTTGGACGCCCTCTCGGCAAGGGGAATTTCTATCCCGCAGGATATCTCCGTTATAGGTTTTGATGATTCGCCCCTCTTTGCGCACCTATCGGTCCCGCTTACCGTGATAAGGCAGCCTCTAGCCCATATGGGGCGCCAGGCCGCGCAAATTCTTACATCGCCATCGGCAGCAGAGATGCCTGTAAACCTTAGGCTGCCCGCAGAACTGGTGGTTAGAATGTCATGCACATCGCCCAGAGGCGTTTAACAGTTTTAGTTGATTGGTTATACGGGCTCTTTGAAGCTCAATCTTAAGCTGAATACAGGAGGAAAAGTATGAAAGCAGGAATCATTGGTTGCGGCGGAATAGCAAAGCCGCACGCAGCAGGGTATGCGGCCCTTGGAGTAGAGATCATCGGCGTGACCGATGTAAACAAAGAAACCGCAGAGGCATTTGCAAAAGAGCATGGCGGAAAAGTCTATGCAGATTACAAGGCGCTTATAGATGAAGCCGGGCCGGATGTAGTTAGCATCTGCACGCCCCCGGTGGCGCACGAAGAGGCTGCGGTCTACGCTCTTGGCAAGGGAGTGAACGTGCTCTGTGAGAAGCCAATGGCTTACGACGTGGCATCCGCCCACAGAATGAAGGCTGCCGCAGATGCATCCAAGGCGCTCTTCATGCCGGCGTTCAGGCACAGGTTCCTGCCCGGCACCATGGCCCTCAGGGAACTGGTGCAGAGCGGAAAGCTTGGAGATATAGTTATATTTAATAACATCTTCGGCGGGCCTTCCTTTAAAATGGAAGACAAGTGGTTCACCAAAAAGAAGATAGCGGGCGGCGGATGCATTTTGGATACCAACAGCCATTCCGTAGACCTATTCCGCTACATTGTTGGAGAAGTGGCCGATGAGAAGGCGTTTATGCACCGCCACTTCAAGACTACTGATGTAGAGGATGCCGGAATCCTTATTCTGAAGGCAGAGAACGGCGCCATGGGTTCCGTGGAATCCGGCTTTGTGCTGGGTTCCGGGGCGGCCTATATAGATATCTTTGGCACAAAAGGGCGCGCCATCTTTGATTATTACAAGCCGCTTGAAGTAAGATATATGCCGATGGGAGACACGGAGTGGACCGTGGAAGAGATTCCGGAATGTCCGGCCGCAGGGTTCGCAGAGGAGATAGCCCACTTTGTAGGAGCCATAAAGGGTGAAAACAAGCTTGCCATAACTGCGCAGGACGGCGTAAGGGCAATGGAGATTATCTGCGGCGTCTACAAGTAATGCGCCGGCAGATTTAAAGGAGAGAGTAATACCGTGAAAAAGAAGATAGGGTTTATAGATTATTTTATAGATGAATGGCACGCAAACAACTATCCCCAAATGATACGGGAGGGCG
>CALNCU010000036.1 GCA_937875395.1 uncultured Armatimonadota bacterium | reverse complement strand
TTGTTCAAGGTTATTGTTTCCATCCTTCCATTATAAGGCTCGGGACATTTTCCCTGAACAGTAACAGAAATTTTTTCTCCCATTGACAGGATAAAGATTCAGTGCTACTATGTATACATTACCGGTAACGTATACATCATAACCGGCAGGAAAACAACTATATGGCAGCAAAAAGAACAACTTCATCAGTTACGATGCAGACGGTAGCCAACCTTTGCGGTGTCTCAAAGATAACCGTCTCACGGGCGCTCAGTGGAGATTTAAAGCAGGTCAGCCAGGAAACCATCGACCGCATCAAAGCTGCCGCTAGAGAACTCGGCTACAATCCCGGCGTGAACCATGCTGCATACCGGCTGGCACGTAAGAAAGCCAACCAGATTGTAACAAACCATTCCGTAGGACTTCTCCTGCCAGAGACATTTTATAAAACCAATTACTTCCATATGCTCTTCTGCGGGGCGCTTGAAGTGCTGGCGCCAAAACACTATGCCCTGGTGATGGCATATACTTATGAGAATATAACTGCGGAAGACCTGCCGTTTATTTTTCAGCGCGATGAGATAGATGCCTTCTTATTATGTCATGAAAGTTCGGGACGGCGCCTTCTGGATGATATGTTCGAGCAGTATGGGCTGCATAAACGGCCAACAGTATCCATGATCTTTCAGAATCCCGGATGCTCAGCCGTGGTGCCGGACCACCGCATGGCCGGATACCTGCTGGCACGCCACCTTCTTTCGCTGGGCCACAGGCATATAATGCATTTTGTTCCGGGAAATATTCCGCCTCACCACCCGTATGCATTGCGTATGGTAGGATACCAGCAGGCTTATAAAGAGATGCAGCTTGATCCCAACATCTACCTGCAAAGCGGCTTGCTGAAAAACGATGCGTACAGCGACGTGGCGGCCACCGTGCGGACCCTTGGCAAGCATCCTGAAGTTACGGCTGTTCTGGCCCCGTTCGATGATTACGCAAGCAGGCTTATCGGCATGCTTGCGCAGTGCGGGAAGCGTGTGCCGGAGGATATAAGTGTAGTTGGCCTTGATGATACGGATGTGGCGCTGAACGAGCGGGGGGAGAACATTCTAACCACCGTGCGTATGCCTCTTAGAGAGATCGGACATGAGGCCGCCGAACTGGTGCTCCGCCAGGCTTCCGGTGAGGAAAAGGAAGACGACGTCACCATGATGCTGCCTGTTAAACTTATAGAACGGGCATCCGCATGCCCGCCCAGATCATAAGAAAGACCATCCAAGGAGGCAATAGAATGAAACCGTATGCTACAAGCAAGAAGACTGGATTTACCCTGATAGAACTCTTAGTTGTCATCGCAATAATTGCAATACTTGCTGCGATCCTTTTTCCCGTCTTTGCGCAGGCCAGAGAGAAGGCCAGGCAAACAACCTGTACCAGCAATCTTAAGCAGATTGGGAGTGCGCTTTTAATGTATGCCCAGGATTATGATGAGTTTTTTCCGACGCCTGCTTACAATGCTTCCGGTACCGCCGGGACCAACCGTTATTGGCAGGATCTGGTAGCTGTCTATATTGGAGCTAAGGGAAAGTATGATGCTTCTGCTAATCCCAGGTATCCCAATACTGTATTTGATTGCCCGTCTCTGGGTCCTTCTCTGGTTGAGAGGGCCATAGGAGATTACGGCCTATGCCAGTTGTTTGCGCCATTGCCCTCCTCTGATCCAAGAAGAAATCTTATTGATACCAGAAACATTAAGAATCCGTCTGTGGCCGGAGCAGTGACGGAGGCAAGAGATTCCTTTGCTTATACTGCGGCAAAAATTGGTGCGGTTGATGAACAATGGACAAGTTCTCCATATCGCTTTCTGCGTAACGCGCACACTGAGGGTATAAATATACTTTATTGCGATGGTCATGTAGGTTGGAAGAGGGCTGTAATTGGCGATGATTTGCAAGCTGTCTTCCGATATGATGCCAAATAGTTATATCAGAAGAGCTGTCCAGTAATCTTCAGTTGCCTAATGCAATGGCTGGATGCATGAAACACAATAGGCGATAACCGGCAGTGCAAAAGAATAAGCCGTAGTATGGCTACGGACAGAGATACAAACAATAAAAAACCTCCGATGCCAGGGAAAAAGATTTAATCATCTTGGCAGCCGGTATGCAAGAAGAGGAATGTAGAGATGAGATTCTATCTATATGCCATAGTAAGTATTATTGCTGTCTTATGTTTAGGGGTGGAAGGTTTTTGTGGAAACAGTTCGGGGGGATATGGCCTTGCCGCCGAGGTAAACTCTGATAACGAAATACCGGTTTTGAAGCTTAATAAGGAAAAGGAAATAGTGATAGGCTATAGAGATAGCCATCCGGTTGCGCATATAGGGACTGCTAGAAGTTTTGTTCAGGCAGGGGCACGGATTCAGTTTCTATCCATTCATCCCGGCGGGCGCGCCTATCAGGGAGATAAGCTGTATGCAAGGTTGGACAGTACTGCGCGAGATATGCTGAAAGAGTGCCCGGATATATACTTTATTATTTTGGTTGCTACTGATATTAATAAAGCATCTGAGCCTAAATGGTTTGTTGATAAAGAGGATCAATTAGCTATTTGGCCGCCTGATATGCGTAAAGGGGATCGCGCCTCAATGGCATCAAAAGCGTGGCGCGAAGAAGTGGCGGGTGACCTGCGTCGGTTGGCGGCACATGTGGACAATGCGCCATATGCTGATAAAGTGGTAGGTTATTTTCTATGCGGTGGATCAGGTGAATGGAATGATTATTGGGATTACAGCCAGCCGGCACAGCAGGGATTTGCCGAATGGCTATCTGGTAAATATGGCAATAATATCCAGTTATTGAAAGAGAAGTGGAAGAGTGAGGATATTACTTTTGCAACTATCCGGTTGCCGGGTTGGAATGAACTATG
>CALNCU010000035.1 GCA_937875395.1 uncultured Armatimonadota bacterium | reverse complement strand
ACCGCGCCCTGGACTGCATACCTAAGGCTCTCCGATGGGTGCGATAACCGCTGCACCTACTGCGCCATCCCCATCATCCGGGGCGGGTTTGCAAGCAGGCCGGAAGAGCATATCCTTGCAGAAGCAAAGGCCCTTGCGCAGGGCGGCGTAAAGGAGCTTTGCCTTGTAGCTCAGGATGTAACGCGCTACGGCCTGGATACAGAGGGCAGGCTTACGCTTCCGGCACTTTTGGGTAAACTCTCAGATATAGAGGGCATACGCTGGATAAGGCTGCTGTACGCGTACCCTTCCAGAGTGAGCGAAGAGCTTATAAATACAGTAGCCCGGAATAAGAAGGTGCTTGCCTACTATGATATTCCGCTGCAGCACGCATCGGCCCGGGTGCTTGCATCAATGAACCGCACGGGGAGCGGGAAGGAATATCTTGACCTCATTAAGAGGATAAGGGCGGCCACCCCTGATGCCGTGCTTAGAACCACCTTCATGGTGGGCTTCCCCGGCGAGACGGAAGAAGATTTTGAAGAATTGCTTGATTTTGTACGCCTCGCCCGTTTTGACAGAATGGGGGCGTTTATATATTCGCCGGAGGACGGCACGCCCGCATCAGAGTTTGGCGGCCGCGTAAAGGGGAATGTATCAAAGGCCCGCTATAAGCGGATAATGTCTCTCCAGCAAGAGATATCTTTTGAAATAAACCGGGGCCTTGTTGGGAGAGAGCTTGATGTTCTGGTTGAACATGTAAATGGCAGCACGGCGGTGGGGCGCACAATGAGGGACGCCCCGGAGATAGACGGCGCCATAAAAGTTGAGGGCATAGGCGCCAAAGTTGTCCCAGGCAGCTTTATAAGAGCAGAAATAGTAGATGCCGGCCTGTACGATGTGCAGGCCAGATTTACGGCATCAAACGGGTAATTATAATTACATAGACGGAGGTATGGAATTGACTAACGCAGCGATAGAGAACCCTGCAGAACTTGCCGCAATGCGGTATCTGGAGGATCAGGCATATACGGCGATGCTTGTGTACCAGGAACCTGTACGCGCGGCAGAAATAATAGGTATCATAGGCAAAGAGAGCTACACTGCCAAGCTGCTTCGCCACGTGCTTGCAGCAAGCCCCCGGTTTGCCCAGATAGACCGCCGGTGGGATCTGGATATCCGGTATGAAGATCTGCAGAGACCGCTCGAACGCGTGCTTCGGGAGATAGTAGACGCCTATGGCAAGCCCATATCAATTGAAGAAATAGCAATCAATCTTTCAAGTGTGTACGAGATGCTCCCCAGAATGCTTGCAGATACAGAGAAGTTCTTCAAGACGCTGGACAATCGCTTTGGGCTTGCAAGCTGGCTGCTTTCGGTTATGTCAGATGATGAAGAGGATATCCTCTTTGACAGCGGCATGGAACAGGGCGATGTGGAAGCGCTGGAATCCTCCGCCTCAAAGGTAGCCTGGACTGCGGATTTTGCTTCTGCGGTGGCAAAGTTGGCAGATACCGCGGGTGTGCCGGTAAGCGGCAAGGTGGCAAGCCTCTTCCGCTGGAGGGCCCTCCCGGAATCCTTTGATGCAGTGGAGGCATTTAACGCGCTCTATGCATCAAAGAAGCTGATCTGGCTATCAGACGGCCGCTGGATGTCGGAGAAGATGGCGGCAGGCTTTGATTCCATGCTTACAGCTATGGCGGACCGGCTTGCAGATGAGATAATGGAAGAATCCCCGGTCGCCACAATAGAAAAGGCAGAGGTTGCGGAAGACGTTGCGCCAACTCTCAGCCTGACCATATCAGAGCAGGACCTTGATGAGGTAGTGCAGATAGTCTCCGGCAAGGGCGTGGAGCGGATGCCCGTCATACTGGAGAGCATCTTTGAAATCTCCCCGCGCGATCCGGTTTATGAAGTGGCTGCAGAAGGTCTGTCAGATGCCATGCGCGCAGATTCCCGGTTTGCATGGGTGGGGGGAGACCGGTGGAGAATGGCGGAAACCCTTCCGGCATATATCAACCAGGTGCCCGCAGAGCTTGAGATTAAGCCGCTGGATTTTGAAACCCCGGAAGGCGAGAAGTTGGATGTAGAGCTTGATGATGAGGGCCTTGAGGGCGGCCTTGCTGCAGAGATTCACAACCCGCTTGTGCAGGATGTGCACGATTGCGACCAGGTGACGGAGCAGGATAAGCTTCCCGCCCAGGAATCCGCCCGGTGCGTGCTCTTCCGACATCACAAAAAGCTTGGCACGTTTCCGCTCTGCCAGATATCAGATACCTTCTTCCCAATAGGCCCAAAGGCGGTAGAGATTATCCTCACAGACGGCGGCAGGCAGGAGAGCGTATGGATTAACCGCGAAACGGGCCTTATCATGGGCATGGATAAATGGTATACGGACGAGATGCCGGAATCCGGCGCCGTCTTTGAGCTTGTAAAAACAGAGAAGCCGGAAGAGTATAAATTTGTTTATGATAACACAACAGACCCGCTGGTTTTTGTAAGCCCCGGCAGAGTGGAAGCCCTTGCCGCCATGGCGGATGACCCCAAAACGCAGAACATGACAACGTTTGAGCTTATGTCAGAGCTTATGCAGGATCATAAAAAGGGCGTATCGTTTGTCACCCTGTTTACAGAGGTGAACATAGTAAGAAGAAGCACCCGCCGGCTGGTGGCAAGCATCCTAAGCTCATACTATCCCTTCTACCAGAGGGGCAAGAGCGCCCTGTGGCAGTTTGATGAGAAGAAGGTTGACCAGGGCTTTAAGAAGGCAAAGAGAAAATACATACGCAAGTAGCAGCACCGGCTGCTGCAACCGGGGATAAATAAGGGAGGTCGCTTGCGGCCTCCCCTGACTTTAGGCAGGAACAGGTAATCATGGAGAGAGTAAGAGTAAGGTTTGCGCCCAGCCCCACGGGTTTTGCGCATATAGGAAACATGAGAAACGCCGTCTTTGACTGGCTTCTGGCAAAGCACGCGGGCGGCGAGTTTATTTTAAGGATAGAAGATACGGACAGGGCCCGGTATGTGGAAGGCGCGCTGGAAGAGATATTTGAGGCGCTCCGGTGGCTTGAGACTCCGTATGATGAAGGCCCGGTGCAGGGCGGCCCGTTTGGCCCGTACTTTCAATCAGAACGCCTTGATATCTACGCAAAGTATGCAAAGCAGCTTGTGGAGCAGGGGGATGCCTACTACTGCTTCTGCACATCTGAGCGGCTGGCGGAGATGCGCAAGGGCCAGGAAGCTCGCAAAGAGCCTACAGGGTATGATCGTACCTGCCTTAAACTCTCCCCGGAGGAGGTAGAGGCCAACCTTGCCGCGGGGGTTCCGGCAGTTATCCGGTTCAAGGTTCCGTACAAGGGAGAGACGGCATTCTGCGATCTTGTGCGCGGGGAGATCACCTTCCGTAACGAGTTGCTGGATGATTTTGTCATCATCAAATCGGACGGCTATCCCACATACCATTTTGCAAGCATAGTAGACGATCATCTTATGCAGATCACCCACGTGATAAGGAGCGAGGAGTGGATATCCAGCACGCCCAAGCACATGCTTATGTACGCCGCGCTCGGCTGGAATCCGCCCAAGTGGGTGCATCCGCCGCTTATTCTGGGGCAGGACGGTTCCAAGCTTAGCAAGCGTCATGGCGCAGTGAGGTTTCTGGATTACAAGGAGAAGGGTTACCTGCCGGAGACTATGATGAACTTTATTGCCCTTCTGGGATGGTCGCCCGGCGAGGACAGAGAACTCTTTACCACGGAAGAGCTTATAGAGCGCTTCAGCATAGACGGAATTGTAAACCACCCGGTAAAGTTTGACCTCTCCAAGCTTGACTGGATGAACGGCGTCTACATGCGCCAGGCGGATTTGGGCAGAATAACGGAGCTTTGTCTTCCCTATCTTACGGAGGCCGGGCTGATTCCGGAGAACCCATCGCCGGAGGAGCTATCTTACGCGAAGGCTGTTATTGCCCTTGTACAGGACCGGATGAAGGTGCTCTCAGAGGCACCGGAGCTTACGGAGTTCTTCTTCAGGGAGGATTGCCGTTATGATGAGAAGGGCATGAAGAAGTGGCTTAGCCGCGATTATGT
This sequence comes from uncultured Armatimonadota bacterium, assembly GCA_937875395.1. Lineage (GTDB taxonomy): Bacteria > Armatimonadota > UBA5829 > DTJY01 > DTJY01 > CALNCU01. Next base: position 8,586 of record CALNCU010000035.1, on the reverse strand, counting down.
GCTGGAGCTTTTAAGGAATCTGGCAGGCCGCATAGAGGCGTCCGCAGAGTTTACCATTGAATCCCTTGAAGAGGCCGTCCGCATGGCCGGGGAGGATATGGACGCGCACGGCGGGCAGGTAATCCACCCTGTACGCATGGCGGTGACGTGCAGAACCGCCGGCCCCGGACTCTTTGAGACTATGGAGGTTCTGGGCAGGGCCAGAGTGATACAGCGGCTCAACCGCGCAATAGGAATTCTCTCTGAATCCAGGGATGATTAGCAGATAATAAAGGGGGAGGGCGCCCGCCTTTCCCCTTCTATTGTTTACCGGAAGGCTTTTTTACCTCTGCAAGCAGTTCGTTCAGCCTGCTGTATAAATCTTCATACTCCTTTTTGGTAATGTTGCTGCTCTTTTGGGTGGGCGCCGGATTATCTATATTTATAAAGTAAGATGCAATTGTGGCTGCAACATACCCAAAGATTCCCATCCCGTAGATCATCATAATAGTAGAAAGAATGCGCCCTTCCGCAGTGACGGGGTAGAGTTCGTTACCCACAGTGGTTACTATTCCTATAGACCACCACACGGCATCCCCAAAGGAATGTATCATTGTGCCGCCGGCATTGCGCTCAAGAAGATACATGATAAGAGATCCTATAAGGGTTATTACAAGGGTGGAGGCAACCACATAGGCAAAACTGCGCTTTTTAAGAATATGGCCCAGCTGTACCAGGCTTTTGCGGGTGGTTACGTATGTCTTTAGGAGCGTTACCGGATGAACAGATTGCAGCAGCCGCACGGTTCTAAGTACGCTTAGCACTCGGAATACCCTGAGGAACGGGATAAAAATAAACAGGGCGTCTGCGGGATGTTCCTTTATGTATCTTAGATGATCCTCTGCCAGAAAGACCCGCGTCAGGTATTCCGCTACAAAAATCCACCAGATCACCGATTGCGCAAGCAGCAGCATGCGGGATGATTGCGGGCTAAGGCGGGCGGTAATCTCTATTATAAAGAGCGCCAGCATCACCATGGCCAGGATGAACATGGGGATTTCCAGGATGGCGTCTATGCCCTTCTCTAAAGTCTCTTCTTCTTGTATTGGTATAGAAGGCTGTTCCCTGTTGGCCATGGTACCTCCCGATGCAGGTTTTCAGCGCTTCTTTTGGGACGGCCTGCAGATGTTTCTACCCGGAAGGTCTGTTTCTGATGCGTAGAAGTACAGGATGAATATTTTTACTATTGTAGCCAGGGGTACGGCTATTAATGTGCCCACAATTCCACCCAGAGCTGCTCCTAAAAATATGGAAAAGACTATGGTTACCGGGCTTAACCCCACTGCTTTTGATATTATGTACGGGCTTAAAACGGTGTTCTCAAGAAGCTGCACACCAGTTGTTATTATAATCCCTTTAATCCCCAGCCACGGCGAGATGAGAAACCCTACCAGGGCTACAATAATTGTGGTGGTGGCAGGTCCAAAATTAGGCACTATTTCAAGCAGCCCGGCTATTACGCCAAAGACTGCCGCGTAAGGCATCCCTACAAAGTGGAGGCCAAATCCTGCAAGCAGCCCAACCGAGAGCATAAGTATGGATTCACCCTTAATGAACGTCCACAGCGCTTCACCCATGCAATGCAGGAGATGGCTTATCGTTTCTTTATGCGGCTCCGGCGTTATGGAGAGCAGAGTGGCCTTGTAGTCCTTCTGTCCCAAGAGCATATAAAAAGCAAGGAGCGGCACAAGGATAAGCGTGATAAGGCTTGTGAAGAATGAGAATACGGCGGGGAGAGTGCTCTGCGCCAGGCGTGCGGCGCTTGCCTGCAACTGGGTAAACAGGCCGTTTGCAAACCCCTGCCATCTGCTCCCGGGGCCCAAAAACCTTCCCCTAAAACTATCTGTAAACTCCTTTGCTTTATTCAGATAGCCGGGAAAAGCGGTTATAAGTTCATGTGTCTGGTCTGCTATAACGGGCGCAAGCAGCCCTGTAACTATTATTAGGGCTATTATAAAAACCAGAAAAACGCTTGCTATAGAGAAGGCCCGCGGCAGCTTTCTATCCAGCAGGTCAACCAGGGGATGCATTATAAACGCCAGCAGGGCGGCCAGGACAAAGATGTATAATATTTTCCAGAGCAGATACAGAAGAAGAATGCCCGCCACAAGAAGTATTACAGGCAGCCAGCCTGCAGCCCTCTGATCTCCCCGCTTAGGCATTTCTTAACCTCCATGAGGCGCTATAAAACCCTTTCTGCGTGCGCATACACAAGCTACTTCGGCCCCCAGAACCAGGATCATCGAAACATAGTATATCCAGATTACCAGTACTATTACACTTCCAAGTGAGCCGTATACGCGGGTGAAGTCGGCAAAGTGGATTACGTACCATCTAAAAACGTTCTTTGCCAGTTCAAACAGAAGCCCTGCGGTTATGCCGCCGGTAAGCGGACAGATCATCCCTATGTCTACCATAGGCAGGAAACGGTAAATAAGCACAAAGGCAAGCGTAGATACAATGGCCGGGCCAAGAACTCCCAGAAAATCCCAGAAGGCCTTCATATTCTCAGGCTCCAGCCCGCGAACATGGTAGGAGCTTACCACGGTAAGAAAGGATGTGGCGCCTATTGAAAACGCCAGCAGCGCCCCTGCAATAATCACCATTAAGAGCGCCACGGCCCTTGCCTTAAAGAATCCCAGGCGCTTTTTGGAGTCAAGCGCAATAATCATCACTTGCTGAAGGATGACAAATACCTGCATGCCCGTCCATGCCAATCCCACAAGCCCCAGGCCGCTCAGCAGGCCGGATTGCTGGCTTAACGCCGTAAGGTCTTTTTCAAGGGATTCAGTACCTATTGGTATGTAATTACGCGCAAAATTTACAACGGTTTCAAGCGCCTGTCCGGACCCAAGGACATACCCAAAGATACCCACGGCCAGAAGCATAAGGGGGATGAGGGAGATAAGACCAAAAAAACCTATTGCAGCAGCAAAGAGACCGCCTCTATCCTCTGAAAATTCTTTAAATACGTCTCTTGTAAAAAAATATATGTTACGTAAACCTTGGGGCATACCATACTCCAGCGGCTGCAATTATTGATAGTTTAATGATAACTAATTCTACCAAAGGCCCGGTTGATCCTCCTATTTGCTCATTATTCTGCCCGGCGCCTTTGTAACCTGCACGCTGTATGCCGCTGTTTCTTCACCGTTTGCATTAATGCTTGCTGCGGTGACAATATACATTACGGGTTCTACTTTTGGGAATCTGAATATCTCTGAGAGCGACCCAAAGTAGTCCGGCAGTTCCGAGCTGTCCTCATAGAACGGAGCAACAGCCGGAAGCGGAGTTGTCTGCCATTTTCCCTGGGCATCGGCTTCTGCATCTTCGTAGGCGGTGAGCCCTTCAATAGGGAGCGCGTTTTGTATATCTGCCCTATATAGGATGGTTACCCTTACCAGGGAGCCCGGCTGCGCTATCCCCTTTACCACCAGCGGGCTGGATATATATTCGCCCTGCCGTGGAGATATAATCTGCGGCAGGTATCCGGCCATGGTTCTTATGGTAACCAGGGGGCCGGATGTCCGGGTATACGTAGCGCCGGACGGTGATCTAAACCGGATAGTCAACTGCTCCCTTATGGCAATATCTCCCGGTGTTACGCTGTACTCGCCGCGATAGAGGCCCGGCTCCACCTCTGTCATAGGCACATTTGCAACCACTCCCGGGATTGTAAAAGATGCCTTTCCGCCGGGCTGTCCGTTAAATTCTATGATAAGTATATCGCCCGCTCTGAACGGGCCGGTGCTGTTCAGGTTTATCTGGCTGCCTTCTTCTTCTGAATTGGACGGCTGGCGCTCTCTGCCATCCAGTACTTTTATTAAAAACGTCTTGCCGCTTATGGGCGCTACCCTGGCCACCACAGCATCTCCGGTCTTTATATCCTGCAGAGCGCCCGTTATGTTCCCCGGGAGGACTATATCCGTCTCGGCCGATATTCTAAGTGTGGCGCCGGTATTAAGAAGTATGGTGTTGACTGCTATTGATTGCACCTTTCCATAGACGGCAAAGTACTGCGCCCTTACAATCCCTGCAGTCTCCTGCCCCATGAACTGAAGGATTACCCTATCTCCCGGCCTGATATCTCCCATCGGCACCTCTGCCAGCCTGCCCCCAATAGGCCCCCTGAGGAGGAGCGCATCCGGGGAGATTGCAACGGAGGCAGCACGCCCGCCTATGTTTACAACCATCTTGGGCGTTCTTCCGGGCAGCACCCGGATTACCTCTCCCACGGAGGTGCGCACACTTGCCGCCTGCGTCCCCTCTGCGGGCGCGTATTGCTCTTCGTTCTCATAAATTCCGGGGCCGTAGATTATGGTGGGAGGCCGCACGTATCCCGGGTAGGGCGGTACTATGGCTATCCACTTAAAATGGTGGAAGTACGGGTCCCAGATAAGGGCCATATCTCCCCGGTTATTAAACATTATAATGGGCGGAGGATTGTACATATTGCCGGGGGTACGTATGGAGTACCGGATTAAGGAGGGATATGCGTACTGTGCGTTAATCCGGGGGCTCCAGTGCATGGCCTCTGCAAGTTTTAGCTGTGCTTCCTCCGGCGAGACTCCCGTGGACTGCATCTCCCTGGCCGCCGCCTTGGCATCGGAGGCTTTAGTTTGAGCCTGGGAATACGGCGCAGCATATATTATAAGGGCTGTGCAGGCAAATACAATTAGTCTGTAAATCATGGCAATCCCCCCGCCTAAAGATTTGCACAAGCTTGCGGCAAACCCCGCATCTATTGCAATTTGTACCCTGCGTGGTAGAAGTTGAAGCCGGATGATGCTACCTGCCTATAAACACGGAGCATGGGGCGTTTTGCACAACGTAGCGGCTTACACTGCCAAGCAGATACTCCCGGAATCCGCCGCGGCCCTTGCGACCCATTACTATAAGATCATATTCACCGTCTTTTGCAACCTGAACAATGGCCTGAGCTGCGTCCCCCTGTTTCAGTTCTGTTTTTATAACCTCTCCTACCTCACGGAAGATCTCTTTGACAGTATTCAGCGCTCCTGCAGCCTCCCGCTCCTGTTCAAGCTGGAAGTAGCCCGCATCACGGCCTATTGCTATGCGGGGCATGACGTAAAGAATGTTTATATCATGCTGGGTTGCATGAGTGAGGTGGATATAGCTGCGTACCGCCTTGTAGGAATCTTCCGAGCCGTCCGTTGTTATAAGCACGCGCATTCAATCTGCCTCTTTCATGACCAAATGGTTTGCTGCTGCCTTGGTATTTGCCACCGGAGCAGCAGCAAACTCAGTATCCGCTACCTGAATGCTATTCTGTAGTTTGCGCCAAATGCAAACTGTTTGAAGCCTACATATGCAGCATCTACTCTTAAATCCGGGATTGCAGCCCAGCGCAAACCTGCACTAACAATGTTTGTCTGGTCTGCAATGCGCCCGCCGTTAATCTCGGCCATTAAGCTTAGGTTCCTTTCAATTGTCCAGTCGAACCCGGCAAACAGGTTGTTAAATATGCCGGAGCCCGCGCCTATAGAGAGGCGTAGCGGCTTGGATGGCTGATTTGTCACTTCGCTTGCAAAGGATGTGATATTCTTGGAGAGCACAATAAAGAACCCCGGATTATCATTAATCCAGTTTGCTGTACCGGCAAGATCAAACACTCCCACAAGAACTGCGGGGCTATCGGCAGTCTCATTTATTACCCTGTATTTGGCACTGATTACAGCATCAGAATCGCTGTTATGCAGAAAAGAAATTCCTGCTTCAAGGTTGGTGCCAAACCCATATACTCCGCTTAATGCGGATACATCCGTGTTCCCAAAGAGCTTGAGCGTGTCGTGGTATGATAGCTCAAGAGTTTTCTCCGGGACTATTATCCCATCCGGCGTGTATATGTTCCCGCTGAATCCTCCCAGAAAACTGGAAGCGCCCAGAACTGGTACTGCTGCAATAAGCAGTATGGTAACAACTAATATCAGATAACGCATAATCTGCTCCTTTCCAACACCGGCATTCTCTTTTTCTGAAATGGATGCCGTGTATAACATCTTTATCCCACAAGATGTTTATTGCACAGAACAACGGAACTCAAAACGCATTGCCGGCTATATAAGCATGCTCATTTTCCCTGTATGCCGGCGAGTGCAGCTTTCCATGCCGGTTAAAGAGGGGGGCGTTGGTGGTGTGCAGCTTGCATATTTGGGGAATAATCAGCAATATATCCCGCAGAAATGTTGCGGGGGCGTTTCCCTGGCAGGCTAAAATGGGTAGCACAGAGTTGTCGCATGGGTATTTGCTCGCAGGGGGTAAGCGGTAATGAAGATAACAGAGCGTGTAAGAGAGATAGTAGAATTAAATCTTACAAATCACTATATTCCCCTTGCCGTTTTGAATGGGAGTCCAAAGATATATCCAGAATATTACGGGCGTTTTTCAGATGAGAACGTGCTTGTATTTCCGGCAACCGGCGCCACCGGAATTGGTAGAGATCTTGCGGAAGCAGAGCGTGCGCAGGCCATGGTGGCAGACCGCGCAGGAGGATTTGAGGCGTATCTGCTGGAAGGAAGCGCGCGTTATGTTTCGGGCGATGAAGATTATGACCTGATCTCTATGATGCAAAATGAATCGCCCGGTTTTCCAATCCACGGTGCGGTTGTCTTTAAGATTAACAACGTGCGTCTTATGCCGCCGCCCTAGGGCAATGTAACATTTTCTCTTAAAAATACAACTTTTACACGGGAGGAAGAGACCACATGGAAGAAAAGAGACTCCAGGAAGCAATGCTGGGCGCAGATACGGAAACCGGCTGCAACATTGATATTGATGTAACAAGGGAAGAAGCATCCTGGTATTCTATGCTAAACGCAATCTCCCTTGCTCTTGGATCAGGAATGGGAATACCAATGGATGAAGATGAGGCAAACAAGGTGCTGGGGAACGCAGGCCTGTGCATAACAGATCTGCCGCTATCTAACCCATCGCTGCTAAAAGCCATCTACAAGAGCGGCGACCCTCACCTGATGCAGAACTACGATGAACACAACCTGAGCACATGGCGCTGGCCCAGAGAGAGTTTTGACAGATCTCTCCGCCCGCAGGCGCAGGGCTGGGCCATTATTGCAGAGACGGAGTGCGCAAGGATGTTTGAATCTGCCCAGAGTTCCGGCAAGGAGCGCGGCCAGTGGTCTCAGACAGCGCTTCTTCTGGCTATTCTTGCAAGAAGGCAGTGCGAATTTGCATTCAGTCACTTAAGGGATGGCAGGGGACTCTTTGCAATGTCTGCCGAAGAGGGCAGCGTTCACATTACAGATTCCAACACAAACCTTGAGGATCAGATGTGCATGCTCTGGGCCTGCTCAGATGCGGCATCGTTCGCAGGCAAGCAGGGCATATTTATGGATGAAAACGCGCATAACAGGTTTATGCTGGAGGCAGATGCGCTCTTCTCTGCCATCTTAGAGAATAAAGCAACCCTGCTGGATACATCCATAAACAAAATCCAGGCGCAGGCCGTTGCGGTATCATCGCTTGCATGGTACTCCACAGTTACCCGTTCTGATGATTTGCGGGCCGCGGCGTTAAGACTGCTGCGGGAGTATGCAGACAACCTGGTGGGCGCTCAGGATGCCTCTGAATCCGTGGGCACCACGCTGGTTGACGCAGCAGAGGCGCTCCGCGCACTTACGGAGGCCTTTAGAGTTACAAAGCTTAGGACGTATGCAGAGGCCGCCACCAAAATCTTTGATTACGTGGAGAGCCAGTGGTGGAAGCTCCCCGGAGTCTACGCGCAGACCCCGCTCTCCACGGAGTACACCTATAATGCAGACGAAGTGGCCGTTATAGTGGGCGCCCTGAACGCCGCCCGGCTCTTCCTGAAAGAAAGGATAAACAGGGAGTTGGCAGACCTAAGAATGCGGCTCTTCTTCTGCAAAACCGTTAACACCGGCGGCATGCAGATGAGCGTACCCAGCGCAGATTTCCTGCCCACCTGGCTCCCTAAAGCAGGGCTGGAAGATCATGTCTGCTGCATGGAGATGACTCTTCCAGGTGAAGCCGGAGGGGCCTTTGGTATAGCGCCGGTCTTTGCAGGCGAGATATCTTACGATCCTCAATCAGATACATGGGCGCAAAACCTTCTCTTTGATACCCAGGCTGCAATGCGGGCCTGCTGTGAGTTTATGAGGTTGCACAACGAAGTCCGCGGGTACCCGGAGCTTGATCTAAGCCGTGCGCCGGCATCCGTAAGGGAGGCCGCAGGCGTAGAGGCATCCTAGCGGCGCGTAAACTTAATTATGTCTGCGACCGAAGCAAGGTGCACCAACCCCCGGGGCGATACTTCGGTCGCAGAGCCGAAGGCGCCGCTGCCGGAGCAAGGTGCACCAACCCCGGGGGCGATACTTCGGTCGCAGAGTGCCTTGGCACGCCGCTGCCGAAGCATATGTAGATAATAGAGCATCCTGCCATGATTTGGTCACGGCTCCGCCCGCCGCAGACCGGGTGGATGTAGGTTATTGAGTGGCTTGGTTTTCGGGTAGTGCCTCCGGGAGCCTAACCCGCCCACCCGCCAATGCTCCT
>CALNCU010000034.1 GCA_937875395.1 uncultured Armatimonadota bacterium | reverse complement strand
CGTTCTTATTTGATCCTCTGCTACGACCGATCTGTCCAGTTCGCTTGCGGTATAGTCCAGATCGTCTTCTATCTGCTCCCACCGAACCCTGCGGCTGCGCTTGTCCCGCTTGTCCACGTATGTACCGGCCTCTACCATGGAACCGGATTCCGTGATCTGCGTGCGTATGCGGTAGACATCAAAGTCCACACATACGCCGTCCGCCACCGCTTCCGCACGCGGGTACTCCATTACCAGGTTCTGGTTAAAGAACCCGAATGTCTGCTTTGAAGGTGTGGCTGTAAGGCCGATAAGGTAGGCATCAAAATACTCCAGCGCCTGCCTCCAGAGATTGTATATGGACCTATGGCACTCATCCGTGAAGACGAAATCGAACATTTCAATCGGCACGTTCGGATTATACACCACAGGCAGAGGCTCCTGGCGGAGGGTTGGAATCATCTCGCCTGCCGAGTGCTCCTCCCTCTCAGGGTCCATATCCGGTTCGCCTTTAAGTATTGAGTAGAGCCGCTGGATGGTGGTGATGCACACGCGGCTGACAGGATCTATGGCATTGCTTGCCAGGTGCTGAACGTTGTAGAGTTCAACGAACTTGCGCCCATCATCCGGCGCGGTGTACTGCTGGAACTCCCTTAGTGTCTGACGAGCCAGGTTGCTTCTGTCCACCAGGAAGAGCACGCGCTTCGCCCCGGCGTACTTGATGAGACGGTAGATCTGGGCAACGGATGTATATGTCTTCCCTGCGCCGCCGGTCATCTGTATTAGCGCACGCGGGCGGTTTTGTGCGAGTGATTTTTCAAGGTTGGTAATTGCCTTAATCTGTGGTGGGCGCATGCCGTCTGCTATGAGCGGCGGCATGTTCTGCAGATTCTTAAGCAAAGTATCCGGTGAGCCATATACGGCCCTTGGAGAGCTCACCCGGTCCGCAGTTGCGATGCCTGTAAGCCCCTGCGCCCAGCCGATAAGCGTTTCCGGGCGGTGGAATGTAAAGACAAACCGGCTGCGCGGCTCCGGGTCAAATCTGTTTGTGAATTGCGTCTCCGTGCCGGTAGATTCGTACAGGAACGGCAGCGGCTTATGCCATGCAGGAACCCAGCCAGGCAGACCGGTGCTGTACTTCTCTGTCTGCACCTCCACACCAGTGAGGGTCTTCCCCTCCTTCTTTGCCTCTATAACCCCTAGAGCCTTGCCGTCTCCGTAGAGAAGGTAGTCGGCCTCGCCATGGCCCTGCTTTAGAGGAAATTCACGAATGGCAATTCCCCTGCCTGCACCAAGGTCAATTTCATCCTTGTTCTGAATGATCCAACCTGCTTGCAGGAGTTGCTTGTCTATCTCTTCGCGTGCATGTTCTTCGGGCAATAAAGGCATTTGACCACCGTGTGGAATCAAGAGATTGGTTGATAGCTTATTATAGCCTGTTGATGGTAGCAGAACAAGGGTGCGTGTATTTTAAGCAGAAATCTCCATGGATAAATAGTACTATCGTTATGGTGGAAAAAGATCTTGCGAGAAAATACAGACATGAGGGAAATAAAGAACGCCGGGCATGAGGACAGCCGCATCATCCTCATCACCAAGAGTATTGCTACTCCGGCGGCATTGGCCTTTCTGCTCTTCCGTGCAGCCGGTACCTAAAAGGTGCAAGCAAGAGTTTACTAGTGCAGGGGGTCACCCCGACCTGCGCGTCGTTGCCGACGCGGACCCGAATACCTTCGGGCAGGACTTGCTTGCACCATGATCATTTATACCACACAATAGCCAATCTTGCAAAACA
>CALNCU010000033.1 GCA_937875395.1 uncultured Armatimonadota bacterium | reverse complement strand
AAAATTTTTTTAGGCGGAGAAGGAATTTGCTCCTGAATGTAGAAGTATATAATACATCGGTACAATTGGAGTGCAATGTAATGGCGCCGAAATATATGATATTGGCAGAGACACTAAAAAATAGCATAGAAAAAGAATTTGTTTTCGGGGATAGATTGCCCACACAGAGAGCCCTTATGAAGCAGTATGATGTGAGCCTGACAACCGTTGGACGAGCGCTTAGGATACTTGCGGATGAGCAGGTAATCTCCTGCCATGTGGGACGCGGAACCTTTGTAACAAAAAAGGCGGCTCCCGGAAAAAGGCGCGACGTCGGCAGCGTTTGCATGATAAGCATGCTTCCCGGCCCGGATATAACATCCAACTGGTATCAGGGCCATATCTTTGAAGGTATACGATCCGTACTGGAAGATGTGGGCATTAATTTGATGCTTTCGGATTATAGCATAAATGATGTAAATCACTACCATGCCTTTTCAGGGTTAATCTTCATGGCTCCCAAGGGGGATAGGAAGAAGTTTGTAGAAAGGTTTCAGAACTCCGGTATTCCATCCGTCATAATAGGCGCATCCTGGGAAGATGTAGATATTCCCAGCGTGGATTGTGACAATGAATACGGTATCCGTTGCGCTCTCCGCTACCTTACGGACAGAGGGCACACCAGAATAGGTTACGTAGATCAAATCTTCCAATCATTTGATGCTCTTGCCCGGCGCTCAGCATTTGATAAGTTAACAGATGAATTTGGGATTGAAGCTGCGGGTGAAAAACGCATTGCTATTGACACTGACCGTCTGGATAATGAAGCACTATCTGGATTAAAAGAAATGTTCGACTCCGAAAGAAGGCCTACCGCCCTTGTCTTCAGCTCTCTCTTTCCGCCCACAATGCAGATAGTGGCAGAGCTTAGGAACAAGGGCCTCTCTGTTCCGGAGGATGTATCCATAATAGGGTTTGATGATTCATCATGGGCCAGATGGATGGACCCTGCGCTCACAGTAATCCAGCAGCCTCTCTCCACCATGGGGCGCCATGCGGCGGAGAGATTGCTGGATCAGATGGATGGTAAGCCATATATAAAGAATGAAATCCTGCCCATTGAGCTTATAGAACGCAGTTCGGTGACAGTGATAAAAAGCTCACGTATAGGAGGAGTAGCAATCACCAGATAAGGCCACGAAAGCCGGTTTCAATTACCATGCAGAGGAGGAATAAGATGCCCGCTTCAATGATAAGGCAGAAGGGTTTCACGTTAATAGAATTATTAGTAGTTATAGCTATCATAGCAATACTGGCAGCTATACTCTTTCCGGTTTTTGCAAAGGCCAGGGAGAAGGCACAGCAGACCAGGTGCATAAACAACCTGAAACAGTGCGGAATGGCTTTGTCCATATATGCGCAGGACTATGATGGAGGTGTGTTCTATTACGGCAGTCAAGCACCATACAGGGGTTGGAGTTGGTGCTATTTTTTGTATAACATGGGCTATATAAAGACCATGGATGTATGCGTCTGCCCTTCATATCCTCCTTATCGTTATTCCGGTAGTGTTTCCAAAACGTATGGCATACTCTTTATTGATACCATCTTCCCAAAGTATTTGGATCGCTATAAAGGTTCGATCGATAATACCTGGTTATACTACATCAATCTATATAGAATTGATCGACCGGCGCAGATGATACTCCTTGCCGATACCGCGGGTGTGGACCCCAACACTGCTAATTATCTCAATCAATCCTACGGGTTTTCCATTTCTAACGTGAATTCTGCAAATGATGCTCGAATTCATCTGAGACATAACGGACTTGCTACCATTGCTTTTGCAGATGGACATGTGGCAGCCTGCGATAAGGCAAAGATAAAGAGTGCGGTACTGGCAGAGGCTCCTGCTAGTACGAAGATACAAGTTGTAGAGGAGGGTGGAACAACCGCCGTGCAGATAAATCCATAAACAACAAATAGGAAAAAAGAGGTGAGTATGGGTGTTTATGTTAATGAAGGAGCTGTATCATGGTGAGTACTTTTTCATATGCAAGGGAGATTCCCTTGCGAGGGAAAACAGATGTCATAGTCTGCGGAGGAGGACCTGCCGGAATAGGCGCAGCAGTCGGAGCTGCACGTGCCGGGGCCAGGGTAACACTGCTTGAGCAATACGGCTTTCTGGGAGGCATGGCAACAGCGGGGCTTGTACTGCCCTTTGGCGATACCCAGCCGGCCGTTGCACGCGAGTTATTCGACCACCTTGAAGCCCGCGGGGCAGCTCACGGTTGGGATTACGACCCCGAAACATTCAAACTGGAAGCAAACGAGCTCCTTCTTGAAGCCGGGGTAGAGTTGCGTTTCCATTCAACCTTCTGTGATGCAATGATGTCCGGAAATACAGTGGAGGGAGTAGTATCCCTCAGCAAAACCGGCCTGGAAGCCCTGCCGTGCCATGTTGTTATAGACTGCACCGCTGACGGTGACGTTGCTGCCTCCGCCGGCGCGGAATTCAGCAAAGGCCGCTCCGATGGGCGCATGCAGCCGGTAACACTAATGTTCCGAATGGCGGCATAGACCTTGAACGCTATAGCAGTTACGAACAATCCGATGATCGCATGGAAAAAGCACTCGCCAAAGCCAGGGATGCGGGCGATGTTTCACCGTTCACCTGTTCCGTTATGGGTTTTAGACCCGTACCCGGCGGCAAAGAAGTAGTAATCAACTTAAGCAACTATCCCGGCGTGGACGGCACCAGCGTACAAGACCTGAGCCGTGCTGAAATAGAGACAAGGAGAGAAGTCTTCCGCATAGTGGCGGCATTAAGAAAATACGTGCCCGGATTTGAGCAAGCCTATCTTATTGATACGGCAGCGCACCTGGGAGTACGCGAAACCCGCCAGATAATAGGCGAATATATGCTCACAGCGGAAGATATCTTCTATGCAAGAAAGTTTGAGGACGGCGTAGCTCGAAATATCTTTGAGATAGATATCCATCCACTCGATGGCATAGGGCGCGCCTCTCATACGGCAAAAGAAGTATTTAATGCAAAGGAACCATGGGTGGACATTCCTTACCGCTGCCTGGTTCCCAAAAAGATAGATAACATACTTGTGGCAGGGAGATGTTTCTCAGCAACTCACGAAGCCATGGGAGCTGCACGCCGCATGGGTCCCTGCATGGACATGGGGCACGCGGCAGGTGCAGCAGCCGGTCTTGCCGCGAAGGGGCATATCAAGCCTCGGGAAGTCTCTGCCGCAGATATCAATCAGGAGCTTCTGCGCCAGAAAACTCTATTTGCGTAAGTAAGATAGTTTTTGTAAAACACATTCAACTGATGAAAGCAAAGAGGAGGTAAGAATGTTAAGAAGGATATTAGCTTTTGGTATGTGCATGCTGGTTTTACCGCTTGCTATGTATGCGGCAAAGGCGGATAGCATACCCACAGAGAAGTTTAGCTACACGGCCGATTTTGAAGAGAAAGACCCTGTGCAGACTTGGGTAGGCAACAAGGACTATACCGTAAACTTCAAGGGGCTTACGGATGAGAAGAACATAGAAGGCAAAAAGTGTTTCAAGCTGGATGTTACGCTTGGGTCAAGTTCATATGCATACTGGTGTATCCCACTGCCTGGGAAGATACCTGCGGAAGGCGATCTGAAATTCTCCGGCCGCGTGTACGTGGATGAATCTTCCACAGGCACCGTTATGCTCACATCTTGTTATGCATACCCACCCAGTACGATAGAAGGTTTTTCTCTTATATTGGGTAGAGCAGTTGATAAGGGCAAATGGATACCCATCCAGGGAGACCTTGCTGCTATAGGTAAAGATTTTAAGATTGACAGGTGGGAATGGGGTCGTCCGAGCACATCCAATACTGGCAGGTACCTGGTTAATGTAGCCTTTTACCCTAATGGAAAAAAGGGAGATAGGGTAATAATCTATCTTGATGATTTCAAGATAGAAGGCGCTATCCCAGTGGAAGCCGAGTATGCCGAAGAAGCTGCTGGGAGATGGGCGCCCATAAAGGAGAAAGTTGAAAAGCAAGCAGCCAGATGGGGTGCCTCTCTTGAGAAAAATGCAAAGGATATTGAAGGGATAAACGCCGGTACAGAGTCCGCAATGCAGATGAAGAAGGATGCCCTGACAAAGATCCGTGGCTTACACAGACGCATCAAAATTATAGCGGCTCGCGGCGCAATGACTATCAGTGAATTTCAGCAGGTAGACAACGGTGTTAGAAATATTGAGACCATGCCGGCTCAAATATTGCTGGCTGGCATGGGTGATGCCAGGCTGTTTGTCACTACGCTCTCGCCTGTGACATCCGTCCCAGTATTGCCTACCGGTTTCTACGGCATACCGGGCAGCAGGATATCAATGACGGCGGCACAGGGGGAATACGAACCGGCAAGCTTTGTAGTCCGCTCTGTGCAGGGCACAAAGTCCCTCACTGTAAAGGTGGAGGATTTAAAGCAGGGCAACAAGATAATCCCGTCCTCAAATATAGATGTCAAGGTGGTTAAGTGCTGGTACCAGGCAGGTTCCGCCTGGAAAAACATAGGCCAGAATAAATCAAAAAAGATACTTGTTCCGGAACTTATGCTTAATGATGATTCGCTGGTAAAAGTAGATACGGAAAAGAAAGAGAATTACCTTAAGCTTGGGTTTCCCGATGGTGAAAAGTATGTATGGATAAGCGACCCCAATGAAACATCTGCATCGATAAAGAAATCCCAGTCGGTAAAAGATTTTCCTGTAAAGGACAGCCCAACACTTCTGCCGGTGGATATCCCGGCGAATGAGAACAAGCAGTTCTGGATTACAGTGAAGGTGCCGGAGAGTGCCGCTCCCGGAACATACACAGGAAAGATCCGTCTTGCATCGGCAGAAGGGGATAAGTCTGAACTCACCTTGAATCTGAACGTTCTTCCGTTCAAATTGCCCAAACCGTACTATGATTCCAGCATCTACTATAGAGGCACCCTGGACCCGCAGAATATAGGGTCCATCTCATCAGAGAATAAGAGCAAAGTACAGCTTGCGGCAGAACTTAAGGACATGGTAGCACACGGTGTTGATAAGCCCACCATGTATCAGGAATTTGGTGACAAGGAATTGCTGAAAGAGTACCTTTCCATGCGTAAGGCCGCCGGTATTGTTAACGATCCGCTTTATTATCTTGGACTTGGCTTCTGGAAGAAATTGCCGGGCATAGATAAATATAAGGAATTCCTGGAGTTTGCGACTGTAAACGGTATTAAGGACGTGTATTTCTACGGCATAGATGAGGCCGCGGGGGATGCATTAACTGCGCAAAAAAAGACATGGACAGAAGTCCGCAAGCTTGGCGGCAAGGTATTTGTGGCCAGCTACACGGGCGAAAACTTTAAGAAGATGGGGGATATCCAGGATTTAAATATCTGTGCTTTCTATCCGGATAAGGCAGAAGCGGAGAGGTGGCATTCCGCCGGGCATAAAATCTGGTGCTACAATAATCCCCAGGGAGGCGTAGAGAACCCGGAAGTATACCGCCGTAACTACGGATTGATCCTGTCTCTGAATAATTACGATGGAGCCGCCACCTATGCCTACCAGCATTCGTTTGGCAATATCTGGAACGATTTTGATCATCGCAACTACAGGGATCACAACTTCACCTACCCAACGGTAGATAGTGTGATAGATACAATAGCCTGGGAAGGGTATAGGGAAGGTGTGGATGACGTTAGATACCTTACCACTCTGGTAGAGGCCGTCA
>CALNCU010000032.1 GCA_937875395.1 uncultured Armatimonadota bacterium | reverse complement strand
GCGGGCGTGAAGTTTGCGTAAATCGCATAGCTGGGAATAAGTGCCAAGAATTCAATATAAGATTCCTATCCCAGGCGAAAGGAGTATTTTCATGAAAATACGCAGATTTCTTGCCACCGTTGTTCTGTTTGTAATAGCTGCAACATCCATACCGGTGATTGGGTATGCGCAGAATACATCCCCTGCGCCTACGTGCCCGCAGCGACGGACTGTGCAGAGGCGGAGCACTGCCAAAAGGAGCGTAACCCGCAAGAGAACTGTTAGAAGAAGCACCAGGCGGAGCACGGCAACCAGAAGAAGCAGAACTCCTGCATGCCCGGCTCCCGCAAGAAGCAGGCCGGCACCGGGAACGGCATGCCCGCGGTAATATTTGCCACCCTGAATCAAGATAAGCGCACCGGGGCAGAATACTTTTCTGCCCCCATTTTAAATTTACAGGCTATACACCACGCCCAGATCATGCCCCGGCTCGCCGCGGATAGATGCGCAGACTTCTACATAGGGCGCAATGCTTGACCCAAGCAGTTTGGGCTTCAGGAGCTCATCAACCTGATATATTCCAGCATAGTTTCGCAGTACTATATCCACATGCACGGGCTTGTTTGTGCCTGCTTTTATGTGTACGCTGTCTATGGCGGCGGCAGATACGGAGTGGATATTTATCTCACCTGCTTCAAACGGGATTCTTGAACGTCCATGAGTCATATCCAGCGCATCCGCCACCTTCACAACCCCCGCCTCTATTGTAAGGCAGGTCTCCTCCCATTGGTGGGCTATAATGGAGTGCAGAATCTCTGAAGTGATTATAATGCGCTCCCTCATCCCATAGATTGGACCCAGAAGCCGCGGAAGCACTTCAGATGCAAGGGCTACTCCGTATATCTCGTGGTTCTCCCGCTGCACGCACATTCCAATATCATGAAGAAGGCATCCGCCAACAACCACAACAGCGGAATCCTCCTCAGAGAGACGGTAATCTGATACTATGCTTGGCACTATCCCGCCATCCAGGAGCAACCGGAGGATTTTAGATGCGGCGTTGGCTGCTATCTGAACATGCACATAGCCGTGATCGCTCATGCCGGATCTGTAGACGGCGTTCATATTGACGCACTGCCATATCTGGATGAGTTCTTCATCTGCATTCACAAGATTTAGAAAGTGCTCCAGTTTTTCGTTGCCGTGAGTGGGTATATGAACTTGTGTGGCTATGCTCATAAACGGCTCCTGTGCCGGTACTATATGGTTAAACATACCAGTGTTTCGCCAACCGTAAACAAGTAATCTATTCCAATCTTTGGGGTATATATAACAAAGGTCTAGCGAGGTGAAAAATGGTTATATCAGTAGAGAGTTCCGCAATTAAGCCAAACAGCAGCATCCCGCGCGAATACACATGCGACGGCAGAAACATCTCTCCGCCGCTTAGGTGGACGGGCGTGCCGGACGCCAAATCATACGCCGTCACATGCCATGATCCTGATGCGCCGTCGGGACATTTCACGCATTGGATTATCTATGATATTCCGGCATCCGTCACATCCATTGGCGAAGGCATACCAAGGCAGCAATCACTCCCGGATGGAAGCCGCCAGGGCATAAGCGATGCAGGCAGGGCAGGGTACAGCGGGCCGTGTCCGCCAAGAGGCGCACACAGGTATATATTTACGGTCTATGCTGTGGATGAGATGCTTGGCCTCAGAACCGGATTAGACGGCAGCAAGTTTATGCGCGTCATAGAGGGGCATGTGCTTGCAAAAGGGGAGCTGATAGGAGTCTACGCAAGAGAAGGATGAGTCTCCTCAGCCGTTGGGCATCGTGAATACAATTGCATTTGCTCATACCGGTTCGGGTCGGTAAAGGCACAACGTACCATTCGATGCCCAACAACACTTGTAATAACTATTTGCTAGTAACTCTACGCTTCCTAATTAGCGCCAGAAACTTGTTACTATAACATATGTTACCATAAATTTGAGATTTGTCAAGGCTTGATTAATCAGTCGTATGCGTTTTCAGAATTGCGGAACATAGCTTTGGCAAATATTTGTATACCAAATATATTCTCGCCCCCGTGGGTTTTAATAACAAAGCGCATATAGATTCAGCCTAAGAAGGAATGGGTAATAGGTGTGTGTTGATTAAACTATCGCAATTTGGGAGAGAATAGTGGGCAATCTAAGGCAAGCAGTAAATCTGGGAGCATTTGCAGCAGGCAGGGTCAGGCCGTTTGCCGGGCCGGCAAAGGTAACATGGGAAGTTACGTACAGGTGCAATATGCGCTGCAACCATTGCCACCTATGGCAGACCAAGGAACATGACGAGCTTACAACAGATGAGGCAAAGAGGTTTATCTTAGATGCAAAGGCGTCCGGGGCCCTGCACATATCCTTCTCCGGGGGAGAGCCGTTTTTAAGGCATGACATAATGGAGCTTATAGCTTACTCCCGGGACTGCGGGCTTTCCACGGCCGTAAACACCAACGGATCGCTTATAACCACAGAGGAGCGGGTGGCGGCGGTGTGCAACTCCGGGCTTGGCACGGCCTTTATCTCCCTTGACGGGGCGGATGCCGCTACGCACAATGCTGTAAGAGGGAACGACAGGGCGTTTGATCTGGCATTAAAAGCAATAGACGGGCTTGTTTCCGCCAGGAAGGGGAAGAATCCGCGGGTCTTTATAAATACAACCATCACCCGCGGCAATATAGATTCCCTTGAAGATATACTCTCTCTTGCAAAAGCCCACGGTGTTGATGGAATGACAATGTCCATTTTGCAGGATATAGGCAAGTACTCTCCCGATGCCGGCGCCGGATTTGCCGGGATGAAGATAGATCAGCTCTCTAACAGGTTGCGCGCCCTTGCGGACAGCTCCGATGGATTGATCCCCCATACCTGCGAATATCTGGATAACTTCCGGGTATACGTAGAATCGCCGAATGACCTCTACCGGTACAGGTGCGTGGCCGGATACGCCACGGCGCTCATCCATCCAAACGGAGATGTGTACCCATGCCCCGTAGCCTTTGAGTGCATGGGCAGCCTTAGGGAGAAGTCTTTCAGAGAGGTCTGGTTCTCTGAAAAGGCCAATGAAATTAGAAGCCGGATAAAAGAGAATAAACATCCCATCTGCTGGTTTGATTGCATAGCCCCCGTGAGTGTGCTTTTAAACGATGTAAGGCGGCTTAACCTGTCTGCAATACTGGATAAAAAAATAATCGCCCATATCACAAAGAAACTTGCCAGGTAAGGCTGCTTATCCGCATGGAAAAGGGGCAGGAGGCCGGGAAAAGCTCAACTGGTCGGGGCGACAGGACTAAAACCCTTAAATAGACCACTATTCCTTCATAAACCCGTTATATAAAAAAATCCCCAAAAATTTTTCAAAAAAGAAGGAGTTTGCAGGTTTGTGTAGAATATCTTACATGTAAGACATACAGGTAAGATACCTTTTCAAAAGGAATATTAAAAATGCGCAAGATTTTGATTATTGGCGGAACCAGGTATCTGGGGCTGGAGATTACCCGGCGTTTTGCAGAGAGCAGGCAGAATGAAGTCTATGTGCTCAACAGAGGGCGCAGGCAGCCTGATCTTCCCTCTGGAGTGCAAAGAATAACATGCGATGCAAATAACGTGCCGCAGCTTATCTCTGTAGTGACGGACTTGAAACCGGATATTCTGGCAGACACCATTCTGGGGTCAAATGCACTGGATAAGTTGCTCCCCAGGCTGGGCGGGTGGCTGAAGGGCTTCATACACACAGGTTCCATAGGTGTTTATGGCGGGAGCGGCTGGATACCGGCAAAAGAAGATGATCTTCCCGTGCCTCTGCAACCCGTATTTAGAGAAAAATTTGCGCAGGATGAAGTAATCCTAAGGCATATTAAGAAGAACGGGCTGCCGGCTACAATCCTCAGGATGAGCTACATATACGGCAGGGGGGATGTGCCGCTGGAATTATGGGGCGGCAGGAACCCGGAGTTCTTCAGAATGCTGCAGAAGGAGGTGGAGATACCGGTGCCCGGGGACGGCACCCAACTACTTCATCCCGGGCATGTTACAGACCTTGCATCGGCCTTCACAGCCTGCCTGGATAACAATGCATGCAAAGGGCGGATATATAACATAGCCGGGGATAGAAGCATCACGGTATCCGCATACCTTGAGCTTATAGGAAAAGCACTTGGGGTAACGCCTTTGGTAAGCTGGCGCCCGGCAAGTGAAGTATCAGGGCAGTTGGTGGATGATGGTTATGCCGATATAAACGATCTGCAATTCTTTATGAAGCATATGTCGGTGGATATTACCCGGGCAAAAACAGAACTAGGATATAATCCAACAGTAAATTTAGAGGAAGGGCTTAAAGACAATATAAACTGGATGCACAAGGAGGATCTAATAAGATGATCAAAAAATTCAGCGTCAGCACGCCGGTATATCCGTGGGATATACTTGACGATGGGGTAGATGCTTACCTGGACGGCGTTATTGAACATATTGGGGCCAACTCAGTATATACACCGGTGTGCTACTACATGGAAGAATCCAGCGCGTTCTGGTGGGGCGGCGTCATGCCTCATAACAAGAAGATACACCGGTACTATTCTGAAGACGGGCGATGCTATTTTGAGCCTGATGCAAAGTTCTACAGCAACACCAAAATAAAGCCGGAGAGAACAGTAGATCCTCTGCTTGCAAATTTTGACAACCTGAGAACGCTTGAAGGGCCGGTGCATGATAGGGGCATGCAGCTCTCTGCATGGGTGCCCCTCTTTAAAAACCCCCATCTGGCCCGGCGCCATGCAGATTGCACTCCCGTAGATATCTTTGGCGGCAGGGCAAAGCACGGCCTGTGCCCAAACAACCCGGATGTAATAGGATACTACAAAGGTATAGTATCAGACATAGCATCAAACTATAAGGTAGATGCCATAGGCTTAGATAAATTCGGCATAGAATACTGGGCCGGCGGGCCGGAAGGTCACGGCTGGTACAACAATGTAAACGGCGGGCACTGCTGGGGCGCAGATATAGACCCCGTATTCCTTATGTTAAACACGCCGTGCTTCTGCGAACACTGCGGACGCAAAGCCGCAGAGATGGGATATGACTGGGAGAAGATAAAGGCCAGAGTATCAAAACTAGCCTGGAGCAGTGTTAACAGAGACTCATCGGTAGTCTTCCGGCTTTCTCAGAAGGGGTATTTCCAGGGAGAATCCGGGGTTGCCAGATTAATCCTGGAGGAAGAAGATATCTACCAGTGGCTGCGCTTTAAGATAGATACAATGGTAAATACAGCCAAAGAGTTAAAAGCAACAATAAAAAGCATCTCGCCGGATATTAAAATGACCATTGCCCTGGATCCGCCGGACAGGCCCAACTTCCAGAGATTCCGCCACTACGGATGGCTGTACGGCAGCAGCTACCGCGCTCTCTCCAGCGTGGCAGATTCCATAGGTGTTGCATCCGGATGGTCGACTGATGAAAAATACTACTCCGGCAAGCTTGCAATTGATGCAGTGGACGGCCGGTGTCCGTGCAATGAAGATGTACACGCAATCCCTCCGGCAGACCCGGAGCACATTAGAGAGCAGATAAGGCTCTACCACAGCATGGGCATGAATGGGTACGTAATCTTTGGATACACATGGGCGCCGCTGGAAAACCTACATGCAGCGCGTGAAGAATTACGGGCTATAGAACAGAGTATGTAATAAGCGGCATCCCGGCATCAACACAGGCGCAAGCAAATTTCAGAAGGAATATATTTACCTCGTGTGGAAATATTACATGTAAATACACCATGTAGTCGCTTAGAAAGACGGGGGTTGACAATATATGCGAAAAAAGACATCAAGAGCACCTAAATATATTAAACTGAAAGAATACCTGTTGGCCGCAATTAACGAAGGCCGGTTGCAGCCGGGAGACTGCATAGGATCAGAAAACAACCTTGGCAGCGACTTTGGAATAAGCAGGCCCTCCGTCAGAAACGCCATAGATGAACTCATAAAGGAAGGCCTTGTAAACAGGGTTCCCGGGAAGGGCACATTCGTCGCAGATCCGGCATCAAGAAGCTTTGTGCAAAGCAGCAAGGTAATAAGCTTTGTGGTGCCGGATGTGCAGACGCCGTTTATAGGTCCCATTTACAAGGGCGTACAGCGGGTGGCCGAAGAGAACGGTTATGCATTAGCCGTCTACAGCTCTGACTGGCAGATAGAAAAAGAGAACAGAAACATCCGCCTTGCCATGGAACGCGGAGAGTGCGGCACCATAATCTTTCCCAACTGGGGCAGGCACAACTACTCAGAGATACTGGAGCTTAAAAAATCAGGGTATCCGTTTGTGCTTATAGACCGTTACTTCAGGGATATTCCCACAGATTACGTGGTTGTGGATAACTTTATGGGCGCATTTGAAGCGGTTGAGTACCTGATAGGGCTGGGGCATACATCCATTGCGCATGTCATGGGGCTTCCGGGAACAGCCAATGATGCCCGTCTGGAAGGATACAAACAGGCGCTGCTCGGCAAAGGGTTGAAGGTGCAGGAGGGCAACATGCTAATGATAGGCAGCGCAGAAGAAGATCAGACGGAACCGCATCAGGCATGCGGCTACGAAGAGACCCTGGAACTATTGCAGAAGAAGAACAGGCCCACAGCAATCTTTGCAGGAAGCGATTTCATAGCGCTTGGAGTAATTCAGGCGGCCAAGAGCATGGGGCTTTCAGTGCCGGATGACATAGCGGTAGTAGGGTTCGACGACCTTGAATTTGCATCATGGCCGGATATAGAACTAACAACCGTGGCACAGCCCAAGGAAGATATAGGCGCCATAGCCGCAGAGCTCCTTATAGAAAAGATTGAAGCTAAACGCAAAATGCGTGAAATACAGATACAGCAGATTGTTCTACAGCCCAGGCTTATTGCCCGCCGGACATGCGGTGGAGTAATAGCAGAAAAGAGGGGAGCGCGGAGTGGACAGTTTGCAACTACCGCCTGATGGGGTGAGGCTATTTCTTTCCATCCAAAGAAATAGCAACCCATAAATATCCAATAAACGGAGCAGAGGAGGGCCTAAAACATTCTATTGAGCCAGATACTATGAAAGTTGTAATCACGCCTTAAATCTACCGCAGAAGCTGTAAAATCTATCATATCATTAAACTGTGGAGGTATAAAGATGAAACAGAAAGGGTTTACGTTAATAGAACTCCTTGTGGTTATAGCTATAATAGCTATATTAGCAGCCATACTCTTCCCCGTATTTGCCAAAGCCAGGGAGAAGGCCCGGCAGACGGGTTGCTCTTCAAACTTAAAGCAGCTTGCAAACTCCATGCTTATGTACGCTCAGGACTATGATGAACGCTTCCCGGATCTTGTGGTAAAGGATAGCGATGGTAAAGACGTTTCATGGTCAAACCTGCTGGTGCCGTACATAGGTGGTGCCAAGTGGGATGATATTCTATCCTGCCCGTCCGTAAGCAAGGCTCAGGCAAAAGCAGCTAACTTAGGCGGCAACTTAACCTTTTATGGCTATAACTATTACTATCTCGGGTACTATCGGCTTGCAGATATAGCAAATCCTTCAGAGACCGTTATGTTATGCGATATCGGCGTTAAAGATGACGGCACTATAACTTATCCTCACCATGTCAATCGGCCGTCTCACGCAACTTATGGGGGTATCTGCCGGCCTGCTTCGCGGCACAACGATGGTTGCAACATTGCCTGGGTAGACGGCCACGTAAAATGGATGAAAGTTGCAGCTCCGTTCTATCCCCCGGCAGGCACTCCTGATCAGAACGCCATGTGGGACAGGTTGTAGATGCCGCCCGCAAAAGAGTATTTAGAAGAAAGAGAGGTTCGCAAAATGTACGGAAGGTTGTTTGGAAAGTGGTTCTGCACCAGCCTTATTGCAATTGGAGCATTATGTTGGTTTCTTCTGCCTGCATTTGCAGGTACGGATGCAGACAATCTTATAAAGAACGGTGATTTCAGCGGGCCTGTGGTAAACGGCCTGCCCAGCGCTTGGAACCCCTGGACAAGTGATGTGTCCGGCGTATCGGTAAATAAGGATGCAGATGGCTCATTTGTAAGCATAAAGAAAGAGATGAATACCACATGGTATCTGCGGCAGAGGATTAATACAAAAGACCTGCATGGAAAAGCTCTGGTCTTTAGTGCCAAAGTAAAAGTGGAAGGTATAAATGATTTCCGGTACGAGTATTCCGGCGGACGCCTGACTATTGTTACCAGCGGTAAAGTTGTAAAAGAGATTGCGCTTAAAGAAGACTGCAACTGGAAAAAGGTTACGCTTACCCCATGGGTGGTGCCGGATGATGTAGATTTTATATATGCCCTGATAGGATTCCACACAACCAAAGGGAAGTTCAGCTTCAGAGATGTATCTCTTGTGCCTGTTGCGCAGAACACCGCAAAATAAACATTTTTGAGATCAGGGGGAATATTGCATAAATGAGCATGAAAACTTCAAAAAGAACAATGTGCCTCTGCGGGCAGATAATAGCAATTAGTGCGCTGTCTATATTGCTGCTGGCTGCACCGTCCAGGTCTGCAGCAGATAATCTGATAACAAATGGTAATTTTAGCGGCACTGTTCTAAATGGAATACCAGATGGATGGAGGCCATGGTCTGATGGTTCTGCAGGGATATCGTCTGTAATCAAAGATAGTAACGGCGCATATGCCTGCATAACAAAAGAATCAAACGACAGGCCATGGTACCTGCAGCAGAAGATAGATACGTCTAAGCTGCATGGCAAGACTCTGCTCTTAAGCGCCCGGGTGAGTATTGACGGCATAGGTAATTTCAAACATACTCACTCCGGCGGGCGGCTTACAATCCTTGCAAACAACAGCGTTGTAAAGGAGAGCGTTCTGAGAGAAGATGTTAATTGGACAAAAGTTGTAGCCGATCCGTATGTAGTTCCAAATAATGTAGATTCTATAACAATATTGATTGGCGCTCACTCATGCAGCGGAAAATTTAGTTTTAAAGACGTCAAACTCACTCCCGTAGAGCTGGTAGTGACAAAACAGATTGGCAGCAATGTATCAGAGGGCACGCTGGGCGGGGAATACGTGCTGATTGTTAACGGCACCCCGTTCTTTAAAATGGATCGCAAAGCAGATTCGCCGCTTGATGCCGGCCTCTCATCCAAATACCAGGGATTGGGATACATACCGTTCGTTCGTCCAAACGCCGGCATATTCAAAGACTCCGTGCCGTGCCAAAAGGAAGTTATAAGCAGCCTATCCACATTCTGCACGCCCGGAGAGTACGAGCCGGTAGACTTTGCAATGTATGCCCTTAGAAACCTTGGGCAGGTTACTGTAGAAGTATCAGATTTTGCGGGCGCTTCCGGCGCAATACTGCCCGGCAGCATAGCGGATATCCGCACCGTAAAGAGCATTCCGCTAAGAGGCGGCTATACCTCCAACTCCTACTATGAAGGGCCGGGCATTCTGGAAAAGAAGAACGGCATAGACATATCCAAGAACCAAACCGGGCAATACTGGCTCACCCTGCATGTGCCGGAAGACGCAAAACCGGGCGACTACAAATCCACCATAACAATCCGTGCAGAGGGAGCGGCCACGCATAAGATGGCATTAAACCTTAGAGTGCTGCCGTTTAAGCTGGTTGATGATACGTACCGCGCCATGTTCTGGTGCGGCCTGCCGGAAAAAGACTTGAAGGCATCCCTTATGGATATGGTGGAGCATGGAATAAACGCGCTTTGCGGGCACATGCCCCTTAAGCTGACAAAAGACGGCAATGAACCCAAAATAGACTTAAGCGAAAGCGACAAGGTAATATCTTTATACAAGAGTACGGGCTTCACCAGACCCATGACCTGGGCCGCCGGGCCGGACGATTGGCTGTCACTGCGATTAGCGGAACTATACGGAATCAAGCTTAGGGAGATAGACTTCAAAACGGAGAGCGATTACCCGGAGGTTCTAAAGGCCCCCTACAAACGTACTTTGCAGCTAATCTGGGAGCATGCCAAAAAGAACAACTGGCCGGAGATATACTTCTATCTTAGCGATGAACCCACCTGTTATCCCAAACGTTTTGTGCAAGCGCTGACGGAATACAGGCTGGCAAAAGAGGCCGTGCCGGAAGCCAAAACCTTCTGCACCGCCTACGAGTTAAAGAACGAGCAGAAATTTGGAAACAATCTGGATATAAGATGCGATCCCTTCTGGTATCTTTGCAGCAGCGCCCAGTATAACAAGGATGCTGTAGAGGATGCAAAGAAGAACGCAAAGACGCTATGGGGCATAGGCTGGCCGGCAATGTATGATGACTTCTGGTCTGCTAGAAAAGAAGGCGGATACATGCCTGCAAAGACGGGGGTAGAGGGCGCAGTATGGTGGGTCTACTACCGGCCCGGAGACATAAGCGATACCTACTATGATTTAAGATCAAGAGTTCATAAAAGAACAAAGTTCAGCTACACGCATGAGCAACAGGTTGTAGAAGTGGGTTCGCTGTCCCCCACGTTATCATGGGAAGGATTAAGAGAGGGCATTGACGATTGGAAGTATATCAACACCCTTAAATCCTGCATAACCAAAGCAAGAAGCAAGGGAACAAAGCAGGCTGTTGCAGAGGCAGATGCGGCAGAGAGGGAACTGGATGGCATAATGGCCAGGATCCCCTGGGCAAGCTTCCGCTACAGTAAAGAGACGGATGTTTTTGCCAATTCTGATGCAAACCAGTCCCGAAAGTTAATAGCAGAGAGAATTCTTAAACTGCGTAAGGTTCTTTAAATAAGCAAAAGGGGGCAGCTTCGGTATGCCTGTGTTGCCAAAGCTGCTCCCTTTTGTAACTTGAATTTGCAGATTCTATCCGGCTGCATGCCGAAAGGGCGTTAACCAAACCGTCTAAGAACGCTTGCCTTTACGGAAAGGCTGATGTTATAATCTGAACTGTACGGTTGAATATGCCGAAGTCATGCGCAATTGGATAGATATTATGAATAAAATAGCAGTTATTGGTGCCGGGAGTTGGGGCACTGCCATTACCTTAACACTCTCAAAAAAAGGATATCCCATCTCGTTATGGGCATGGGACCCGGATCAGGCAGCTACAATAAACAAAACCCGGATCAATCCTTTTATGCCGGGGCATAAAATCCCCCAAAACGTAAATGCAACCAACTCAATCCCGGATGCGCTCCAGGGGGCAGGCCTGGTAGTCTTTGTAACAATATCAGATTCTGCATCCGCCGTTGCCAAAGACCTGCAACCGCATCTCCCAGCCGGAATACCCATTGTATCTGCAACAAAAGGCCTTAACAACCGCACGGGACTCACCATATCCCAGACCCTTAAATCTGTTCTTGGCAACAAGAACCCTATAGTGGTGCTCTCCGGCCCAAACCTTGCCGTAGAAGTTGCAAACGGAGTTCCCACGGCTACGGTAGCCGCAAGTGAGGATGAATCAACTGCGCACATGGTTCAAAGCATATTCATGTGCCCCACGTTAAGAGTATACACCAACACAGATGTCCTTGGCGTAGAGCTTGCCGGCGCCCTTAAAAACGTGATAGCCATAGGAGCAGGAATCTCTGACGGGCTTGGATACGGGGATAACACAAAGGCAGCGCTCCTTACCCGCGGCCTTGCAGAGATCACAAGACTTGGGCTAAGGCTTGGCGCCCGCGAATCCACCTTTAGGGGTCTTGCAGGCATAGGTGACCTTATGGTAACCTGCGCAAGCCCTTTAAGCAGAAATCATAGGCTTGGCATAGGCCTTGGCGAAGGCCGCCAGGTGGACGATATATTAAAAGAACTAGGCCAGGTTGCAGAGGGAATCCCCAGCACGCAGGCGGCATGCAACCTTTCTAAAGAGCACCATATCCCCATGCCCATATCAGAGGCGGTCTACAACGTTCTCTTTAACGGCAAGCGCCCCGCAGAAGCTGTGGTAGAATTAATGACGCGCGAGCCTAAAGAAGAAGTCTCGTAGGCTGCGGGTACTGCCTTCACGCAACTCCCAACTATTATACATGTATTACCCCCGGGGAACGTTGGCAGTTGCATAGATTAAGCCTAAGGAGGGCTTATGTACGACGTATTT
This sequence comes from uncultured Armatimonadota bacterium, assembly GCA_937875395.1. GTDB lineage: Bacteria > Armatimonadota > UBA5829 > DTJY01 > DTJY01 > CALNCU01. The sequence continues at coordinate 1,887 of CALNCU010000032.1, read as the reverse complement.
TCACTGCCGGAGTTTGCATTCCCAAAAGGGTTTCTTTGGGGCTCTGCCACAGCCGGGCACCAGATTGAAGGTAATAACACCCACTCGCAATGCTGGGCATACGAGCAGTCGAACCCAAAAATTGAGGCCTCTGGCATGGCCTGCAACCACTATGAACTCTACAAAGATGACATAGCGCTAATTAAGGAACTTGGCCATCAGGCGTACCGTATGTCTGTGGAATGGAGCCGTATTGAACCTTCAGAGGGAAAGTTTAATATGGAGGCGGTGCAACATTATCTGGATGAATTGCAGTTGCTTAAAGAAGCCGGCCTTTATGTTCTTGTGACTCTGCATCACGGAGCGCACCCTCTCTGGTTTGAAGAGCAGGGCGCATTCAGTCAGTTGGAGAATCTTCGTTACTTTGAGCGGTATCTAAACTTTATTGTGCCTAAACTTTCGCCTTTTGTGGATAACTGGCATACTATTAACGAGCCCAATCTTGGCTGGCCGTGGTCTGATGAGAGGGCAATTACCAAAGCAAACTATATGAAGTTCCATGCGCGAGCATACCATCTTATCAAGCAGTATTCTAAAGCGCCGGTGAGCTACTCGCACGCATTCGTCCACTATATGCCGAGCCGCCGGTACAATCCGTATGATAACCTAATGACCAATCTGAAGGATTTTCTGCATCATGAGTGGTTTTTCCATGCTATACGCACCGGTGAGCTGCTCTCCCTTTCTGCTAACGCAGAATACGTGGGGGAACTTAAGGATTCGGTTGATTACTGGGGCGTGAACTTCTACACTCGGCACATGGTGGATATGCGCACCAACCCTGCGGATGCTCCGCGCATCAAGCATAAAGAATTAAAGATGATCTGCAAGGATTTCTATCTGGAAGAGATGTTCCCGGAGGGGCTTACTGCAAATCTGGAGAGGCTTGCTGACAGACCGGTGTATATCACGGAAAACGGCTGTTCATGCGATGATGACCGTTTCCGGATTGTCTACATTGCCCTGCATCTATCCGCCCTGCGCGATGCCATTGATCGCGGGGTTGACGTGCGCGGATACTTCTACTGGTCGCTCATGGATAATTACGAATGGGAATCTTTTATTCCACGGTTTGGTTTGGTTGACGTTGATTTTCAAACTTTCAAGCGCACCCCAAAACCAAGCGCATGGTTTTACAAAGACATTATTGCGCAGAACGGTTATAGCCCAGAGATCCTTCGCCGGTATCTCCACAAACTGCCGACGCTGGCGCAATAATATATTCTCAAAAAAAACGGCGCTGGAGGATTCTGCCTGCGTGGTATAACTCCGGCAGTTTTCTTTCTTAACAAGCCCCCAAAGCATATGACGCTCTCTGGCTTGCATTTTGGGGGTTCGCATCTTATTCCGTGCAAACTCCTGCCGGGCAGCCTCCTGCATACCCGGAATCGGCAACTACAAGATTATCCTTGCCTTGCTCATTCCCTATGTAAAGCACCTGCACCGGCTTGGACCCGTACCGGTAGACGGTTATACCTTTGCAGCCAAGGTTGTATGCCAGCATGTATATCTTCCATACGTCAGTTGGAGTTGCATCACCAGGCAGATTCACGGTTTTTGCTACTGCATTATCTACATGGCGCTGAAAAGCAGCCTGCATCTTCACATGCCATTCAGGATCAATATCAAGCGCTGTAACAAACAGGCTGCGGATATCCGGCGGCACTGCATCAATGGACTGTACTGACCCGCGCTTTGCCACTTCTGTCATAAGCTCTTTGCTGTAGAATCCCCGGTCCTTTGCAATCTTTTCAAAATAAGGGTTAACCTCAACCAACCTGGCGCCTTCCATTACTTCTCTAACAAAGGCCACTGCAAAAAGCGGTTCAATTCCGCTGGATGTGTCGG
>CALNCU010000031.1 GCA_937875395.1 uncultured Armatimonadota bacterium | reverse complement strand
TCAGGCGGCAAATTGCACTCCAGTTTGATTTGCTCTTGGGATGAGAAGCAAAGTAGATTACGCCGGTGGCCCCACTGATGACGGAGAGATATGTGGAGTATTCCTGTTCTGCAGAGGTAAACTCCCTGGGTGCAAAAAGACCATATCCCGATCCAAACAGGTATATTAAGCTGGGCCTGCCGTCTTTTCTACCTATTTCCTGCATCAAGTTGAGTAAATCTGCCGTAGCAGCGATATTGCTCAATGGCGGATAGGCATAATAATCTATAGATACCAGGTCTCCTGGAAAATCCAGCCTTTTACCCGCCAAGTAAAAAAGACCCTCCGCATACTCGTTCATGCTTACAGGATGATAGGGATCCGTCTTCTTCAGCACTTTTAGGGTATCAAATACAAGATTATAGTTTTGCTGTCCCCATTCTGTGCCGAATACTTCATCGTACATAAGCCAATACAGAAGAGCTGGGTGATGACAAAAATCACGAATAAATTCTTCGGCACACTCTTTGCTCTTGCAACTCAGGTCCACCACTATTTTCAGTCCGTTATTCTCGGCATTGTCGAGTATGGATTTTAGTTTATCCTTGTTTTCACAAGCAACGCATATGGTGTTGGAACCATTCGCCTTCAGATACTTCATAACATCCGAAGTAAGGTGGTCGCCTGCCCAAACATAACCTACTGGGATAAATGGCTTTCCATCCACCATAAGCATCCGGCTTATTTTATCCACCTTTACTTCATGCAGAACCGGTGCCAATTTTTGGATATTCTGCATCCAGCTTGCGAAACATTTCCCTTCTGCATCCAAGCATTTTACGGATAAGGTGTATTCGCCATCCCAAAGCTTGTTAATGCCGGGGATTTTTATGTACATCTCACCTGTAGACAGTTTCTCAAGCTTTTCATTGAGTATTACCCTTCCACTCTTGGATACCTCTGCAATCAATCCGGCTTTTCTTGTAATCCTGTCGCTAGGATTTAGTTTGATTCTTACCAGAATCTCCGGTTCGCATGTGTAGCAATCATACTGCACCATGACTTCCATTTTGTCTGGTATATTGGTCATAGCTTTTTGGGGTTTGGGGTGCATCGTCGATAATATATCCTGCTTCTCTTCCTTGGATTGCATTGCCAACAGCGTATCTTGTAGAGAAGCAACATAAGGAGTCAGCTGGCTGCCTTCCTCCATCTGCACTGCATCCACCCAGAACACGCCCTTCTCTAAAGGATAAATATCTACTGTTACTTCGGGGCCGAGAGAACCTCTATAATCCAAAACCGTGCTGTATCTCTGCCAATCTGTAGTAAGTGCAACCTCTTTGCCTGCAAGATTAACGCGCATACCGGGAACAGTACTCTTCATGTAGGCGGATATTGTATAAAGCCCATCAGGCCCCAGCCGACTCATGGAACGCAGGCAGAGCGCATCATTATCCGTTCTATCGAAAGAATTGCTTATGCGCATGCTTGCCGAGCCGTCAAATGCAGTGTTGCTATCCGTCCCATAGAACTTTGTCCAGTC
>CALNCU010000030.1 GCA_937875395.1 uncultured Armatimonadota bacterium | reverse complement strand
CCAATCTTCACGTGAAGGATGGTATGGGATAAGCCGGTCTTTGTAGAAATACATGGGATAGGATGCATCCGCCGTAAACCCAAGGTCTTCAAGCGCGTTTACAACGGCGGTGCTCCCCCAAAGCCTTGGGGCGCGGAAGGATGTCACCTTGCTCCCCAGCGCCTGCTCAACAAGGTCTGTGGCTGCCTGAATCCGGCGGTAGCATTCCTCCGGCAGCACCGGTTTAACGCCCGGGATGGGGAAGAGTTCGTCCCCTATAGTCTCGTGATAGAGTGTATGGCAGCCTATCTCATGACCGGCGGAGGCAGACATTCTTACTATCTCAGGATGCTCTCTGGCCGCGTCTCCCACAAAGAAGAATGTGCTCTTTGCGTTGTGCTTTGCCAGAACCTCAAGCAGCTTGGGGGTGCCGCGCACCAGCCCTTCGTAAAACGGAGTCCAGCTGCCTATATCCGTCTCCATATCAAATCCAAGCATTACTTTTGCTTGCATCTCTTTATCCTCCATATTAATAAGGCCAGGCATTTGTCCAGCCGGTTTCAACCTCTTTTACGCCCCATGCTGGATGGGCCCGGCACCAGTTCCGGGAAGAGGGAGAGCTTAAGGTGCCGCCCTTCATCCCCGGGGCAGGACTCAACATCCCGGATTCGCTGTACGGCAAGGCGGCCCATCTTGTCCCTATCCGCCACTACCGTGGTGAGCGAAGGGGTTATGGCCTTTCCTATGGGCAGACCGTCAAAGCCTGCCACTGCAACATCGCCCGGGATGCTTCTGCCAAAATCCTTTAGCGCATTTATGGCACCACAGGCCATCATATCTGTGCTGAACACGGCATCAAACTCCACGCCTTTACTAAGGGCCGATGCAACTATATCCTGCCCATCTGCAAGGCGGAAGCCGCCATAATAAATGAGGGAACGGTCAATCTTTATACCGGCGTTCTGGTGGGCGCTCTCATAGCCCAGGAGCATCTCTCTTGAGAAATAGTGCTGCTCCGGACCGCAGGCCATGAGTATGCGACGCCTGCCAAGGATAAGCAGGTGGTTTACCGCCAGGTAGCAACCCGCACGGTTATCAAAGACTACGGCATTGTACGGCCGCCCCAGCCTTACATCCCCCGGATTATCTACAAGCACAACATTTGGAAAACCCGCTAGAACGGCGTTTATATGCTCTACAGGGGCGCCCCCTACTATAAACACACCGGCAAGGTCCTCTGCCTGCATAATATTGAACAGTTTTAGAAACTCCGGGTATCCCCCGTCTATGTTGCCCAGGAAGCATGACGCCCCGTCCGCAAAGAGTTCCCTTTGTATGCTTAAGATGAGTTCGCTGAAGAATGAACCCTGCTCTGCGTAATTGCTCTCAAAGAGTATGTAGTACCGCTTGTGGCAGCTCTCCGCCCCAAACCTTCTTGCGCTGGATGGAATATAGTTTGCCTCATTTGCCGCTTGAAGTATCATTTGGCGCGTTGATTCCGCCACACACGGATCATTACGAAGCGCCCGGCTTACAGTCATCTTGCTTACGCCGCACTTGCCTGCTATATATGCTAAATTGGCGCGTTTCTTGTTTGCCACTTATCTCCCTCTTTTACGGCATGATGCCAGTAATGTTACTATACCATTGATTTACGTTACAGTCAACATGATAACGTTTTATGTACCGGCGATGAATAATATTCCGGGGTAATTTGCTGTGTGCGGCTAATAAAACAGACAGGCGGCCAAAGAGAGGATGGATACCTTCTTTGGCCGCCTGTTTACTAACTTATTTACTTAATAACCCGGTTTAGCGCCGGGATTGATCCTGCCTGTGACACTCTTCAATTACGGCAATCTGCTGCCTTACCTCAAGCGGGGTAATGGTAAGCGGGGCGCCTGTTGTAATTGCATCGTAGATGTTTTTGTAGAAAGCCTTGCCCATTACATCAAAGAGGTTGGACTGGCTCTTAGGCACATCCCACTTATCGGTATACCATTTAAGGTTCTCGCCGCAGTAGCCTCTACCCGGCAGGGATTCCCTGCAGAGCTTTTGCGCGGGTGCCTCTTCCGGCTTGAAGTACTTCCAATCCATGTGAGTCATGTTGCCGCTCAGCCCGCCGTTTGCTCCGTATATCTGGTAGGTATAAAGCGGATATGCGCAGCAGGAGGATATTTCGAGGTCTATGGTGGGCCTGTCTTTGCCGTGTAGAATAAGCTTCACGTGGTCTTCTGCATCGCCGAATGTATTCACCCTATCCATAAGGCAGAATACTTCCGGCATTACATCCGTCCCAAAGAGCTGCAGCGCCTGATCCAGCGGATGGGGCCCGGTGTTTAGAAGGTTGCCGCCGTTCATATCCATAAGCGTCTGCCAATCCCACCGGCGGGCGAACCCGTTAAAGGCTATTCTTACCATAACTATCCGGCCCAGCACCCCGGAATCTATAACCTTTTTTACCTGCTGAAAGTACGGGGCATAGCGGCTCTGCTGGAAGATTGCAAAGAGTTTTCCCGTCTCCCCGGCCTTTTTTATGATGATATCTACATCTGACGCATATCTTGCAAGGGGCTTCTCGCAAAGCAGGTTATGGCCCGAGTCCAGTACATCAAGGCTTGCCGGTACGTGAAGATGGCTTGGCGTGGCGTTTACAACAAGGTCAAGATCCTGCCGTTTAAGCATCTCTTTATAATCAAGATAGCCGTCGCACTTAAGCTCTTTTACAGCAAAGTCAAGCCTGTCTGCATCCAGTTCGCTTACTGCGGCAATATTGAAGCGCCCCGGCATTAATCTTAAAATATTGGCATGTATGGCATAGCCGCTCCTGCCCTGCCCTATTATACCAACGTTAAGTCTTTTCATAGTATCCTCCAAAATTTCTGCAAGACTTTGAAGCCGATTCTATCTACCTTTGAGTATACCTGAGTACGGCAAGCCTTTGTATAAGAGAAACCGCCTATTCTTTTAGATTATTCACCACTTATGAAAGCGATTTTACACGGCGGAGGAGTTCCAGGCTCTTTGCCACTACCAACTCTTCTGTCATATCATCCATGCTGCGGGTATCTACCTCATAGCCGCCCAGGTGGATTGCAACCCGTGTGGGGATGTACCCTACATGCCCGTTTGCAAGGCCAAGGAGGTATGTATGCGCAAACGGACTCTCTGCCTTTATGCGCATGCCTATCTCTGTGAAGAGCTCTCCGGGGATGCTTATAAAGGCTGTGTCTCCTATGGCAAAGCAGGTTTGGTCTACGGTTACATCCTGATCTTGCAGGCCGTGCAAACGTATAAAGAGTTTGGCTTTGTAATCATCTCCCACCCCGTCTGCAAGGGGCTTTACTTCTCCGCCGGTCTCTGCAATTATATTCTCTGCCCACTCAAGTTCTTTTGGGGTTATCCGGCGCCTTTTCATGGTGAACTCATGCCATGCTCCGCGGATGGGTATATCTTTTGC
>CALNCU010000029.1 GCA_937875395.1 uncultured Armatimonadota bacterium | reverse complement strand
AGCCGGAGAGCCGTAAAGGCGGGAGTGAGGTTAATACCGTATACAAATAATGCGCAGGCCGTTAGGATTGCAATTGCCGAGGAAAAATGCCCGGATTACTGGCAGAGCCCCTCCATGACGGTCACAAATCCCACCTTCACTCTCTGGCGGCAGCTTATGCTCCACTACCAGTTCCCCTATGTAAAATCAAGGGTTTTGAAAAATAATCCTGCCTCGGCACCAAACATAGGCACGTTCTTCAAAACTCTTGAGCATGTATCCGAATACCCGCCGGAACTTATAGTGAATCATCTGCAAAGAGTAGCCCCAAATGCCGTTGTACTAGACCATTCCGCAGCAGGGAAGCATTGACAGTCAATCTGCAGCTATGTATACTAAAGCTACAGATTGTATTGCTGTAAAGAATACCCATAGGATTGCAACCTTTAAGAATTGCGGGCCTGCACCAAAGGTATGATTAATGTTTGAAACTATTGCGGAGCTTGCCAGATACAGAGAGCTTCTGCTTAACCTGGTTATTCGCGACCTGAAAATACGCTACAAAAACTCTGCGCTCGGCTTTTTATGGTCTCTCATAAACCCCCTGGTGCAGGTTGCCACTCTGACTATTGTCTTTAAGTACGTCATGGGCGTGAAGATACCCAATTACTCCGCCTACCTGCTCTGCGCATTTCTTCCGTGGACATTTTTCCAGACATCCATACTTGATGCAAGTTCTTCCATAGCACAGTACGGGGCGCTGGTAAAAAAGATGTACTTTCCAAGAGAGATAATTCCCATATCCAGCGTAATCTCCAACCTGGTACACTTTCTGATGGCCATGGTGATCTTCTTTATATACCTGTGCCTGCTGGGTACTCCCATAAAAGTGACATGGCTTCTTCTGCCAATATTAATAATTATTCAGGTAATGCTTACCACAGGAATCTCGCTCTTTGCCGCATGTCTAAACGTTTACTATGAAGATATAAAATACGTAACCGCCGTTCTTTTGAATTTGCTCTTTTACCTTAATCCGGTAGTATATCTTGTTGAGCAGGCGTTAAATAAGGGCCCAATGGCCATACAGCCCATTGCACACGCATACTTCTATTTAAGCCCAATGTCCTACCTGCTTGTGGCTTACAGAAAGATATTGCTTCCGGCGTTTAATGCAGCAGGCATAAGGGATATTCCAATCAGCTATGGGTACCTGGGCATTGCCGCGTTAACATCGTTTTGCATACTGGTGGCCGGATATGCCTTTTACAACAAAAGAAAGTGGTACTTCGCAGAAAGGTTCTAGCAGTTGGACAGGG
>CALNCU010000028.1 GCA_937875395.1 uncultured Armatimonadota bacterium | reverse complement strand
AATATGTTTTGGATACTTCGGCCCACTAGTGCCTTGGCACGCCGTTGCCGAAGCCTTGTTTAAACTTACAAATCCAAGTTTACAAAGTACTAGCCGCCTGCCTATTCTGCAGAGACTTCTGCCTCATCTTCAAACTCAGTCTCCGGCTGGGTACTTGCCTCTTCCATACCATTCTTAAGGCTGAGGCCCAGTTGAGACAGCTTCTCTTTTACTTCGCTCAGCGATTTTCTGCCGAAGTTGCGAATGTTCATAAGATCCTGTTCCGTTATCTGAACAAGTTCGCCAACGGTCAGTATATTCGCCTTTTTAAGGCAGTTGTATGTACGAACGGAGAAATCCAGCTCCTCTATACGAGCTTCGGGCGCACGGACTTCGGCCTCTGCGCCACCTTCGGCCTCTTCAGCGAACTCTTCAGATCGGAAGTCTCCGGAAAACTCTGCAAACATCCGCAGAAGTTTGCTCATCATTTTTGCTGCCTCTGAGAGCGCATCGCTGGGCAGTATGGTTCCGTTCGTCCAAATCTCCATGGTGAGCCGGTCAAAGTCTGTCTTATGACCTACTCTTGTGGGCTCAACAATAAAGTTTACCTTGGTAACAGGCGTAAATGCAGTGGCTACCGGGATGACTCCGATGGATGGCTTCTGCCCTTCCTGGTACTCCGGCAGGACGTAACCTTTTCCCCGCTCCACGGTCATTTCAACGGATAAGTTTGCATCTTCATCGCTGACCGTGGCAATGTACGCTTCCGGGTTTACAATCTCAACATCCGATGGGGTGCGGATATCTGCGCCGGTAACCTGGCCGGCACCTTTTATATCTATCCGGACGGTCTTAGGCTCCGCTACCTCTCCTTCGGCATAAATTTTTACATTAATATCCTTCAGATTGAGCAGAAGTTCTGTGGTGTCTTCTTTTACACCCGGGATTGCCGCAAACTCATGCAAAATTCCGTCTATCTTTACGGAAGTAATTGCCGATCCCGGAATAGAGGAAAGCAGCACTCTTCTTAATGAATTGCCGAGCGTTATACCAAATCCCCGATCCAGCGGCTCCACAATAAACTTTCCGTATGTGTTGTTCTGGACCAACGTCTCTATGCGCGGCACAATCTGTTCCATATAAGTCTCCAATCCAGGGAGCGAAGGTTAAGCCGCTCCCCGCAAGGAACACCCCCAAAGATGGGATGCATCCAAATTATCTTGAATAGAACTCTACTATGAGGGTCTCTTCAACCTGCGTATCTATCTCTTCGCGAGCAGGTATTTTTGTTACCTTGCCCTGCCTCTTTTCATAATCGGCTTCAAGCCATGCGGGCAGGCGTACTCCTGCGCTGGAATCTATTGCGGCCGTTATGGGCTGTAGGCTTCTGCTGGCCTCTTTTACTTCTATTACATAGCCCGGCTTCACCTGAAACGAGGGGGTGTTTACCTTCCGCCCGTTTACAGTGAAGTGCCCGTGGCTTACAAGCTCCCGCGCCTGCGCTCTGGAGACTGCAAGACCCAGCCTGTATATTACGTTATCCAGCCTTATCTCAAGCTGCTGCATAAGATTTTCACCGGTTACACCCGGCTGCCGTACTGCTTCGTCCATATACAGCTTGAACTGTCTTTCACGGACGCCGTAGATGCGGCGCATCTTCTGTTTCGCTCTGAGCTGAAGCCCGTATTCCTTAACCTTTCCGGTTACGGATTGACCGTGCTGGCCAGGGGCGTAGCTTCTCCGCTCGAAAGCACACTTACGAGAGTAGCAGCGCTCTCCCTTCAAGAAAAGCTTTCCGCCCTCACGGCGGCATAGTCTGCATACTGCTTGTGCAGTGTTCGCCATAATCTAACTTCTCCTAAACCCTTCTTCTCTTCGGTGGACGGCAACCATTGTGCGGGACGGGCGTAACATCTTTTATGATGTTTACTTCAAGTCCCACGGCCTGCATGGAGCGAATGGCCGTTTCCCGACCGGAGCCGGGGCCTTTGACTACCACATCCACACGCTTCAGCCCATGTTCCATTGCTTTGCGTGCGCAGGATTCGGCTGCCATCTGTGCTGCAAAGGGCGTACCCTTCTTGGTTCCCTTAAAACCCACGGTGCCTGAACTGGCCCACGAAACAAGATCGCCCTTCACGTCTGTGATGGAGACAATCGTGTTGTTAAAGGTGGACTGAATATGAACTACACCTTGAGCTATATTCTTTTTCTCTTTCGGCTTGCCTCTGCCGGCGCTTACTTTCTTTGCCACCCTTGGGTTACCTCCTTATTTCTTCCTCTTCGCACTAACTGTGCGTCTCGGACCCTTCCTTGTGCGCGCATTTGTACTGGTACGCTGCCCACGCACAGGTAGCCCACGGCGGTGGCGGAGACCACGGTATGAACCGATCTCTATCAGTCGCCGAATGTTCATGGTAATCTGCCGCCTGAGGTCTCCCTCTACCCGGTACTCCCGCTCTATGACTTCGCGGAGTTTGCTTATCTCTCCGTCTGTCAGATCGCGGACGCGGGTAGCTGCGCCAATCCCGGTTTCTTCCAGGATCTTTGTGCTGCTGGTCGGTCCGATTCCAAAAATATAGGTGAGAGCTACATCAACGCGCTTCTCACGTGGCAGATCTACTCCTGCTATTCTTGCCAAGTTCTACACCCCCGCTTAGCCTTGCCGCTGCTTATGCTTTGGATTCTTACATATAACCCGCACAACGCCTTCACGGCGGATTATTTTACATTTGTCGCAAATTTTCTTAACTGATGCTCTAACTTTCAATTACTGCCTCCTCTTTTCGCCGCCGAAGGCATTTTAACACTCTGCCGGCTTGCGGTGATTTTCAACCTGCCGGACCTTCGGTTACTTGCAGACCGCGATGCATTTGCACCGGGTTGAACGGCAGCAAGCACGAAAAGTAATTATATCTTAATCCGGGAACTTTTTCAAGCCCTCTTGCCCTATTACCAAAAAATCTATGGATATGTTTCGCCTTTGCGAAGGGTAAGAATATCCGGCCCGGATTTTGTTATTGCCACGGTATGCTCAAAGTGCGCTGACAGGCTTCTGTCTGCCGTGACAATTGTCCACCCATCCGAGAGGCTTACAACCTCCGGCCCGCCCATGTTTACCATGGGTTCAATTGCAAGAGTCATTCCTTCCTGCAATTTTGGGCCCCGTCCCGGGCGTCCGTAGTTTGGTACTTGCGGATCTTCGTGCATATCTCTGCCGATTCCGTGGCCTACAAGGTCGCGGACAACGGAGTAGCCGAATTTCTCTGCGTGCTGCTGCACTGCATGACCAATATCGCTTAGCCGGTTACCTATCTTTGCTGCACGAATCCCGGCAAAGAGTGCTTCGCGAGTTACTTTTATAAGTCTTTCCGCCTCCGGTGAGACTTTGCCTACCGGGATGGTGACCGCTGAATCGCCCTGGTATCCTGCAAGGATGGCGCCTATGTCTATGCCTGCGATGTCACCTTCTTCAAGTACCCTGGCTCCCGGTATTCCGTGCACTACTTCGTCGTTTATGGCTATGCACGCTGTTGCCGGGTACCCTCTGTATCCTTTAAAGGAGGGGACGGCGCCATGCGCAAGGATTACTTCCTCCGCCATTTGATCAATGTCCCTGGTGGTCACACCGGGAACAACGTTTTCCATTATCTCTGCAAGGGCGGCCGCTACAACTTTGCCAGCCGCTCTCATTTTTTCTATTTCATCCCTGGATTTAAGTATAATCATCCCGGAATATCCTTTACCCGGCCTAATTTAGCCAAGTGCTGCTTCTATTCTTGTAAAGACTTCCTTTACATCCCCCACGGCAGGTATGCGTTTAAGGATCCCCTTCATTGCATAGTAGTTTACAAGGGGCTCGGTCTGCTCTCTGTAAACCTGCATGCGGCGGCGTATTGCTTCCGGCTGATCATCGGCCCGGGTGATAAGCTGGCCGCTGCATGTTTCGCACAGTGCTTTGTCTGCTGCCGTGTAGATTGCTCCGCAGCCGGAACAGACTCGCCTGCCGGAGAGCCTGCGCACTACCTCTGCTTCTTCTACTTCAAGACTGAGCACGGCGGAGAGCGGACGGTTCAGCTTTGCAAGTTCTTTGTCCAGAGCCTCTGCCTGGGCCACTGTCCTGGGGAAGCCGTCTAAAAGGAAGCCTTTTGCGCAATCCGGCTGCGCCAGACGCTCTATGGCAACCCCTATTACTACTTCGTCAGGAACAAGTTCGCCCTTGGACATGTACGACTCGGCAAGTTTACCTAGTTCAGTACCGGCCTTCACCGCCGCCCGGAGGATGTCTCCGGTGGAGATGTGCGGAATACCGTATTTCTCTACAATAAACGCCGCCTGAGTCCCTTTGCCGGCACCCGGAGGCCCTAAGAGTACTAACTTCATACTATTTAATGAACCCTTCGTAATTTCTCATGAGCAGATGGGCTTCTATTGCCTGCATTGTCTCAAGCGCCACACCGACAACGATTAGGAGCGATGTTCCACCTATCAGATAGAAGGTATGCACGCCCGTAAGTTGCGGCGCCCAGTACTGCATCAGAGCGATAAGCGCCAGGAATATTGCGCCTGCAAGTGTTATCCTGGTCATAACCCTGTCAAGGTAATCCAGCGTCGGCTTGCCGGGGCGGATTCCCGGGATAAAGCTGCCGTACTTCTTCAGGTTCTCTGACACATCCGTCACGTTGAATGTTACGGCGGTGTAGAAGTAGGTGAAGAATACTATGACGAGCGCATATATAAGACTTGCCCAAATGTTGTTACCCGGCTGAAGCCAGTTTGAGAAGGCTTGAAGCCCCCGAACATTCGGGAAGAACTGCGCCAGCGTCATAGGGAAGAGCTGGATGGACACGGCAAAGATGATGGGTATCACGCCCGCCGAGTTCACTCTTAGCGGAAGGAACGATGTCGATCCGCCATACACCTTATTTCCAACAACCCGTTTTACGTGCTGGATGGGTATCTTCCTCTGAGCCTGCTGGATTGCAACTATACCCACAACCGTACCAATAAAGAGGGTAAGGAAGGCTATCACGCTTGGAATGCCGATGGCCCGCTTGCTTACCAGATCCCAGGTCTGACTGATTTGGAATGGAAGGCTTGCCACAATTCCGGCAAAGATTACCATAGATACGCCGTTTCCAATGCCGCGGTCCGTAATCTGCTCGCCCACCCACATAAGGAAGGCGGTACCGGCAGCAAGCGTTATTACTATCTGAAAGAAAACAAACGGTGTTGCCTCAAGGATTCCGCTCCTCTGGAACATGGCGTTCATACCTACTGCCTGAAGCGCTGCCAGTCCCACGGTAAGATACCTGGTGTACTGCGAGATCTTCTTTCGCCCGTGCTCCCCTTCCTTGGAGAGCGCCTCTAGGCTGGGCACTGCAATTGAAAGCAACTGCATAATAATTGACGCATTAATATACGGCGCTATACCCATAGCAAAGATAGTGTACCGCTTAAGCGCGCCACCGGAGAATACATCAAGCAGACCAAGCAGGCCGCCCTGAGTAAAGAGCCGCTCCATTGCCGCACGATCAACTCCGGGAACTGGAATATGCAGGCCTACAACGTAGACCGCAAACATTCCAAATACAAATAGAATGCGTTTTCTTAGATCAGGCAGTCTGAATGCTGCTATAAGAGATTGTAGCAACTTTATATCACCTCCACGGTGCCGCCTTTGGCCTTTATCTTCTCATCGGCGGATTTGCTGAAGTAATGTGCTTTCACCGTGATTGCTTTGTCTAATTCCCCTCTACCCAGGACTCTCAGCCCTGACTTGAGATCTTTTATGATCCCCTTCTCAAGAAGGAGTTCCGGCGTGACTACGTCTTCGGACAGCTTTGCAAGCGTGTCCAGGTTGACCAGCGCATACTCCTTCTTAAAGATATTTGTGAATCCTCGTTTGTGCGGGAGCCTGCGGTGCAGAGGAGTCTGCCCGCCTTCAAACCCGGGCGGAGTACTGCCGCGCGCCTTGTCTCCCTTATGTCCGCGGGTCGATGTCTTTCCATGACCCGAACCTATACCCCTGCCTACGCGCTTCGGGGCGTGAACCGAACCCTCAGCGGGTCTCAGATCATTCAGCCTCACTTCTTGCCTCCCGAAACTTCACCTTCTACCACTTCAACGTCTACCAGGTGCGAAACCTTTCTTGCCATTCCGCGAATCTGATCGTTATCGGGTAGTATACTTGACGAATTCATCTTCCCAAGGCCCAGTGCGCGAATAGTGGCCTTCTGTGTTTCGTTATAACCTATCGCACTCTTTTTTAGCGTTATTTTAAGCACTTGCTTCGCCCTCCGAAACAGCCACGGCCTCAGGTTCTGCTGCTTCCGCCGGAGATTCCTCTTCTATAGGAACAGCCTGCGCCTGCTCTTGTTCTGCAAGAACTGCAAGCACTCCCTTGGGAAGCAGGTCTTCCAGATTTTTACCTCTGGCCCTTGCAACTTCTTCGCCAAGCTTTAGCTTCTTTAAGCAATCTATGGTTGCTCTTGCAGTGTTTATGGCATTTGGCGCCCCAAGAGACTTTCCAAGAATATCCTTAATACCGGATACCTCAAGAATAGCTCTTACCGCTCCGCCTGCAACAACTCCGGTACCGGGTGATGCCGGTTTAAGAAGCACCATGGATGCGCCGGCGCGCCCCGTTACCTCGTGGGGTATTGTGCCGCCTACGCGGGGAACTTCTATTATACCTTTTTTGGCATCTTCCACGCCCTTGCGAATGGCATCCGGCACGCCTCTGGCCTTGCCCAGGCCGATGCCGACATGGCCTTCACTGTCACCAACTACAATAAGCGCATTCCAGCTCATTGTGCGGCCGCCCTTATGGGTCTTCTGAACCTTGTTTGTTCTTATTACACGCTCTTCAAGGTTCAATGTATCTGCATTAATCCTCGGCATACAATCCTCCTAGAACTCCAAGCCGCATTCTCTGGCACCGTCGGCAAGAGCCTTAATCCGTCCATGATACTTGTAGCCGCCCCGGTCAAAGACCACCTTTTTGATGCCTTTTTCCAAGGCTCGCTTTGCAACAAGAGCACCTACGGCCTTGGCGGCATCTATGTTACCGCCGTTCTTTATGGTGCCGCTTATCTCTTTGTCTAGAGTTGATGCGGCAACAATAGTCTGGCCAAGGTCGTCGTTTATTAACTGTGCATAAATGTTGTTTAGACTGCGGTATACGTTGAGCCTGGGGCTCAGAGCATCGCCACCAATCTTTTTGCGAACCCTTTTATGCCTTCCGAGCCGCAGTAGTTCTCTCTGTAACATACTTTTCTACCCCCTGCTACTTTCCGCCGGCCTTGCCGCTCTTACCGGCCTTGCGGCGAACGACCTCGGTTGCGTACCTTATACCTTTGCCTTTGTACGGTTCGGGTTTGCGTACGGCACGTACCTCTGCCGCCTGTTGACCAACTACCTGCTTATCTATACCGCGAACGTAGATAATGGGTATTCTTGTATTGGCTTCCTGCCCCACTTCAAAGCTTATGCCTTCTTTTGGGGTAATATCCACCGGGTGGGAATAGCCTACCTGCAGGTTCAGCACGGAGCCGTTCATCTGCGCGCGGTAGCCTACTCCATGTATCTGAAGTTGCTTTTCAAACCCCTTTGTAACACCCTCCACCATATTGGCTACCAGGGTGCGGGTGAGCCCGTGCAGAGCTCTGTGCGAGGCCTCGTCAGAGGGCCTCTCCACAATAATCTGGCTGTCCTCCAGCTTAACTATCATCTCTGGGTGGATATCTTTTGTCATGGTGCCCTTGGGTCCCTTTATGGTGATAGCACCATCGGCTATCTTTATATCCACTCCGGCCGGGACAGGGATCGGCATTTTGCCTATTCTTGACATTCTTCTATCCTCCTACCAAACGTAGCACAGTACCTCGCCGCCGACACCAAGTTTCCTTGCCGATCTGTCGGTCATGACGCCTTTTGAGGTACTTAAGATGGCAATGCCGAGTCCGCCAAGCACTCTGGGAACCTCGCCCCTCTTGGTGTAGACACGGAGTCCCGGTTTGCTTACTCGCTTAAGATTGGAGAGCACTTTCTCCTTCTTTGCGCCGTACTTAAGGTTTACTTTTATTCTATTCTGTACGGGATCTTTTATGATTTCGTAACTTTTTACAAATCCTTCCGACTGCAGGATCTTAACAATCTCTAGCTTCAGGCGCGAGGATGAAACCTCTACCTGATCGTGTCCCGCTGAATTCGCGTTTCGAATACGGGTCAGAAGATCTGCCACTGGGTCTGTAACTGACATCAAATTCCTCCGTTCGTCCTGGGCCCTTTTGCCCGGACAGGATTTGGGCGGTTTCCTGCGTTATTTGCGCAGGACCTACCAGCTGGACTTGGTCACACCGGGGATAAGCCCCTGATGCGCCAGTTCCCTGAAGCAAATCCGGCAGATACTAAACTTCCGGATGTAGCCGTGCGGCCTGCCGCAAAGTGCGCAACGGTTATATTTGCGTACTTTGAACTTTGGGGTCCGCTTAGCTTTTTCGATCAGTGCTTGCTTAGCCAACTCGTGCCTCCTGGCTCTTTACTCTTCGCTTTTCTCTTTCTTATGCTGCTCTATAATCTGCTGCGCAACATGGGCAGGCACCTGCTCATAATGAGACAGTTCTGCATGGAAGGTTCCACGCCCTCTTGCAATAGAACGCAGGTCTACTGCGTATCTCTGCATCTCGCTCTGAGGTACCATTGCCTTGATTAGCTGGCGTCCGCCCTCCAGGGGCTCCATCCCCAGGATTCTTCCGCGTTTGCCGTTTAAGTCGCCTATAACGTCGCCCATGTACTCTTCCGGGACGATTACTTCGACGGACATAACCGGTTCCAGGATGACGGGGCCGGCCTTCTCTGCGGCTGCCTGGAAAGCCAGTATACCTGCCATCTTGAAGGCCATTTCCGATGAATCCACCGGGTGGAACGAACCATCATACACTGTTGCTTTGATATCTACAACAGGGTAGCCGGCGAGTATTCCGCGTTCCATTGCTTCCCTGATACCTTTTTCTACCGCAGGGATATACTGCCGCGGTATTGCGCCGCCTACTACGGCATCTACGTATTCAAAGCCTTTGCCCCTCTCCTGAGGTTCCAGCTCTACCCATGCATCGCCGTATTGGCCGCGGCCGCCGCTCTGCTTTTTATGCTTGCCTTGTGCCTTTGCGGCAAGTGTAATGGTTTCGCGGTACGGTATTTTGGGAGTGGAAACTTCTACTTCCACACCAAATTTCCTCTTCAGCCGGTCAACAATAATATCTACATGAGTCTCGCCAAGCCCGGAGATGAGTGTCTGGCCTGTTTCCGCATCTCTTCTATGCTTGAAGGTTGGGTCTTCATCGCCAAGTTTCTGCAATGCCGGCCCCAGCTTATCTTCATCTGCCTTGGTCTTTGCCTGGATTGCTACGGAAAAGACCGGCTCCGGGAACGCTATTGGTGCAAAACGTATGGGTTTTGCCTTATCGCAAAGTGTATCGCCGGTAACTGTTTCCGTAAGCTTTGCCACTGCAGCAATGTCGCCTGCGTGTACCTCTGCAACCGGTATCTGGGCCTTACCTCTGGTAAAGTAAATCTGCCCCACCCGCTCATCTACGCCTTTGGTAGAGTTGTATGAGTGTGTATCTGACTTGAGTACGCCGGAATAGACTCTAAAGTATGTAAGCTTTCCTACGTACGGGTCTGCCAGAGTTTTAAAGACCAGACCGGCGAACGGTTCGCTATCCGCGGGCTTCCGCTCTTCTTCTGCATCCGTCTGCGGGTTTACGCCGGCCTCTGCCCCTGATTCTGCCGCAGATGGGAACGATCTAATGATTTCATTAAGCAGATCTGTAACGCCTATATTCTTTGCGGCTGACCCGCAGAAGACTGGGAAGACATCGCCTGCCCGGACTCCTATTTCCAGCCCACGAATAATCTCTTCATTCGTAAGCTCTTCGCCATCAAGGTACTTGGAGAGCAACTCATCGTCGTTCTCTGCTGCGGCTTCTACAAGCGCTTCTCTGTATTTGGCTACGGTGTCGGCCATATCCGCAGGGATGGGGCCTTCACTTGCGTCTTTCCCGGAGCCTGTGTAGGCCTTCATTGAGAGAAGGTCCACAACTCCGCCGAATGTTTCTGCTGCGCCTATGGGCAGCTGTACGGGAACAACGCGTGCGCCAAATCTTAGCTTAAGGGCGTCTGCCACACTGTAGAAATCGGCGTTTTCCCTATCCATTTTATTAACAAAAAAGGCTCTGGATATGCCGTTTTCCTGGGCAAAAGCCCATCCGTTTTCTGTTCCTACTTCTATACCGGATACTGCGCAGACTACCAGAAGAGCGCCTTCTACAACGCGCAAAGTGCTCTTCACATCGCCAACAAAATCTGCATACCCGGGCGTATCTATAAAGTTTACCTTAACTCCCTGCCACTCGCATGGCACGGGGGTTGCGTTTATACTGATTTTCCTTTTTATTTCATCCGGATCATAGTCTGAAGCGGTTGTGCCTTCGTCCACCCTGCCGAGTCTGTCAATGCCGCCGGAAACAAACAAAAGCGCTTCCGCAAGCGAGGTCTTTCCACATCCACCATGCCCAACCAATGCAACATTGCGTATTGAATCTGCTGTGTACGATTTCAACTATGGACCCTCCTGCTACTATTTCTCCTTAAAGGGCATCCCCAATGCTTTCAGCAGTGCTCTGGCTTCCTCATCTGTCTTTGCGGAAGTCGTAACAACTATGTCCATCCCCCGGATCTTGTCTATTTTATCGTAGTCTATCTCCGGGAAGACAAGCTGTTCTTTAAGCCCCATTGCAAAGTTTCCACGACCGTCAAATGCTTTGGGAGATACTCCGCCGAAGTCGCGAACCCTAGGGAGGGTGGCATTAAAGAGCTTATCCAGGAACTCGTACATTCTCACCCCGCGAAGGGTTACCTTTGCTCCTATGCGCATCCCCTCTCTGATCTTGAAATTAGCAATAGATTTCTTTGCACGGGTGATTACCGGCTTCTGTCCGGATATATCGGTCATATCTCTCACCGCACCGTCAAGAAGCTTGGGCTCCTGCACGGCAGCGCCCACACCCATGTTAATGACTACTTTCTCTACCTTTGGCACCTGCATGACGCTATCATAATTAAATTGCTTCATCATTGCAGGGACGATTTCATTTTTGTATTTTTCTTTCAAACGCGTCATTGCAAGCTCTCCTAAGAAGCATCTACTGGTTCGCCGCATTTTTTGCAGACTCGAACCATTTTGCCTTCCGCACCGGCTGTTTTGCCAACGCGGCTTGGCTTGTCGCACCTGGGGCAGATGAGTGCAACCTTTGCCACATCCAGCGGGGCAGGCTTCTGTATGCGCCCCGTCTGCGTGCTAGGCGTAGCACGGTTGGCGGGTCTAGGCCGCTGATGCTTCGTCACAATATTTACGCCATCTACGATCACGGCATGTTCCTTAGGCATAGTCTGTATAACTTTGCCCTGTCTGCCCTTGTCTTTACCTGCCATGACCATTACCTGGTCGCCTTTTTTTATCTTAAGTCCCATACTTATCTCCTTCGCTGTGCCGGCAGCCCGCCTTTGAGCAGTAAATCGTTCCCTGCTACAGCACCTCCGGCGCCAGCGAGATGATTTTCATGAAGTTCTTGTTAGCTCTCTTGCCACCGGGCCAAAAATCCTTGTGCCTCTGGGCTCGTTTGCATTGTTAATAACTACCGCTGCGTTATCATCAAAACGCAGGCATGATCCGTCTGTGCGGCGTATAGGCTTTCTTGTTCGGACAACAACTGCCCTTACAACATCGCCTTTTTTGACCGCCGCGCCTGGAGTTGCAGCTTTCACAGCACCTACGATGATGTC
>CALNCU010000027.1 GCA_937875395.1 uncultured Armatimonadota bacterium | reverse complement strand
TTTGCCCGGTCTTCTGCATTGACATCACCGTAGCGATCTTACCCATTTGTACGGCTCTGCGGAACAAGCTGTGAGAAGAGTAATCTGCGGGCACTGGAAGATGCTGTCGTTTAAACTCATTTGCAGGCAGAACGCGTTGTCGCTGCCGGTCAGTAAGGCAGTCAAGTATTGCTCTTGTGTGGCAGGCATGTCCGGTACACGCTGGTGTGTATGCAGCTTGCTTGACAACAAGTCGCCAATTTAGCATAATTAAGTGTAATTAGCACTTAATAGTTGGAATAGATTCAAGATCAACTCTTGTACCAAATGGTAGTATGTGAGGAGGCTAAGTGAGTTCCAGTATCAATTGTGCTGAATGCACCTCCAGGGCATGCGTGCGGGGAGGTGCATTCCCGGAAGGGTGCCCTTCCGTTGTCATGCCGGAAGTAGTACGCAGCGGTATAGCTAAAACGGCATTGGATGCTTTTGCATGCAGGGTGATGGCAGCCGCATCTGCAGCTATTAGAACGGATGATGGTAACCTGCGCAACCGTATGGAAGAGACCATTGCGCTGTGCAAGGAGATGGGTTTCCTGAAGATAGGTATAGCCTTCTGCGTAGCTCTGGCAAAGGAAGCGAGGGTTGTGGCAAGTGCGCTTTCAAATGCCGGATTCGAAGTCGTTCCTGTGTGCTGCAAAGTGGGCCGCGTCGGTTTTAAGGATCTGTGTGTTGAAACAGCCTGCCATGAGAAGGGGAGTTCGTGTAATCCGGTGACTCAGGCGGAGATAATGAATGCGCATGCAACGGATTTAAATATAGTGCTCGGCTTGTGCGTGGGCCACGATATCCTCTTTGCCAGGTATTCCAGAAGTCCGATTACCACTCTGGTTGTAAAGGACAGGGCTTTGCGCCATAACCCTATAGCGGCAATGCAGGAGCACAAAGAGATTACAATAGCATGAAGGCAGTGTGCGCATGTTCCAGATAGAACCGATACTGCGGAATGCAGTGCAGATTACCGGATTTGTGATGGTAATGATGCTGCTGATAGAGTGGTTGAACGTCCGCACTAGGGGTGCCTGGCAGGAAAAATTAGCAACACGTCCGGCTGGGCAGTACGTGTTGGCGTCGTTCCTGGGAGCCACTCCGGGATGCCT
The DNA here is from genome assembly GCA_937875395.1 of uncultured Armatimonadota bacterium. Lineage (GTDB taxonomy): Bacteria > Armatimonadota > UBA5829 > DTJY01 > DTJY01 > CALNCU01. The sequence continues at coordinate 2,482 of CALNCU010000027.1, read as the reverse complement.
GGGCGCCTTTGCCGTGGTTACCTTGTACTGCCACCGGAACATCTCCCTTGGGGCTCTCGTGGCGGCGATGCTGGCAACCGCGGGCGATGAATCCTTTGTCATGTTTGCAATGATCCCAAAACAGGCGCTCCTGCTGCATGCAGTTCTCTTCGGGCTTGGAATTGCCGCAGGTATTGCCACCGATTTCATTGCCAAACGGAGGATTACCTCAACTGCCTCTGCATGTCCCGGACTGGTAATCCATGATGTCCATCAGGGTGAGGTGCGCCTCTCTCCCGCAGAAGTGAAGCATCTGTGGGAGCACTGTTCCGTCAGCCGGGGGGTGCTTTTTGCGGTTCTTGTGCTGCTGCTTGCGGCCGCGGGGTTTGGAGAGATAGGCCCGGAGGAGTGGAACTGGGTAAGGCTTACCATAATACTCGCAAATGCGTTTGCCGCATTTGTGGTTGCCACGGTCTCGGACCATTTTCTGGAAGAGCACCTCTGGCGCCACGTTGTGCTTCAGCATGTGCCGCGCATATTCCTGTGGACCTTCGGCACGCTCATCCTTGCCGATCTGATTGTCAGGCATCTGGATATTGAGGGCCTTGTGAGACAGAGCAAGGGATTGGTGCTTGTTTTAGCCGCGCTGGTTGGAATAATCCCGGAATCAGGCCCGCACCTGGTGTTTGTCACATTTTATGCTCAGGGGTTTATACCAATAAGTGTGCTGCTGGTGAATTCAATAGTTCAGGATGGGCACGGCATGCTCCCGATGCTTGCCCACTCAAGGCGGGATTTCCTGCTCGTGAAGTCAATCAACGTGGGAGTGGCGCTGCTGGTTGGGTCCGCGGCAATGCTTCTGGGGTATTAGATATGCAGGGGGCACGGTAAGCTTCCATACCCCCTGCAGATGAAATCAGTGATCGCAGACGTTGGCGCCGGTCTCAAGCGAACCGGCGAGATATTTGGTGACTACGGATTCCGGATCTTCCGCCGGGGCACCGGTTACCACCTTTACACCGGCTTCCGCAAAGAGTCCCTGGGCGCGGCTACCCATGCCGCCTGCAATTACCATGTTGACTCCGCGCTCGCCCAGCCACCTTGGGAGGAGGCCCGGCTCGTGCGGGGGAGGGGTTACCTTCTCTGCCTTTTGGATGGACTTGCTCTTTCCATCCACATCAAATAAGGTGAACTCCTCGCAGTGGCCGAAGTGCATGCACACCTGCCCGTCTGATGTCGGTACTGCTATTTTCATTGATACTGTCTCCGTTTCTGAATTTGCATCTGTCTCGCATGCGGCGATTACTGAATCTGCCACTCTCTCAAGTGACGCCGCCGAGGGAGTCTTGGAGTAGGCGTAAACGTAGGGAGTTCCGTCATCCCCGGCGTTTACCACCTTGGGGTCAAGAGGTATTCGCCCCAGGAACGGAACATTCATGCTCTTGGCCATGGCCTCGCCGCCGCCCGTCTTGAACAGATCCACAACCTCCCCGCAGTGCGGGCATGTGAAGCCGCTCATGTTCTCTACAACACCTATCACGGGGAGTTTTAACTGACGGCAGAATGTGATGGATTTTCTTACATCTGCAACGGCCAGTTCCTGCGGGGTTGTCACCACAACAGCTCCGTCCGCCTGACCCAGGGTTTGCACGACGGAGAGCGGCTCGTCCCCTGTTCCCGGAGGGCAGTCTACTACAAGGTAATCAAGGTCTCCCCATGCTACATCCTCCACAAACTGCTTGATAACCCCGGCCTTCATGGGGCCTCTCCATATTATGGCATCATCAGCCTCGTCCAGAAGAAATCCTATGGATATAACCTTCAGGCTCTGGTAGCCCACGGGGATAAGCTTTCCGTTTGCAGATTCCAGCTGCTTTCCTTCAAGCTTCAAGAGTTTGGGCACGCTGGGGCCGTGTATATCCACATCCAGCAGGCCGACTCTCTTGCCGGAGAGCGCCAGGGATACCGCCAGGTTTACCGCCACGGTACTCTTGCCTACGCCTCCCTTGCCGGAGAGTACCACTATCTTGTGGCCTATGCGCGCAAGCGCCTCCTCTTTTGCGATGGATTCAAGAAATTTATCCAGGCTGCCCTCATCTCCGCCGCAGGATGTGCAGGTTCCTTTGCCGCCGCATCCGTTGTCTGTCATTGTAAGCTCCTTTACTATTTTACGGCCTGACGCAGCTTGCCCCAGGCGATTCTAATTATTTTGCTCACCGGGCCATCCCGGAATTCAATTATACTCTTTTTTGCAAGCTGGGCCTTCGTTACCGCGGGGTCGTACGGAATCTCGCCCAGCATAGCGAGTCCGTGTTCCTCTGCGTATGCGCGTATCCGGGCGGTCTGCTCCGGGTTGATATCCGCCTTGTTTACGAGTATGCAGACCGGCACCCTGAAGTGGGAAGCCAGGCTGCATACCCGCTCAAGATCATGGATGCCGGAGACGGTGGGCTCTGTCACCACCACGGCGATGTCCACTCCCGTGAGGGATGCTATAACCGGG
>CALNCU010000026.1 GCA_937875395.1 uncultured Armatimonadota bacterium | reverse complement strand
AATAAAAGCCGTAGATGCAGAGACCGGCAGCACCATCTGCACACTCTTCAACCACACAGGGCACCCAAACGTAATGTCCGGCGACAACTACCTGATAAGCGCAGACTACGTAGGCAGGGCTCAGGAATTAGTGGAAGAGGCCCTGGGCGGAGTAGCCATGTTTGTAAACGGCGCGCAAGGCACAATGGATATAGACGGCTTGCGAGACCGTGATTGGGAGGGCGTAGACCGGCTTGGAGGAAAGCTTGCAGACGCCACGCTAGACCTTGCAAACAAGACCGAAGTTGCAAAAGATATACCCATCCGCGGAGCATGGCATGAGTTCACCATGAAAAGGCGCCAGATAACCCCAAAAGAACTTGAGTGGGCAGAGAATATAATTACAGAGACCGGCGGCAAGTTTGCATCTGTAGCAGATGGAGTAGGGGATGATTACAAGGCCGTTCTCTTCAAAAACCTGCACGGCCTGCAAGATCAGGATATAACCGTAGACCAGGTCTGCTTTGCCATGGGGGACACAGCCTTTTTAAGCATCCCGGCAGAACTCTTCTCAGAGATAGGCATGCGCATAAAGGCAGAGAGTCCGTTTACGCATACATACCTCCTTGGCCTTGCAAACGGATGCGTAGGGTACATCCCCACACGGGTTGCAATCTACCTGGGCGGCTATGAGATAGATACCCGCGGCTTGGACGACATGGCGGAAGAACAAATAGTGGAAAAGAGCCTGGAGCTTCTTGCAAAAGTAAAGGCTCTCTAATAGTGCCGCAAACTGCGGCAGGACTTACAAAAAGAAAGGAATAGTAAAATGGCAGAAAAACTGGCTATCGACGGCGGAACCCCAGTTCTTACCAGAAGTAATTTCAAGAACTGGCCCATCATTACAGATGACGACCGGCGCCTTATAAATGAGGTTCTGGACAGCGGCATAGTGGCCGGCGGAACCGCCCCCCAGGTAAAGGGGCTTGAGAAGGAGTGGGCAGAATACACAGGCGCAAAGTACTGCCTCACCACATGCAGCGGCACAGCAGCCCTGCACATGGCGCTTGCAGCACTGGGCGTAGGCCCCGGCGATGAGGTTATAACCTCTGCATTCACCTTCCTTGCATCTGCATCCTGTGCAATCCACCAGAACGCAATCCCGGTCTTTGTAGATATTGATCCCAAGACCTACAACATGGACCCGGCAAAGCTGGAGGCGGCAATCACACCCAGAACCAAGGTTATCATCCCTGTGCACATCCAGGGGCTGCCCGCAGACATGGACCCCATCATGAAGATTGCAAAGAAGCATAACCTTGCCGTTATTGAAGATGCCTGCCAGGCACACGGCGCCACCTACAAGGGAAGAATGGTCGGCACCATCGGAGATATAGGGTGCTTCAGCCTTAACAACTTCAAGAACGTAAGCGGCGGTGAAGGCGGACTCTTCATCACCAACAACGAATCTCTTAAAGAGAAGGCTGGTCTTGTACGCTGCTTTGGCGACGAAGTAGACGAAGTAAGCAAGCGGAGAGTCTACAACGCCTCCATCCTTGGCTACATGTACAGGAACCAGGAACTTCCGGCTGCACATGCCCGCGCCCAGATAATGCACCTGGACGAAAATAACGATGTCCGCATAGCAAACGCCAACTATCTTACCAAAGAACTCTCCAAGATACCCGGCGTAATCCCTCCCTACTGTCCAGAGGGTTGCAAGCACGTCTACTTTATGTATAACGTGCGGTTTGATCCCAAGGCGGCCGGCGTGGATGTAGACCCCAAAACCTTCCGCATAGCGGTAGAGAAGGCGCTCTACAAGGAAGGCATGCTCCTGGGCCAGTGGCAGACAATGCCTGTTCCCGGGCAAGATCTCTTCCAGAGCAAGCTTGGTTACGGCGCATCCGGTTATCCCTGGACCATAAATGAAGATAAGGGCATAGAGTACGATTATAGTGTAGGCCAGTACCCGGAGGCACAGGCCCTCTGCGACAACTACACCATAGTTCACGGCATACACGCTCCCAACGGCATAGACCTTATGGAGAAGTTTGTCACCGCCTTCAAGAAGGTCTTTGCAAACCTTGATGTGGCCCTTGCACACAAGGATGATGAGATCTATCCCGGCGCAGATGGAAAGCTCTACGGCGCCGCATAGCATGTTGTGGGGAGGGGGCGTATTATCTCTCCCCATATTTACTTGTGAGGTGTAAAAATGAAGAGTAAAGGCCTTTATGGCAAGAAGTTTCTAGATATACAGGCAAGGGAGATAGAAATCCTCCCGCCGGACGAAGATCATGTTATAGTCAAGGTTCACGCATGCGGCGTCTGCGGCACGGATGTCAACTTTGTGCGGGACTGGGACGATGAGCATATGGCCCTTGGCCACGAAATCTCCGCCGAAGTTATGGAAGTGGGCAAGAATGTTACCAGCGTGAAGCCCGGCGATAAGGTTATTGTGGAAGACTGTTCCATGTGCGGCGTCTGCGAAAACTGCAAGAGCGGCCACCCGGAGTTCTGCCGCAACATGTTTGACATGGAAGGTAATCCGGGGATGGGGCAGTACATGTCCGTCCGCTACAACAGCCTTAACAAGTTTGACGGGCTGGATTACGTATCTGCATCCCTCACGGAACCGCTGGCGGTCTCCCTTACGGCAGTGCTCAACGCAGAGATTCCGCTTGGCGGCAGCGTGATAGTTCTTGGTAACGGGCCGCTTGGAATTATGGCGGCTGCGCTTGCCAAGCTTCAGGGCGCAGGCTTTGTAGGCATAACCGGTCTCCCGGCAGATAATGAGCGGGAGAAGAGCCGGTTCCTGGCTGCAAAGCAGTTTGGCTGCGATATGACCATAGAAACCGGAAAAGACGATATAGAGGGTATGATAAAAAGCCGGTTCCCGGGCGGCGTAGACCGCGTAATAGTCACCTCTCCGCCGCAGAGCATGTATGATGCGTTCAAGGTTATCCGCTTCGGCGGCATAATAACGTTCCTGGGCCTGCATTTTGGCGGCAAGAACGTGATAAACCTGGACGTAAACGACATGATCTTCCGCAAGATAACGCTTCGCCCAACCTTTGCAGAGCCTGCAATCAACTTCCCTATCTCTAACAGGCTCCTTAAAGACGGGCTGATTGATGCCAATCTGCTCATCACCCATAAGTTCGGCTTTGATGATGCAACAGACGTAATGAAGGCTATTGTAGACGGCAGCCAGCCGGTTATAAAAGCCGTCATGCTTCCCAACGGCTAAAATAAGAAGCATCATCTCTAGTGGCGTGTAAACTT
>CALNCU010000025.1 GCA_937875395.1 uncultured Armatimonadota bacterium | reverse complement strand
GGTTCCCGTACCGTAACGGCAGGGAACGCTAAAATACTTAATAGAAAAGGGCTCGTCTTTGCACTGATGAGCCCTTTTTTGATGTTTGCGATGGAGTAGGGGAGCTTTATTTTTCCAACGCCTGGCGGGCGGCATCAAGTATATCTGATGCGGGTATTACTATTGGAATCATGCTCTCCTTCATGCCGGACATGAACCCGGAATTGCTTGAGGCCCTTCCGGGAGCAACCCTGAGCACAAGGATTCCCACAATCTTTGAATCCTTGTCAAATATGGCTGCGCCTCCATCCGTATTTGCAGTCTGCGCACCGGGGAGATAGAACATTCTGGGCTTCTCCACAATCCCCTGAATCCGGTCTGCACATGCAGCTATAGATCGGCTTGCCACAGTTCCAAGGCGGTAGAGCGTAATTGTTTCATCAAGCAGAGCGGGCTTGGCCGCATTTGAAAGGTCTGTGGCAACAAGCGGCTTGGCAGGCTTCTTTTTGGGTTTCAGAAACACAAGATCCAGGTCTTTATCTCTTAGAACCACCTGCGCAGGCATCTCCTGCCCATTGGAGAGGATAATTTTTACGGATGTAACCTGGGTTGACATTTGCATTTTATCCGGCATGAAACTGCGCAATATATCGTTTGGATCAGTGGATGACAGGGCCGTTACCACAAGCCCGGACGGGTCTATAACAAGCCCGGTAGTCTCGCTCTTGGATTCTTCCTTGGAGGCATCCTTGCCGCCGTAAGAGACAGTCGTCTTTGTCACTATTTGCAGAGATACCACTGCCTGCCCGTATTTTTCTACCAACCGTGCGCCTGCCTGGGAGAGTTCATCCGCCCGGGCAGTGCCAAGCATCCCCATGCACAGAAGAATCGCCGCTACTGTTAATGCCGATTTTTTTAAAAACACTGGTCTATCCTTTCTGCATAACCGGTTACTCCGGCGTCCAGACCGGTTCTATCTCAATAAATTTGGTGTAGATGCCCCGCTTAACCTGCAAGACCACGGTCTTTTGTTTTGCGGCAGATATCGTCTGCATGCGTTTCTGGAAATCCCCCGCGTCCTTTATGGATGCTTCGTCTACAACCGTTATAAGATCGCCGGATTGCAGCCCGGAGAGCGACGCCCATCCGCCTTCATCGGCAGATTCTACAATCACGCCCATCTGTGATTCCGCCCACTGCCGGTCTACCCTGTCAAAGAAGCATATATCCCGCACGGTTAAGTCAAACCAGTCATCCCTGTACTTGCGCATTTCCCTTGCAAGCTTTGGGGAGAGGCCGGGGGTTACCTGCACCTTAATCTCTTTGCCGCCCCTGATGATGTTAAGTTTCAAGGTGCTGCCTGCCTTGTACTGGCGCACCATTGTGGGGAAGACTTCGCTATCTTCCGGCTCTGATGCCGGGATGGGTGCGTTGTCTATGGCGGTTATTATATCGCCCACTTTAAGGTCTGTCTTGCCCGGCACATTGGAGTAAACACGGACAACGCGGACGCCCGTCTTGCCCTTAAGCCCCATCTCTTCTGCTATATCGCGGGTGAGAACCTGGGTGTTTACCGGAATCCATGCCTTGCGAACCTCAAATCCAGGGTCGCGTAAATCCTCCATGCCTAATTTGACCACGGTTATAAAATTATCTGCATTGCGGTCAAAGGAGATGGTGAGCGGCATAGGCTGTTCTTTGCCTTCTATTGCAGTGCGTGTGATTTTTTTAAGGTCTTGAATGTTTTTGACAGGTTTGCCGGCAATCGCCGTTATTACATCCCCTTCAGCAAGACCCGGTTTTGCATCTGCCGCCGGCCCACCCGCTCTAAGGCTGGTTACCAGTACCCCGCTTGTGCCTGTGCGCATCTTCTCTTTTGCAGTGAAAAAGGTTATATTGCTTGCGCAGAATCCCCATTCATTAAATTCTGTTGCAGTCTCAAAGGCCTTCTCTTTTTCAACGGGGGTTACGGTAATGATTATATCCTTATCTCCCCTTCGTACAACCGCCTCTACGGGGGCGGCGGCAGGCAGGCTCTGTAGAAACTGGTTCAACACCGGCATCTCTTCTGCATACCGCACGCTGCAATTTCGCCCGGCCAGGCGGAGTAATATGTCTCCGCTGGCAAATCCGGCGGCGCGGGCAGGGGAGCCGCCTACAGTCCCGGCAATAAGCACTCCCTCTCTGGATGCAGATGTCTTTAGAATGGGTTGAAGTATAAGTCCCATCCAGCTTCTTGTAACTCTGCCGTTTAGTATAAGGGCCTCTGCCACCTCTTTTGCCAGGTTGCCGGGGATGGCTCCGCTCAGCCCAAGGTTAAGCTCGTTTATGCCCACAATCTCGCCCTTCATGTTTACAAGCGGGCCTCCGGAGTTGCCGTGCTGAATCATGGCATCGTGGCCTATCCACCTTACAAGGGATCCTACATCCTCACCATCCAGGGTAAGTTCCCCAAACATATCAGGCATGATAAGTTCCGTGTTGCTTATTATCCCCATGGTGACGGATTGTGAAAAGGCAAGCGGGCTGCCCATTGCAAGCACGGGATCGCCTACCTTAAGCGCAGATGAATCTCCAAACACGGCGGCGGAAAACTTGCGATTTAGCGCCGGTTTTAGTTTTATAACGGCAATATCCATGGCTGGGTCTGTGCCTACCAGGTATGCATCAAGTTCGCTCTTGTCTGCAAGCGTGCAGAAGATCTGCCTGGCGTGCCCGGCCACATGATGGTTTGTTATTATAAAGCCGTCTTTAGAAATAATTACACCGCTGCCAAAGGATTCTACCTTTACTTCCCGGCCGTCCTGATCATCCGTAGAGACCACACGGATACGTACAAGGGACGGCGCAACCCTTTCTACGGCAGATATGATAGGCTGAGGTTCGCCTGTATCGGCAATAGAATTTGCTGGAAACGCAAGGCAGAAAAATACGGTGAGAAGCACTGCGGAAACGGCAAAGGATGCTAAACGCATATAGTCAACTCCGGTAGTATATGTTGCGGAAGAGAGTACCGTACTCTAACCCGCTATAGACAAAGGGCATAAATCTACCAATCAGGATACACCGGCCTGCGTTAAAAGTCAATATAGAACAGGCATTGACACAGAGGGCAATTAATAGCTATACTTTCTTTTGGTTGTTTGTACGGAATTACAGCAAGGTTCCCATATCTACTATGGAGAACCATTTACCGGAAGGTGGCAAGCATGATTATAGATAAGGACAAGGCAGGGATAGTCTTTAATCGCATAGTGGCAGAGGCCGATGGATTTAACCTTAAAATTTGCGACCAGGATTTAAATCGTCCGTGGGGCGGGTTTCTGCGGTTTGATGAGGAGTGCCTGGAACTCTTTTTTAAAGCTTACTGGCAGGGAGTAGATACCGGCAAATCTGCTGGAAAGAGAGATCCCAAGGTGCTGGTTGTGGCCCCCGCGCAAAGGCTCTCCCTCCAATTGCACCACCGCCGTGCAGAGTTGTGGCGCGTGCTTGACGGCCCCGTGCTTGTAGTGCACGGCCCGGATATGGATCACCTGAAGGAAGAAGTCCTCTTTACCGGCGACACCATGCACCTTGCATGCGGAGAGATTCACCGGCTCTGCGGTTCCCTTACCTCATGGGGGAGGGTGGCAGAGATATGGGAGCATTCGGATGCGTGGAATCCGTCTGATGAGACGGATATAGTCCGCCTGCAGGATGATTATTCGAGGTAACTGGATGATTTTTTCATACCACGTCCATTCCAAATGGAGCGATGGAACGTCGGAAATTACAGAGTATATAAAAAAGGCCCGCGAGATTGGGCTGGACGAGATAGGGATATCAGATCACTACGTGCTTACCCCGGACAGAAGTAACCTGTCATGGTGCATGCCGATAGATGCCCTTGATGGGTATATAGAATCCGTGCAGCAGGCGTCCGGCGAGGCGGGTTCAGACCTGATTGTAAGGCTGGGGCTGGAGGCGGATTACCTGCCGGAGACCGCGGGCGATCTTGCCGATGAGCTTTCCATGCGCCCGTTTGATTATATAATAGGCTCCGTGCACATTGTTGATGGATTCTCCATAGATGATAAGGCGGAAGACTGGGCTCCGCTCTCCCAGAAGGAACGAGACCAGATTATTCGGGAGTACTGGGTGCGCATAAGGCAGATGGCTCAGAGCCGCATCTTTGATTTTGCGGGGCATCTGGACCTTACCAAGAAGTTTGGGATATACCCGTCTGTAGATATTTCCCCAGAGATAGACGCAGCCCTGGATGCGATAGCAGGCTCCGGCATGGCGGTAGAACTTAACACCGCCGGATGGTACTATGCCTGCCGTGAACAGTATCCATCGTCCGGCATACTGGAGGGCTGCAGGAAACGCCGCATACCTGTGCTTGTAAACGATGACGCCCACACGCCGGAAAACCTTGGGCGCGGTTATATAGAGGCATACAGGCTGCTCCACTCTCTTGGATTCAAGGAGCAGGTCTCCTATGCCGGGCGTATGCGTTACGCAGACCCGCTTCCAAACCCGGATGAGGGTTAAACTTCTTATTTTTTCCTCCGCTTATATATTGCCATGTTTCCTTTGCCTGTTTGTCGGGAAACAAGGAAATAACCATCCCGGTGCAGAATATTCATTGGTACGTAACACTATGCGGAGGGATTCCTAGTGGTAAAAGTAGAGAGAGTTCAGTATTTTAATCAGCCTAACTGCTACATGCTGTCAAACGGCACCGTAGATGTAATAGTTACAACAGATATCGGCCCAAGAGTCATAGCCTACCGGTTTACAGGCGGGGAGAATATCCTTGCAGAGATAGGGCCGGAAGTTGTTAACCATACAAAACTTGGAGATTGGCACCCCTGGGGCGGGCACAGGCTATGGCACGCGCCGGAATCAAACCCCAGAAGCTATGCGCCGGATAATTCGCCCATAGAGTTTGAGATTGTAGATAACAACAGCATACGGCTTATGCAGCCTGTGGAAGCCGGTACGGGCATAGAGAAAGAGATTTTTGTGAAGCTGGATGAGGACGGCACGCACGTAAGCCTGGTTCATACGCTTACAAACCGCAATCTCTGGGGAGTGGAGCTTGCTCCGTGGGCGATTACAATTGTAAACGGCGGCGGAGTGACCATTGTGCCCAACGAACCTTTTCTTTCGCACACAGAGGCGCTGACCCCCGCACGGCCCATGGTGCTCTGGTACTACACGGATCTTAGCGACAGCAGGTGGACGTTCGGCCCAAGGTACACCCGGCTTGCAAGCGATGCCCTGCTGGATTATCCCCAGAAGGCAGGCTTTGGGAACAAGCAGGGCTGGGCGGCATATCTTAGAGAGGGCACCCTGTTTGTAAAAAGATTCCCCTGTATTGAAGATGCAGCGTACCCGGATTTTGGGTCTAATTTTGAAACGTACACAAAGGGACTCTTCATGGAAGTGGAGAGCCTGGCGCCGCTGGCCTGGCTGGAACCCGGAGAGAGCACCATCCATTTAGAGGACTGGTTTCTTTTTGCCGGCGTAGAGACGGACGAGAGCGAAGAAGGGCTTTACTCCGCAATCTCTCCGCTTGTGCACAGAACGGTTGCCGAATAGTATAGTTCCGGCATACGCAGATAAATTATGTGTATGCCGGAACTATTTATGCACAGCATGCCGCCTTCAGCCAATTGTCCGCAAGATAGAAAACATCCTGCCGGTTTACTAAAAAGCCCCTGATTTGGTAATATATATGAAGGTGTTATAAAACGGGCTTATGGAGGGTTATATGGCCGGCGAACTGAAGTTTGTGGCACTAGATTTAGGAGCGGAGAGCGGGCGCTCTGTGCTTGGCACAATTAAGGATGACAAACTCAGCCTTAAAGAGACTCACAGGTTTGTAAACGGGGGAATCTGCGTAGGGAAAGACATATTCTGGGATTCGCTCGGCCTGTTCAGCGAGATGAAGCAGGGGCTTAGAAAGACCATCCATCAGTTTGGAGGCGATATTGCCGGCATAGGGCTGGATACCTGGGGGGTGGACTTTGCCCTTCTTGGCCCAAACGATGTTGTTCTTGAAAACCCCCACCATTACCGCGATGACAGGACTGACGGGGTTATGGATGCAGCCCTTCAAATAGTCTCCCGGAAGAGCGTATACGACGCCACAGGCATACAGTTTATGCAGATAAACACCCTGTACCAGCTCTATTCCATTGTAAAAAACAATCCTTGGCTCCTTGATACAGCGGAACGAATGCTTATGATGCCAGACCTTTTTAACTTCTGGTTCACCGGCGTAAAGACAAACGAGTTTACGGAAGCCACCACCTCACAGATGTTCAACCCTAAAACCGGCGGCTGGGCAAAGGATATAATGGAAAAACTTGGCATACCGGTGAAGATAGTGGGGGACGTAATTCAGCCGGGGACAGTGATAGGGAAACTCCGCCCCTCTGTATGTGAGGAGATTGCAGGCACCCAGATACCCTTTGTTGCTCCGGCCACGCACGATACCGGTTCCGCCGTTGCCGCAGTCCCGGCAAGCGGTGAGGATTACGCCTATATAAGCTCCGGCACATGGTCTCTTATGGGAATTGAGACCTCCAAGCCTATAATAAGCGATAAGGCCCTGGAATGGAACTTTACAAATGAGGGCGGCGTTGGTAATACATACAGGTTCTTAAGAAACATAGTAGGTCTCTGGCTGGTTCAGGAGTGCCGCAGATTTTGGGCCAGAGAGGGCAAAGAGTACAACTACACCCAGATAACAGAGATGGCCGCCGCTGCAGAGCCCTTCCGCTCTGTTTTAGATACAGATCATTCATCCTTCCTGAAACCCGGAGAGATGCCTATAAAAATACGCCAGTTCTGCCGCAACACAAAACAGCCCGTACCGGAGACGGAAGGCGCCATAATAAGGGCGGCGCTGGACAGCCTTGCGCTTAAATACAGGTGGGTGCTGGAGGGCCTGGAGATGCTCTCCGGGCGGAAGCTGAACCGCATACACATAATAGGCGGAGGCACGCAGAACAAGCTCCTCTGCCAGCTTACGGCCAATACCACCGGCCGCCAGGTAATTGCCGGGCCGGTAGAAGCAACCGCAACCGGAAACATTCTTATGCAGGCGATAGGCCTTGGGTACATATCATCAATTGCAGAGGCAAGGCAGATTGTAAGCAACTCCTTTGAACCTGCCGTCTACGATCCAAAACCGGATGCCCGGATAGAGGATGCGTACGAAAAGTTCAAGGGATTTGTTGAGTCTTAGCACGCCGCTGACAGGCTTAGACAGGCTGGATAAAATATAGGCATCCGGCCGGTTATTGGGGGCGGGCAAGGTGGCATGTGTCGTTAATGCACTCTACCACAAACCGGCCGTCGCTCCGCCGCTCTATCCGGTTAATGCAGGCATTATCCTGGCCAATGCTTCTGTAGAGATTTATATCTATGCCCAGCGCGGCGCAGATAAGTACCCGGTTGGTGCTCTTATGCGCCACTACAACCGCATTACCGTCTGCATTCTCTTCTGCAATCCGGGTGAATGCCGGGAAGGCACGGTCGCAAAGCTCCTGAAAGGTCTCGCCGCCGGGGATGCGCACCCCTTTTACATCGGCGCGCCACGGAGCCAGTATATCCGGGTAGTTGGCGGCTATCTCTTCCTCAGAGAGCCCCTCCCAGAGACCGTAATCAACCTCCCTTAGTTCCGGGAGCAAAGTAACACTAAGTTCCAGTGCCCCTGCAATACTTCCGGCAGTCTGCACTGCGCGTTTAAGATCGCTTGAATACACGGCAGAGATATTTTTTAACTTAAAATCTTTTGCTGCAAGTTCCGCCTGCTTAAGGCCAGTACTATTTAGCGGCAGGTCTGTTGATCCCACATAGGCGTTTTTACTGTTCCAGGCCACCTCTCCATGCCGCAAAAGGTAAATCTTTCCCAACTTCATCCCCCAATGTTAATCTATGAAAGGGTAACATGCCTGAGCTTGCACGTCAAGCGTATTTAATATCAGCCCTTGCGGGTATTATAAGTGGGGATGGCAATTCGATTTCTTGACATTCACCGTTTTGCGCACATATAATTGAGGGCAGGAGGATACTCTTTCATGCGTAACAGTAAGCGGCGCCGGCCACAACGGCGTCATAGAGTTTTCTGGATCTGGACCGAAATTATTATACTCCTCTTCCTTGCTATTGTTCTTGGCGTAGTGGGCGGAACCTTTTATAGCGTATCCAAGCTGCTTCCGGCAGGAATGGATATTGCAAGTTACAAGCCTACGGAAGCCACAAAGATAATCTCTTATGATGGCGTAATCCTTGCCCAGGTATATGAAGAGAACCGTGAAACCGTCTCAATTGCAGATATACCAAAGGATCTGCAAAACGCCACGGTGGCTGTTGAAGATTCCCGGTTCTACAACCATCTGGGGATAGATTTTATTGGGATATGCCGTGCCCTTGTAACAAACCTTAAATCAGGGCACATGGCGCAGGGCGGAAGCACGCTTACACAGCAGTTGGCCCGGAACATCTACCTTACAAGGGAGAAAAAGTTATCCAGAAAGCTGCAGGAAGTGGTGCTTGCCATAGAACTGGAGCGCAACTTTACCAAGGAGCAGATACTGGAGCTTTATCTTAACCAGGTCTACTACGGCAGCGGCGCCTACGGCGTACAGACCGCCGCCAAAATATACTTTGGGAAGAACGTAAAAGATTTAGACCTTGCAGAGTGCGCGCTTATAGCAGGACTCCCCCAAAAACCATCAGGGTATTCACCTTACGAAGATACGGACGCCGCCGTGCGCCGCAGAAACACGGTGCTTGGGCGCATGGCACGACTCCACTACATAACGCGCGAGCAGTGTCGGGAGGCGCAGGCAGAATCCGTGCATCTTGTCGGTCTGAAGCCATCCGGCATACAAAAGTACAAGGCCCCGTGGTTTGTCACCTACGTAATCCGCGAGCTTACAGATAAATACGGCGCAGACCTTATCTACAGGGGAGGCCTTCGCATCTACACAACTCTCAATTACGGTATGCAGGAGGCCGCTGAAAACGCCTTGAGAGGGGCCGTATCCGGCGCCAAGCGGCAGAACGTAAGCCAGGGAGCGCTTATCTGCATTGAACCATCTACGGGATATATTAAAGCCATGGTTGGCGGCGCCAACCCGGATTTCAGCAAAGACCAGTATAACAGAGTGACTCAAGCCCGCAGACAGCCCGGGTCATCGTTTAAGGCCTTTGTGTATACCGCCGCCATAGATAACGGCTATGATGCCAATTACAAGCTCTCCAATGCTAAGATTACCTACAAGGGCTACGGAGAGAGCGGGTGGACTCCCCGTAACTATAACGGAAAGTATGGCGGCACGTACACAATCAAACAGGCGGTGGCGCAATCTATAAACGTATGCGCAGTCAGAATGGCCGAAAAAGTGGGCATAGATCAGGTTATCCAGTATGCGCGCGCACTTGGAGTTAAATCGCCACTCAGCCGGAATCTGGCGCTGGCGCTTGGATGTTCCGGGGTGACCCCCATGGAGATGGCTTCTGCATACGGCGTATTTGCAGCAGACGGCGTACGTGCAGAGCCCATGTGCGTTGTCCGCATAACCGAATCTGATGGAGACAGGGACGGTTCCATAATTGAAGAGAACCGGCCGGTAACAAGACAGGTTCTAAGCCCGCAGACGGCAGAAATAATGAACGATGTATTCCGCGGAGTTGTGACAAGCAGGGGAGGTACCGGACAGAGGGCTGCAAGCGTTAAAAATGCTCACGGCAAGACCGGTACTACATCAGATGACAGGGATGCCTGGTTTGTGGGGTACACTCCCGAACTCTCCTGTGCCGTCTGGGTAGGGAACGATGATTTTAGAAAGAAGATGAATGCTGTCTGGGGCGGTAATGTTTGCGCCCCGGCCTGGACGGAGTTTATGCAGAAGGCCCTGCGCCTGTACCGCGAAGAGGACCATAACAATTCCCCGCAGCTAAAGGAGCCGGGCGGCTCAGATTCCCGCGAGCGAACGCGCCGGGAATCCAGGGAAAAGAGTACGGAACCCGGCGGCCAGCGCACGGTTACCATCTGCTCAGAGAGCGGGCTTCTATCCAATTCATCATGCCCAAACACCTACGAAGCAACCTATGACAGCGGAAGCGAGCCTAATACCCGCTGCAACATACACCGCAACAACGGAAAAGCGGAAGAGGGCCGGGCGGAGGAAGAAACCAGGGTTCCGCCTGCATCCGGCAAGAGTGAGTACATCAGCGCAACAATTTGCACAGAATCCGGCTTGATTGCAAACGATTGGTGTTCGGAGACCATCACCAAAAGATTCCGCGCAGATGAAGCGCCCAAACGTATCTGCAATACCCACCGGGCGCCCTGATGGTAGGCATCCCCTAACTAAAGAAGCCCTTGTACCAGAAGAGGATAGTCGCCAGCCCAAAGACTATTCTGTAGCCCACAAACAGGTCGGCTGATCTGGTCTTGAGGTAGCTTATAAGAAAACTTATGCAGATATATCCGGTTACTGCAGAGGCCAGAACACCAACTATCATGGGGATAATGGCGTCTGATGGCATGCTGCTCAGGTGGCGCATCTCAAAAATTGCGGCCCCCAGAATAATGGGCCCTCCCACAAGAAAAGAGAACCGTGCCGCAGTATCTCTTTTCAATCCGCAAAATAGCCCCGCAGTTATGGTTATGCCGGACCTTGATACCCCGGGTACAAGGGCCAGAGCCTGCGCAAAGCCTATGATAAGGCAGTCTCTTGCGGTAACCTTTTCCATAGGACGGGATTTATTGCCCGCCCTGTCTGCAATAAGAAGAACAAGTCCCATAACTATCACGCTGCATGCAATGAGCAGCGGGCGGGTGCGAAAGAGCGAATCAATGCTGGATTCCATAAGCAACCCTGCAACTGCGGCCGGAATGCACGCAATGAGCAGCGGCACGAAGAGGTATCCTTTTCCTTCAGATTTGGAGTGCAGTATGTTATGCCGTATGAAATCCGATATTATCTCATACCAGTCCCGCCAAAAGTACACCAGGAGCGCAAAGAGCGTCCCCAGGTGCAGCGCAACATCAAAGACAATGCTGTGAGGGGGCGAGAGCGTTTTCCAGCGTAGAAGCCAGGGGAGAATTACAAGGTGGGCCGAACTGCTTATGGGGATAAACTCTGTGATGCCCTGAATTGCTCCCGTCAGCAGGGCATGAATTACGCTCATTCAAAAATCCTTTCAATACAGTAAACGTGTATGCCACGCATCAGGCTTCATCAATAGCGGCTGGGGATACTGGTGATGGTGTCTTTTCTGTGCGGGCGGCAGAAATCCCCCATACATGCAGACGCTTTGGGCGTATGATATAGAATCTGGCCATGATTCTAAGTACGGCGGCCACCGGTGCTGCCATAAACATCCCCAGTATGCCAAAGAATTCTGCGCCTATAAGAAGTGCCACAATTACAACCACCGGATGCAGCTGCATTCTATCCCCAATCAGCTTGGGCATAATTATCTTGCTTTCCACCACCTGTACAAGGGAGAAGAGGATAAGCAGATTAATTGCAAGTATGGGGCTAATAAGCGCGCCTATAATAACAATTGCAGCGCCGCTTACCAGAGGCCCTACCACGGGGATGGCGCGGGTGATTCCTGCAAATACGCTAAGGATAAGTATATACGGCATCTTTAGTACCGCAAGGATTATACCTACGGCAACGCCCGCAATAACGCACAGGATAATCTGGCCGGCTATGTAACTGTGCATAATTGCGCCCATCTCGTGCAGCAACGCCAGCGATTCCCTGACCCTATGCCTGGGGATAAGACCCAAAATCTCCCTCTTCAGGCTGCGGCTGTCCAGGGTAAAGTAGAAAGCAAGAACGGGGATAAGGATAATATCAAAGATATGCGTAAAAAAGTTGACGGTTGTGCTGGCTATTCCCGCACCCCATTGTGAAATTTTCTCCACAAATCCCTTGTAGTTTTGAGACTCTATAAACTGCTGAAGCTCGGGATTCAGGGCATTGTACCATGTGTGAGCCTTTGTTGCCGCCGTGGTTATGTTTTTAACGTATTCATCAAAGTTCCCCTGAAGCTGCTGCGCCTCTGTCTTTAGCGGGGTTACGCACAGGAGTATGGTGCCTGCTATAACTGTGATGAGCAAGACATAGGCCAGCACCGCTGCAATAATCTTTTGCGTTTTTCTGCGCATACCGGCAATCCGGCGTGCGCAGAGAGCATCTACAATGGGCTGTATGGCAAAGGCGACAACTGCAGCTATAAGGATAACAACAAGGACTGTCCTTACCCTGTATATAAAGTAAGCCACCGCCGTAAATATTATTACTCGCATCACTATGCGGGTAATAAATTCTATAGCACTATCTACTTTTGATCGCGGTTCCATAGATACTTTAATGCTCCATCACGCAGCCGGTTGATTTTGAGGGGGGGTTAGGCCGCCCCAAAGTACTTGAAGATGATCTGGCATATCCTCTGGGCCGCCCGCCCGTCGCCGTACGGGTTGATTGCCTTAGCCATTCTATTATACAGAACGTTGTTGGTAAGAAGTTCCGATGTTGAGGAAAATATTTCATCCTCATCTGTGCCTACAAGCTTTGCTGTGCCCGCCTCTACGCCTTCCGGGCGTTCTGTTGTCTTTCTCATGACAAGGACTGGTTTGCCCAGCGCCGGGGCCTCTTCCTGAATGCCGCCGGAATCTGTGAGCACAAGGTACGCTTTTTTAAGCAGATGGACAAAGGGCAGGTAGTCCGGGGGTTCTATAAGGTGCACGCCGGGAGTTGCGGAGAGAGCGGGGAAGACTACATCCCGCACTATGGGGTTCTTGTGCACGGCAAAGACTACAAAGGCATCCGGGAAGGCAGAGACAATGCGCTTTATTGCATTGCATATCCTCTGCATGGGTTCTCCCCAGTTCTCTCTTCTGTGAGCGGTGACAAGGATCATCCTGCCCGAAAGTTCCGCTATCTTTGCAAGGTTTGGATCGCTGAAGGAGTACGGCTTTGCGGCGGATGAGAGAAGGGCGTCCAGCACCGTGTTGCCGGTTACATGAATTGCGGATGGGTCAACACCTTCTGCAAGCAGATTTTCTTTTGCGGCCTCTGTGGGCGGAAAGTGAAGGTCTGCAATTACTCCGGTAAGCCGGCGATTCATCTCTTCCGGGAAAGGATCGTACTTATTATCTGTGCGGAGTCCGGCTTCTATGTGGCCCACCGCCACCTTGTTGTAGAATGCGGCCAGCGATGCCGTGAATGTAGTGGTGGTATCGCCCTGCGCAAGCACTATGTCCGGCTGTTCCTTCTTTATTATTTCTTCAAGCCCCGTGAGCGCACGGGAAGTAATCTCGGCCAGGGTCTGCTTCTGCTGCATAATATCAAGGTTGTAATCTGGTGTTATGGAAAAAGCATCCAGCACCTGCTGCAACATTTCCCGGTGTTGCCCTGTTACGGCAACTATTGCCCGCGCCTTATCTGGATGCTTTTTAAGCTCCAACACTACAGGCGCCATCTTTACGGCGTCCGGGCGCGTTCCAAAGACAGTCATAACTTTTATGGGCACGTAAGAACTCCTATCTTAAATGCAAATGCATATAATTATTCAACCGCCTCTTTTTATGTAAGAGAATATTGCCAGCGCCGCTATGCCAAGCAGTATGCTGATCCCCCATATTACGTATACCGCCTGCTTGTGAGAGAGGCCCTTCTGCATAAGCCGGTGATGAAGGTGGGATTTATCTGCTATATAGAGCGGCTGTCCGTTTGAAAGACGTTTGAAAATGACAAAGGCTGCATCAAATATGGGCACCCCAAATACAAGAATGGGGAGCGCAATTGCCATTGCTGCTGCCACCTTGAAGGCTCCTATAACGGATATGGCTCCAAGCGCAAACCCTATAAACTGGCTTCCGCCCGTCCCCATAAATATCTTGGCCGGGTTGAAGTTGAACCTTAGGAACCCTATGCAGGCTCCGCAGAGCGCGGCGGCCATAAGCGCCACATGCGGCTGGTTTGAATAGTAGGCCATAATGGCGAGCACGCCCGATGCTATTGCCCCTATCCCTGCAGCAAGCCCGTCTAATCCGTCCATAAAGTCTATGGTCTTTGTCACCGCAAATATCCACGACAGGGTTAAAATCCAGGAGATAACGGGGGGAAGAAGTATCATATTTCCGCCGAACGGGTTGGTAAGAAACTGTATCCTTACGCCGAACGTCATAAGAAGGAGCGCCGAGAGTATGATCATCCCGGCCTGCGCCTTGGCGGAGAGTTCCTTCATATCATCTACAAGCCCCACCGTTACAAGGAGCGCGCCGGCCACAACTACGCCTATGATGGGCAGGTTGCAGGCGGGTTTTTGTGCAGTAAAATGCATAAGAAGCAACGCAGATACGGCAAATCCGGCATAGATGGCTATGCCTCCCCAGAGCGGCATGGGCCTTGTATGCACCCTGCGCCCGCCCGGATGAACCATTATGTTAAGTTTTATTGCAGATTTGCGCACCCATGGTGTAAGCAGGTAGGCTATAAGCAGGGAGAGCGCAAATGCAAAAATCTGACAGTTCATAGGGGTACGGATGCCTCCTCCGGTTTGATTTTGGCATCCAGGCGTATAAGTTCTATCTGGGATTCGCGGAAAAGTTCCATTGCAAAGGGGTCAGGATAGTCGCCGGTATATACAACCCTTGTGATTCCTGCGTTTATTATCATTCTGGTGCATACGCTGCATGGCTGGTGCGTGCAGTAAAGAGTAGAGTCTCTTGTTGAGACGCCGTACTGCGCCGCCTGGATAATTGCATTCATCTCTGAATGCAGCGCCCTGCATAGCTCGTGCCGGGTGCCGGAAGGTATGCCTTGCTTATCCCTTAGGCAGCCGGTCTCCAGGCAGTGGGCAAGCCCGGATGGAGCTCCGTTGTAGCCGGTAGTCAGGATGCGGCGATCCTTTACTATTACGGCGCCTATATGCCTTCGCATGCAGGTGGAACGTTTTGCCACTACCTCTGCTATCTGCATAAAGTAGTGGTCCCAGTCCGGCCTTATATGTTCTTTGCCGCCAGAAGTCTTCATAAGATTCCTCTAACCGTAGAGCGGGAACTCTTTGCAAAGTTCATCCACAACGCTGCGCACCTTGCAAATTACGGATTCGTCAGTGTGATTGGTGAGCACTTGGTGGATAAGATTTGCAATTGTTTGCATTTCCGGCTCTTGCATGCCGCGGGTGGTGAGCGCGGGTGTGCCTATGCGGATTCCGCTTGTAAGGAATGGCTTCTGCGTATCAAACGGAATGGAGTTCTTGTTTACGGTTATCCCTGCTTCGTCCAGTGCTTCCTGCGCCTGTTTGCCGTTTATTCCCAGTGAAAGCAGGTTTACAAGCATAAGATGGTTATCTGTTCCGCCGGAGACAAGCCGCACGCCCAGTTTTGTGAATTGCTCTGCCATGGCGGCGGCGTTTAAGCGTATCTGCCGCTGGTAGGATTTGAAAGATGGTGACGCAGCCTCTTTGAAGCAGACCGCTTTTGCGGCTATAACGTGCATAAGCGGGCCGCCCTGGATTCCGGGGAAGATTGATTTGTCTATAATCTGGGCGAATTCTTCTTTGCAAAGGATAAGCCCCGCCCGCGGGCCCCTGAGTGTTTTATGGGTGGTTGTGGTTACAAAATGGGAATGGGGGACGGGGGAGGGGTGCTCGCCCGCAGCCACAAGCCCTGCTATGTGCGCCATATCTACCATAAGATATGCGCCTATAGAATCTGCAATCTCTCTAAGCCTTGCAAAATCTATAATCCTGGGGTAGACGGAGGCGCCCGCCACAATCAGCTTTGGTTTGTTCTCCTGGGCCAGTCTGTTTATCTCTTCGTAATCCAGGCGTTCCGTGTCTTTGTTTACGCCGTAGGGGATTACATTGTAGAGCCGCCCGGAAAAGTTTACGGGGCAGCCGTGGGTAAGGTGGCCGCCGTGGCTCAGGTTCATGGCCAGGTAGGTATCGCCAGGTTTTAGCACTGCAAAGTAGACGCCCATGTTTGCAATGGCGCCGGAGTGCGGCTGAACGTTGGCATGCTCTGCGCCAAAGAGCGCTTTTGCGCGGTCTATGGCCAGCTGTTCCGCCACGTCTACGTATTCGCATCCGCCGTAGTACCGTTTTTTGGGGTAACCTTCTGCATATTTATTTGTTAGAATGCTGCCCTGGGCCTCAAGGACTGCGCGGCTGACAAAGTTTTCAGAGGCTATAAGCTCAAGCTTGCTGTTTTCCCTGTTCTTTTCGCCTTCAATTGCAGCTGCAATCTCCGGGTCGGATTCTGCAAGTGATACAGTGAATGCCGGGTTCTTTACTTTAAGGTCTAACGTTGACAAGGCTCAGGCTCCTCCTCTGTTGAATCTCTTTTCTATTTCTGAAATCTTTTCAATGCGGCGCGCATGGCGCTGTTCGCCTGGGTAATCTGTGGAGAGCCATGTTTTTACAATATCAAGAGCCGTGTCCTTTGAAACTACCCTGCCTCCCAGAACAAGTATGTTGGCATTGTTGTGCTCTCTTGAGAATCTGGCGCAGTATGCATCTATACATAGGGCTGCGCGAATACCGGGTACCTTGTTTGCTACAATGCTCATTCCTATGCCCGATCCGCAGACTAATATGCCCAGGTCAAACTCCCCTGCGGCAACAGCCTCCGCAACTTTTATTCCATAATCAGGGTAGTCTACGGACTCGATGGAAAAAGCGCCGAAATCAAGGAACTCAATTTGCTGGCTTGCAAGGAGATGTAATATCTCCTTTTTAAGCTCATATCCTGCGTGGTCTGATCCGATTGCTATCTTCATAACGCATAATTATACCATGCAGAAAACCAGGTTGTAAAGTAAGAGAGACGCGTCTGCTGTGCGCTTTTCCCGGCAAGTTGCATTTGCCTGTTAGATTACTATGTCTGCAACCTAAGGAAAGCTCCTTGCAGGCAGGTAGTTAGTAGGTTCTGTGGCCGGGTGTGGCAAGCCATATCTTAAAAAGGTTGGCGCATTCTTCCTTTAGGATGCCGCTGTGGATTTCTAATTCGCTTCCGCCCAACTGCTTCATCTTTGCGTTTGATATGGAGAGTTCATGGAACCCGGCCTTGCGGGCATCAGAGATATCTGCGCCGTAGTAGATTGTCTTTATTCTGGCCCAGTGGCAGGCGCTGAAACACATGGGGCAGGGCTCGCAGGTTGAGTAGATTACGCATCCGGAAAGGTCTATTGTTTTTAGCGCGCGGCAGGCGTCTCTTATTGCCACTATCTCTGCGTGGGCGGTGATATCTGTATTCTCCCATACGCCGTTGTGGTGGCAGGCAATAAGCTTTCCATCCTTTGCAATGCATGCCCCAAAGGGCGTCTGTCCGTCCTTGATTCCGCGAAGAGCCATGTCTATGGCCCGGCGCATAAAGTCTTCATGCTGCATGGCTTCCTCCCGCTGAAATTGTGTTTACACAGGCGTCGGCCTACTTTACATAGCACCCTGAAATTTCGCCTATGTATATGCGGTGGTAATCGTTTGCTGTGTAGTTCTTTTGAATCTCCGGAGCCAGAAAATGGCCTGGGTTTATGTCGTCCCAATATATCTTCCGGCAGGAGATATACAGCCTGGCCTCTTCAAATGTGGTGGTGCCCGGGTGCGCTCCCTGTACCGGAGTTATCCCGGCGGCGCTGGCCTTGTCCAAGTCTCTGCCGGATTTAGTGCCGCAGAGATTTAGCGCTTCCCTAAACTCTTCCGTGAAGAAAGAGAGCGTAAAATCTTTTTCACGTTCCATAAATTGATACGTGTAGCGCTGCGGACGGATTACGCACCAGACGATATTCTTGTTCCAGAGCACGCCCAGGCCGCCCCAGCTTGCCGTCATGGTGTTAAAGTTATCCGGGGCGCCCGCCGTAATAAGCATCCAGTCTTTGCCTATAAGATTGAATGTGTTATCGGTTATTGATTGAGGGGGAACCGGATGAAAGTTATTCTTCATATGCTGTCTCCTTTCTAAAGAATTATAGCCTTAATTTACACCTGTTTCAAGGAATATTAAAATATTATTACGTGCTTGGAAGTGTTTGCTGTAGGGTTGACTTATGCATATCTCTGTGTTAATCTTTATCTAGAAAAAGCGTTTTGGCAAGGCTGAGATTTTTTTAATGGATATTAAAGAGTTTGCCCAGAAAATAGGTGTATCGCCCACTACCATTTCCCACGCAATCAGCGGCAGGGGGAGGGTAAGCGATGCCACCCGCGAACTGGTGCTACAAAAAATGAAAGAGTACGGCTATACGCCTAACCTTAACGCCCGCCGCCTTGTAACAGGCCGCAGTTTTCTTGTTGCGCTTGTTCATATGGACAGAGAGTTTCTGGCTCATATTTTTACAATGGAGCTGGTAAGAGCCTTTCTGGCCCCGCTTAAGGCCAGGGGGTACGATCTGCTGCTTAACGTTACTGCAGAGAGCACTGTAGAATACTCCGGCCTGCTTGAACGCGTAGATTCAAGGGCGGTGGATGGAAGCATAATTCTTGGAGAAGCGGAGATCCCCGGAGAGCTTCTTAGAGAACTTGGACGCTCATACCACCCATGTGTGGCTATCTCTCATTACCGCGTAGGTTCCATGCCTCATGTGGGTTCCGTGGTTCTTGGGCTTCGTTCCGGCGCAAGGCAGGTGGCGGAGCTTCTTGTTAAGCAGGGCCATACAAACATAGGCTTTCTAGGCCTGGATTCAGCAGACCAGATGCCCAGGTTCTTTGCGGAGGAGTTGCAAAACCTTGGCATCCGGCTTAGCGATAGCAACGTAATGATAGAAGGCCACGATGCCGAAGACGGGGCAGAGGGGCTCCGCAAGATGATGTCCCAGCCCGCCCCTCCCACGGCGGTCTTTGCCCGTACCGATGTTCTGGCTCTTGGCGCCATTGGAGAGGCAAAGGCCATGGGCATAGATGTGCCTGGCAGTCTCTCTGTTGTGGGACATGACGACCTTCCGCTTGTATCCCTTATGCAGCCCTCACTGACAACCCTCCGGCGTGACAGGATGCACATTGCAACATCTGCGGTGGATATGCTGTTTCAGCTTATGGAAGATCCCGGAGCCATGGTTGCAGAACGGTTGATAGATAGCAAATTGGTGCTGCGGCAATCTGCAGGGCCGGTAAAATAAACATATGCTTTGGATAGTCCCGGGCATACAAAACAGATAAGGAGATTCTTTATAGTGAAAAGCTATGTGCTGGTAGGGGCCAGTGGCCGTGCACTTGGGATGTATGCGCGGCCGCTTGTAAAAGATTTTTCAGACTGCGCAAAAGTTGCAGGCATATTTGATGTTAACCCGCTACGCGCGGAGACGTTAAAGAAAGAGGCCGGTTTAGATTGTAAAATCTATACAGATTTCGATCAGATGATGACCGAGCAGAAACCGGATTCAGCAATTGTTACCACAGTAGACCGGTTTCATCACGAATATATTATAAAGTGTCTGGAAGCCGGCGCAGAGGTAATTACAGAAAAGCCGATGACCATAGATTCCGAAAAATGCAATGCCATCCTTGAGGCAGAGGCACGCACCGGCAAGAAGGTAATAGTCACCTTCAACTACAGGTTTGCTCCCTATGTTACCGCCGTAAAGCAGGCAATTGCGGATGGGCTGATAGGGGATGTGCTGAATGTAGATTTTGAGTACATGCTGGATACCAGCCACGGTGCAGACTACTTCCGGCGCTGGCACAGAAAGAAAGAGAACTCCGGCGGGCTGTTGGTACACAAATCCACCCATCACTTTGACCTTATCAACTGGTGGATCATGGAAGAGCCGGTAGAAGTCATGGGGTACGGAACCAGAAGGTTCTACGGGCCCACCCGGAAGGAACGCGGCGAACGCTGCCTTACCTGCAACTATAAAAACACCTGCGAATTCTACTTTAATATAGATGCAAGCGACATGAACCATAAAATGTACCATAACTGCGAATCTGCAGACGGCTACTTCCGCGACAGGTGCGTCTTTGCAGATGAAATAAACATAGAAGACAGCATGAGCGTAAACGTTAAGTATAGCAAGGGCACGCTGCTCAGCTACTCCCTTATAGCCCATTCGCCCTATGAAGGCTACAAAGCCTCTATAAGCGGCACCAATGGCCGGTTGGAGATTGCCGAATATCACAGCGGAATCCGCACAAGCGATTCGTGCTACTACTTCAACCTGTACAACAGAAAAGGGCAGAAGATTGAATACTCCATACCCAAGGCGACAGGCGGGCACGGCGGCGGAGATGTTAAGCTTAGAAACATGATCTTCCGCGGCGGCATCCCTGATCCGCTTGGGCATCAGGCAGGTTCATTTGCAGGAGCCATATCCATACTCATAGGTATCTCTGCAAACAAGTCCATTGCAGAAGGCAAAAACATAAAGGTAAACGATCTTGTTGATCTGGCCAAATACAGAAAATAATCTGTAAAAGCACTTACAAAAAAGAAGGCCGCTATATATGCAGCGGCCTTCTTTTTTTATCATAATTGTGAAAAAGAACAACAAACTTTAAGTAATCAACAGACCAGGCGGGCGGAAGCTTAAGCACTTGCCGCCCCAACTGATCTTAAAAAGACTACTTTGTTGCACCGATCTTGAACATTTTTGTGTTGCAGGTCGGGCAGGTACCCGTGGTTGCGGGTTTGCCATTCTTCATTGTCACGGCCTGGGGATTTTTCATCTCCCTCTTAGCCTTGCACTTTACGCAGTATGCCTCCATTTAATTCACCTCCTCCTTGCCTGGGTTTTACCGGCAGTCGTATAAAACAGTTGCCGCTATTAACCAGAGAAAGCTATCTAGCCCTATATTGGAGCTATTGACACAATTTTCCACATGAAATATAGAAAATCCTTCTTGCATATGCAAATATTATGCCATATCTGCAAATTCAGGCTGATAGAGTGCGCCTATTATACACGCTAGGCACCGCTTACGCCAAATTTGCATACTGCAATGGCATTTGGTAACAGGAAAATGGTAGTATAAGTCAGCGGTACCAATGTTATATATAACGCTGGAAAGATTCTGTCGTGTGCAGGGGCAGAACCAGCTTTGCTATAAATAAGTTTGAAAATCAGGAGAAAAGAAATGGATAGAATTAAAGTAACCAGGGGAGCAGGCTCTGTTGTGCTGGAGAACAGCCTTTTCAGGTACAGCTTCTCTCAAGAGACCGCCGGTCTTCCGTCCGGCATAGGCTTTGCAGATGGGCCGGAGCTTATGAAAAGAGATAAGCCCATACTTCACGCCAAGGTCAACGGCAAAAAGGCGTTCCCTTCCATAAGATCAGGGTTCTCTCCCATGGTCTATGAAGAAGAGTTCTGCACAAAGATAGTTATAGACAACATTGGGTGGGTGGA
>CALNCU010000024.1 GCA_937875395.1 uncultured Armatimonadota bacterium | reverse complement strand
TTAATATTACGGCGCTTGTATTTCTGGCAAGCCGCTCAAGCAGCTGAATATCTTCATCTGTAAAGGCGTCGCCGTAGCGTTTGTTTATTACGTGCAGGACCCCCATGGTGTTTCGCTCAACCACCCTGCCCTCTTCATCGCGTTTTTCATCAATAAGCGGAACGCAGGCGGCGTTTCTTATGTTTAACAGAGATATATATTCGCTTAAAATATGGCCGCCGTTCTCTTTGCCGTGGACAATAAAAGGGGTGGGCTCTCTAAAGACAAGGCCGGAGACTCCGGCATCAACGGGGACTTTAAGCGCCTCAATCTCTTCATCAGAAAGGCCAAGCGCGGGTTTTGTGGCAACAAGAGCCCCCTGTTCTTTATCATGAAGCATAAAGACGCACTTTTCTGCCTGAAGGATTGCCGCTATCCTGGAAACAAGACGTTTAAGAGTCTCTTCAAGCTCCATAATGGGGGCGGGGGCTTTTGCTTCCGGGGTGTTTTTAAGCCTCTGTTCCAGTTCTCTGACAGATTTCTCAAGGGAGATGATATACCGGTCTTTCTCTTCTATGCGTCCCTGGAGCTTCTGCAGCTGTTCCCGCAGTTCAATATTGTTTGACATATGCCGGACACACCTTCCTCTTTACACGCCAGGCTCCATTGCAGATTTAAAAGACGCAATATTGTAGCATAAGGTCATGCCATGGTCAATGCCAAGCCTCTGTATATATACAGCCTAAAATAACAAATGGATTGAGAATAAACAACGGCTGCCATGCATGCATGCAAGAGAGCACAAGGCCCTTCTCTTGCGCTATTCGGTGAAAAAATCTTGACGAGAAGAAGAAGGATTTTTGGATGCCGCCGTAGAAATTTTTTGTAGTAGTACTTTCGAAAGCTAGAGGAGTTATTGCATTGAAGTTTAAACATCAATACATTACATATTTTGCTGTGGCCGCCCTTTTTATTGCAGGCGCTGCTGCTGCTTCCGCTGCAGAAATTCAGCTGGCCGGACTTGGCCTTGGCCGCCCGGCCGTAACCGTGCTGAAGAAGTACGGCAACCCCACAGAGATTAGAGTGGGCGCGGCGGCCCGCGTTGAAACGCCCAAACCCGCTGCGCCGGCAGCTCCCGCCGGCGGACTGCCGGCCATGCCCGGCGCCCCCGGGGCTCCCGGCGGCGAAGGCCTTTTTGCACCCGCCCAGCAGCAGGAGGCAGCCCCTGCCGCCCCCGCAGCTCCCGCCGGTCCGCCGGAGGTAATGTGGGTCTACAAATTTTCCAGGAACAGAACGCTTGAAGTTCTTATCAACCCGAATGGAATAGTTGTGCAGATTGCAGTTTACGGAGTGGATTGGCCGGGCGTGGCTACCTTTAGGGGAGTGCGCCTTGGAACCTCTTACAAAGATGTAATCTTTAAGTACGGATACCCTGAATCCCAGCAGCAGATGGGCCAGGAGCTTCAGGCCAAGTATAGTTCCAAGCATAGAGTCGTGTTCACCTTCGCAAAAAAAACATGCGTGGGCATGACCATAGCTCTGTAAGGCGGTTAACCTGTGTGGCTGGAAACAGAGATTCAATAGAAGAGATACGCAGCCGGATAAGTGTTCTGGAGATTGTATCAGAATACGTAACCATAAAACGCGCCGGTAAAACCTTTAAGGGTCTCTGTCCGTTTCACCCGGAAAAGACCCCTTCATTCACCGTGAGCGAGGTTTTTGGCACATGGCACTGCTTTGGCTGCGGCGAACATGGCGATATCTTCACCTTCCTTATGAAGGCGGAGAACCTTACCTTCCCCGAAGCTCTTGAACGCCTTGCAAAACGTGCCGGCGTGGAGCTTCCGGAGTTTGGCGGCAGGGAGAAGAGCCGCCGGGAAATACTCTTTGGAATCAACTCTCTTGCGGCCGGATACTATTTTACCCTTCTTGCCAAAGCAGACCTTGCCGCAGATTACCTTAAAAGACGCGGGCTTGCAGATGAGACCATAAAAAAATTCCGGCTTGGGTATGCCTCCCCGGCCTGGGACGGCCTGTTCTCTTACCTTAGCAAAAAGGGCGTAAACGCAGATGATGCTGCAGAAGCCGGGCTAATTATAAAGAGCGAAAGAGGCAGCTACTACGACAGGTTCAGAAACAGGATAATCTTTCCCATCCTTGATATTCAGGATAGAATCATAGGTTTTGGGGGGCGGGCAATAGGCGACGATCAGCCCAAGTACCTCAATTCCCCGGAAACACCGCTCTTCAATAAGACGCGTTCGCTCTACGGCCTTAACTTTGGCAGGAAAGCAATTGCGGATGGGGCGTGTGCAATAGTAGTTGAAGGGTATATGGATGTTATAGCGGCGCATCAGGCGGGTTTTACCAACTGCGTGGCAACGCTGGGCACGGCGCTTACGCCCAAACATATAAATATACTTGAGCGGTATACAAAGCGGGTGGTTCTGGCATACGATGCAGACTCTGCAGGGATAAAAGCGGCGCTTAGGGGCGCAGCCATGTTTGAGGAATCTGAGTGCGACGTCCGTATACTGCGCCTTCCCAAGGGGGAAGACCCGGACAGCCTTATAAGGCATGGCAGAGGAGCGGAGTTTGACGCAGCCGTAAAAGGCGCCCTCCCAATCGCCGGGTACAAAATAGAGGTGCTTAAAGACCGGTTTGATCTCTCTACCCCCGCCGGGCGGGAAGCTATGCTTAAGAATACGGCAAAAGTGCTGGCAGAAGTGCCGTCCTTTGCAGAGCGGGAGAGATACATAAAAGAAGTAGCCGTCTGGCATCCCAACTTTGGCACGGGAACAACGCTGGCGGAGGATCATATACGCGCAGACGTAGAAGCGCAGAGAAGGCGCAAAGAGGGCAGTCCGCACGCGCAGTCGCAAGCCCTGCGCGTGCCAAAAGCATTTACCGCCGTAGAAAAGGCGGAGAGACTGCTGCTTAGAGCAATTATAACGGGCGAGGCCGGAGCAGAACGCGCGCTCAAGGAACTCTCCCCTCAAGATTTCACGGGCGAGGCAAGTAAATGCGCCGCGGAAGCCATATATGAAATGTTTACAGAGAAGCGGGGAATATATCTACCGGAGCTCCTTGAAAAGACGGGGGATACAGGCAGATTCCTTAGCGAACTGGTAATGAAGGACGATGCCCCGCCAATAAACGAAAAAGTTTTGCAGGATTGTGTGGCCCTTATAAAGAACTCAAGACTAAAGAGAAGAAGAGGATCGGACGTCCTTGCGCCGTACATAAGAGATGGCATCATCGACCCTGGAGACTGGCCGAAGGGCGAGGCGCCGGAGGAGTACGAAGAATATCTTAGACAATCCGGTAAGCTTGGCAGGGCGGATGAGTAAAGAGGAGTGCAAAAAACTGTGGCAGTTGAAGAGACTAAAGAGCAAACAAATAATGATGTACGCAAACTTTTAGCAGAAGGAAAGCGTAAAGGCGTACTCACATATGATGAAGTAAATGACGTCCTTAGCCGGCATGAGGACCTTGATCCGGAGCAGATAGAGGACTTGCTCCAGACCTTTGCCGACGAAGGAATACAGATTGTTGACAAAGCAAAAGACGAGCTTCTTGAAGAGGCGCCTCAGACCGAAGAGGAGCAAATACAAGAGCCGGAACCGCCCACGGAAGAAGCATCTAGTACGGAGGGTTTACCAATAGATGATTCAGTGCGCATGTGGTTGAGAGAGATAGGCAAGACACCGCTTCTTACAATGGCGCAGGAAGTACGGCTTGCAAAGACTATTGTTGAGGGCGAAGGCAAAACCTACGAGGCGCAGATCGCCAAAGAGAAACTAATACAGGCCAACCTAAGGCTGGTGGTAAGCATTGCAAAAAGGTACAGCGGAAGAGGCATGTCGTTCCCGGACCTTATTCAGGAAGGCAACATAGGCCTTATCCGCGCAGTTGAGAAATTCGATTACACCAAGGGCTATAAGTTCAGCACATATGCCACATGGTGGATAAGACAGGCCATAACCCGCGCAATTGCGGATCAGGGCCGGACAATTAGAATCCCGGTGCATATGGTAGAGACCATAAACCGGCTTATAAAGACCTCAAGCCACCTTCTCCAGGAACTGGGCCGCGAACCCACGCTGGACGAGCTGGCAAAGGAACTGGAACTGCCGGTGGAGCGCGTAAGCGAGATTATCCGCATTGCGCCGGAGCCCCTCTCCCTTGAGACGCCCATAGGCGAGGAGGAAGACAGCCACCTTGCAGACTTTATACAAGACCAGGAGTCGGTATCGCCGGATGATGCGGCATCTTACCAGCTCCTCCGCGAGCGCATAGTAGAAGTGCTCTCAGAGCTCTCCCCCAGGGAGCGGGACGTGCTTAGAATGCGTTTCGGCCTGGACGACGGGTACCCGCGGACGCTTGAAGAAGTAGGCCGCCACTTCCAGGTAACCCGCGAACGCATAAGGCAGATAGAGGCCAAGGCAATAAAAAAACTAAGGCACGCAAAACGCAAAAAGAAACTGGAAGAATACCTTACCTAACATCCGTTTGATGGAGTGAAGCAACGTCTTATCACCAAGTGGCCGCGCCCGGTGCGGCCACTTGCGTGCATATTGGGCATACGGCCGGGTTTTAATACACATCAGGAGAGATAAAGTGGCAGATAAGTTTAACCTTTCGCGGCTGGTTAGAACCGTAGCCTCAGAGATTTATGTAGTCTGGGAGGGGGAGCGGCGAGTAGGCCAGCTTCATATCCATTACGCACACTATACCATCCACGTCACGCTTATGCTGGAGGTTGATATCTCCATGACGGATGAAGAAGACCTTGTAGAGCAGATTGATGAAGATATCATCTCCTCTTACCTGCCAAGCTTTGAGAGGGAAGAAATGCTTGTAACCATCTTCCGGGGAGAAGAGATAAGCTCCTTCAGCTATGCTCCTTCCACCATGGAAGATATAGAGGACGAGGAGGAATAAAAACTGAGGCTTGGGGTACACCTTGGAATAAGCGGAGGGCTTTCAGCGGCGGCCGAACGCGCCCGTGATGCCGGATGCGAAGCCCTTCAAATTTTTGCCGCCAACCCAAACGCATGGCGTTCGCCCGCGCTTAATCTGCAGGCGGCGCAAAACTTTGCCGCACTTGCAAAAGAATTTGGAATCTCCCCCATAGTTGTGCACACCCCGTACCTATTAAACCTTGCATCGCCGGACCCGGAGATAAGCCGTAAATCAACAGCCGGGCTTCTGGATTCCCTTAACCGCGCCGGTATGCTTGGCGCCTCCTGCGTTGTAACGCATATGGGGAGCCACAAAGGCTCCGGCGCAGAGGCGGGAATACGGCAGATCTGCAGAAGCGTAGATACAGCGCTTAAACGCTCCGATCCTTCCGTGACCCTGCTCCTTGAAAACTCGGCGGGATCCGGGGATTCCATGGGCGCCCTCTTTGAAGAGATCCGCAGCATCCTGAACTGTACAGTGCATTGGGGGAAGCGCGTGGGAATCTGCCTTGATACGGCGCACGCATGGGGCGCCGGATACAATCTCTCAAGCGCAGAAGCCGTGGAAGAGACCATAGGCCTGTTCAGCACACTGGTTGGAATAGATAATCTTAAGCTGGTTCACTTAAACGATACAAAAATACCGCTGGGCACCCGGCGCGACCGTCATGCAAACATAGGGGGCGGCTTTATAGGCGAGGAGGGTTTTTCTGCCATAGTAAACCATCCGGCGCTAGCCCGCCTTGCCGGGATAATTGAAACCCCCGGACGCCCGGAAGGGGAAGAGAACGATCTGGATATCATGAAAAGGCTCAGGATGACCTAGAGGCGTGTAAACTTAAATACATCCCGAGGCGATACTTCGGTCGCAGAGCGAAGCTCCGCCGCCAAAACGAGGGGCAAAACCCCCGGGATGATACTTCGGTCGCAGAGCGAAGCGCCGCTGCCAAAACGAGGGGCAAAACCCCCGGGATGATACTTCGGTCGCAGAGCGAAGCGCCGCTGCCGAAGCCCTGTTTAAACTTGCAAATCCAAGTTTACAGAATGCCAGCTAGAACAGGTTCAATTCCTGGGGCGGGGCCGGTTTAATCTCCGGTTGAGGCGCCGCCTTTTCTGCAAGCTCCTTCTTAATCTCCATAACCTTGCGCCTTGCGGCGGCAATATCTGCCACAAGGGAGGCCCGCGCCGCCTCAAACTCCGCTCCGTGCTGTCTTAGCACGTAGGCCGGGTGAAGCGCTGCAATGGCCGACTCTGCGTACTGCGTGGGGAAGAAGATTCCCCTCTCCCGGGTCATCTTAAAATCTTTATGGATTATTATATTTGATGCAGGCGCCCCCAGGGATAATATTACAAGGGGTTTTATAATCTCCAGCTGTTCCTTAAGCCAGTGGTAGCAGGCGGAGACCTCTTCCTGCCGGGGCGGGCGGTTCTTTACGCTTCTGCCCTCTATAATGCAGGCGCGGCATTTTACCACGTTGCATATGTAAACGTGCTTTCTGGTAATTCTGTTCTCTGCCAGGCACTGGTCAAGCAGCTGCCCGGCCCTGCCTACAAACGGGCGGCCGGTGGCATCTTCATTGGCCCCGGGGCCTTCGCCTACCAGTACAAGCGGGGTGTTTGGGTTTCCTTCGCCAAAGACTACGTTTGTGCGGGTCTGGGCAAGCGGGCAGTCAGAACAGGCCAGGGCTTTAGATTTAAGTTCTTCCAGGCGTTCATCTATCAGGTTCATTCCGGCTCTCCAAGTTCTTTTAGCTTCTCTTTAAATTTTTTGTAGGTGGCCTGAAGGCTCTCCGGCATTACCTTGGTATTTGCAAGCACGGGCATAAAGTTGGAATCCCCCTCCCACCTGGGGACTATGTGCCAGTGAATATGTTCCGCCACCCCTGCCCCTGCGGATTTGCCCAAATTCACCCCCAGGTTGAACCCGTGCGGGGCTACGGATTCCTTAAGCAGTTTTATGCAGTATCTTATCAGGTGGTTGATCTCTAAAAGCTCCTCATCAGAGAGGCATTGCATATCTGCCGTGTGCTTAAAGGGTATTATCATCATGTGCCCCGGGTTATAGGGAAAGGTGTTTAGCATTACAAATGCGTTCTTCCCCCTGTAGAGGATTAGGTTTTTTTCATCTTCATTCTCTGCCGGAAGCACGCAGAAGATGCAGCCTTTGGGTTTATCTGCCACTTCAATATATTGCATTCGCCACGGTGCCCATACTATTTCCACAAAACTCTCCTTAAACAATCTGTTGGGCGGTGTGCCCCGACGCTTTTATTCTTTTGCGCTCTGCTGGACAAAGTTGATGCGCATGTTGGCAAGCATATCCTGCAATTCCTGCTGCTCTTTTGGGGAGAGCCTGTCTTTCAGCTGATCTGAAAGCGCCGCTATGGAATCTATGGCTATCTTTGCCTGCGTAAGGTCTTTTGAAAGCTCGCCGGATGGGCTCTTCATAAGCCCCAGCCACTGCCAAACCTGCGCGCCCAGCATCCCTATAAAATAGCTTAACATGGAGTATACGTCAACTTCGGGAACCTCTTCGTGCGGGTGTGACTGGGCGGCTTCTTCCTGCTGTTTTTTTGTATCGGCCGCCTTCTCCTGCACCTGGCCGTTCTCGTCAAGGGTAACCCTGCGCTTATCTTTTACATTGTAGGCTTTCTCTTGCTGATTTTGAGATTCTGTCATCTTTATCCCTCCGTAAGTATTTAAAAACGGCCGCCGCTGCAGCCGCAAGCATAAGTCCTGTCATATCTGCAATCAGATCAAAAGGGTTTGCATCCCGCCCCGGCACAAAGAACTGGTGGAACTCGTCCAGCGTGCCGTAGAGTGTTCCTATAAGGATAGTTTGAAGTAAGACGGGCATACCCTTCCATACGGGGGAGCATCCGGCCGCCCTGAAGATTAGGAGCCCCATAAAAAAATATGCCGTAAAGTGATGCGCCTTGTCCCATGACAGCACCCAGGGGCCGCGCGGCACCGGCAGCCTGGACTGCGCAGAGAGCAGGAATATAATCCCCATGTAGAGCGCGGGGAGCCACCATGTTCTTAAGACTCTTCTCATTCAATCTCCAAATAAGACGGCGTTTCATATAGGGACGGGTTTCTGCGACTTTGCATAGGCGCCCCATATTTTTAGGATATCATCTCCAGGAACTCTTCTTCAGAGAGCACCCGCACGCCCAGTTCCTGCGCTTTTCTAAGCTTTGAACCCGCCTCTGTTCCGGCTACCACAAAGCTGGTGTTCCGGCTTACGCTTCCGGCGGCCTTTCCCCCAAGGCGGCGGACCTTTTCTTCCGCCTCTTCGCGCGTAGAGCTTTTTAGCGTGCCTGTAAAAACAAAGGTCTTTCCGGAAAGGGTTGCGCCCGCCTCTACTGTTTCTACCCGCGGTTTAACTCCGGCCATGCAAAGCTTCTGCAGCACTTTGCGGTTTCTGGGTTCAAGGAAGAAATCTACTATGCTCTCCGCAATTGCAGGCCCTATCTCCGGCACCTGGGAGAGTTCTTCTTTTGAGGCGGCTTCCACCATTGAAAGGGAGCCAAAGTGCTCTGCCAGAACCTGGGCCACGCGCTCGCCCACATGCCTTATGCCAAGCCCAAAGATTAGCCTTGAGAGTGTGGTTTCCCGGCTTTTATCTATATTCCGGAGGATTTTTTTTGCAAGCTTCTCCCCCATCCTCTCCAGGGGAAGCAGGTCATCCAGCTTAAGGGTGTAGAGATCCGCCGGGTCATGGATAAGCCCGCAGTCTACAAAGGATTCTATCTGCGCCGGGCCCACCCCTTCTATATCAAGAGCGTTCCGGGAGGTGAAGTGTACTATGCGTTCTTTTAGCTGGGCGGGGCAGGCAATGTTTACGCACCGGGCCACCGCCTCTCCTTCCGGGCGTTCTACATCCCCTCCGCAGGCCGGGCAGTGGTCCGGCATGACAAAGGGCTGCTCATCCCCCGTGCGCTTGTCTGCAATTACCTGCACAACCTCTGGGATTACATCGCCCGCCCGCTGAATTACCACCGTGTCGCCAATGCGCACGTCTTTGCGGCGGATTTCATCCTCATTATGAAGGGTGGCGCGGCTTACGGTGACTCCTCCCACTTCTACCGGGTCCATAACGGCAACCGGCGTGAGCGCGCCCGTCCTGCCCACCTGGACTATAATATCCCGCACAACCGTTGTCTCCTGGATGGTTGGAAACTTATATGCCAGCGCCCACCGGGGGCTCCGGGCCACGGCGCCCAGCCGCCTTTGCAGGTCAAGAGAGTTCACTTTTATAACAATGCCGTCTATATCGTAAGGAAGGGTGCCGCGCTTCTCCGTCCATTCCTTTACAAAATCCAAAACGCCCTCTATCCCGCGGCAGATGCGGGTATTGGGGTTGGTTCTAAGCCCCCACTCCCCAAACGCCTGCAAGACTTCAAAATGCGTATGCCATCCGCCGTCTTCTACAAAGCCCATCCCGTAGACAAAGATAGAAAGGTTCCGGCCCGCCGTAACGCCTGGGTCAAGCTGCCTCACGGAACCCGCCGCGGCGTTTCTTGGGTTGGCAAAAGCGGACTCTCCTGCGGCCTCCCTCTCCCGGTTGATACGCTCAAACTCCTGGTGCTCCATGTAGACCTCTCCCCGCACCTCTACAAGCGGGGGGATGGATTGCTGGTCAAAGAGGCTGCTCTTTGGGGCGGCGTTAATCAGGCGGAGCGGAACAGATTTTACCGTGCGCAGGTTTGTTGTTATGTTCTCTCCGGTGAACCCGTCTCCGCGGGTGGCGCCGGTTGCAAATTCTCCGTTAATATAGGTGAGGGATATGGCCAGGCCGTCTATCTTAAGCTCTGCCGCATACTCTAGCTCTGTTTCCTGGGGGATGGAGAGCATGCGTTTTATTCGCAAATCAAACGCCGTAAGATCATCCGGGCTAAAGGCGTTTGCAAGGCTTAACATGGGCTGGCGGTGGGTGTAAGATTCAAATGCGGCGGCGGGGGCGGCTCCCACTCGCTGGGTGGGCGAATCCGGGGAGACAAGCTCCGGGTGCGCCTCTTCAAGCGTAGAGAGCTCCTGCATGAGCCTGTCATACTGCGCATCAGAGATAGCGGGCGAGTCCAGCACATAGTACCGGTAGTTGTGAAAGTTTATTTCATCCTTTAGTTCCTGAACTCTTCTGGCAGCAGATTGTTCATCCATAAAGCCGCTCCTTGGTTAAAAGAAAAGGGACGACGCATTCACATCATCCCGCAAGGTTCTTGCTTATCTAATGAATTCTAGCATGGGGGTCTTATGCTGTCAAATAACGCAAGGCTCTGCGCGCTTGATGATTTGCTGCCAGCCTGCATTCACAGGCTTTTATCTTTTAAGAAGTGTCTTAAAACGTATGCGCCAATCTCGCCGTACATCTTAAAATAAGATTGCATCCCCTGGAGCCGGCCTATCTTTTCCGGTTTCATTACGTGGGTGGCTCCGGGCCATTCTATGGATTTTATCCGGTACTTTCTATGCCAGGCGTGCAGGTTAAGCGCCACTTCTACGCCGTACCTGGCCTTCTTAAGCTCTGGAGCGTTCTGGTAGTCGCTCCACTTTATGCAGCGCTGTCCGCTTAGAAAGGGCGTAACCTTGTGAGACCAATCGGTCCTTGTGCGGCCGTGCGTAAATATGCCCAGCGTCATGTTGCATTCATTCTTAATCACCGGCTCTATAAGCGCCGTGATGTGGTTGCGGTTTAATCCCACAAGGTCTGCATCCAGAAAGACTATAAGGTCCGTGCCCGTGCAGTTTGCGCCCTCAACCATGGCGCCGCCCTTGCCCCGGTTTGCGGGGAGCCGCAGAAGCTGTATGCGGGGGTCTTTAGCGCAGAAAGATTGGACTACCTCCGGCGTATGATCGGTAGACGAATCGTCTACAACTACTATCTTTACCAGGTCCGGCATGTTGCAAAGGGCCTCAAGCACGCAGCTTATATGTTTTTCTTCATTGTAAGCCGGAACAACGCAGGATACAGGCTGGCTGGTTTGTCCGTAAGACATTCTTAGATCCTTCTAACCGCGGGATAATTACCCTTGGTTTAACATGCAACTGTAGTGTTATAGATTAATCCGGCGTATGCCTCCTCAAATAATACCACAGAGGAAGAGTTTCAACAATGCTTCCTTGCAACGTGGTATTATAATATAGATTAAATTTTGGAGGGCGGAGTTGCGCATGGATTGTGATGTCACGGTGGTAGGCGGAGGGCTAGCCGGTTCTGAGGCGGCCTGGCATGCCGCAAGCAGAGGCGCCCGCGTGCGCCTCTTTGAGATGCGCCCCAAAAAGAAATCGCCCGTACACGCTACCGGCCTGTTTGCAGAACTTGTATGCAGCAACTCCTTAAAATCCAACCTTATCTCAAATGCCTGCGGGCTGTTAAAGGAAGAGATGCGGCTGCTTGGGTCTGTTACCAT
Organism: uncultured Armatimonadota bacterium; assembly: GCA_937875395.1. Classification (GTDB taxonomy): domain Bacteria; phylum Armatimonadota; class UBA5829; order DTJY01; family DTJY01; genus CALNCU01. The sequence continues at coordinate 8,362 of CALNCU010000024.1, read as the reverse complement.
GCATTGCGCCGGAGAGAACAGGGTGCCTGCGGGCGAGGCTTTGGCGGTAGACCGGGAGCGTTTTGCCGCCTGCGTTACAGAGCGGATTTCACAGCTTGCAAACGTGGAGATTGTAAGGGAAGAGGTGGCGGAGGTGCCGCGGGAGGGCGTGGTGATTGTTGCTACCGGCCCGCTCACATCCCCTGCCCTTTCAGAAGATATTGCACGCCTGACCGGGCGGGGTTACCTCTACTTCTATGATGCCGTGGCTCCTACGGTTACGGCAGATTCCATAGATTACGGCAAAGTCTACCGTGCATCCCGCTGGGGGAAGGGGGAGGCGGCATACCTTAACTGCCCGCTGACGGAGGAGGAGTACAACGCCTTCTGGGAGGCTCTTATATCTGCAGAAAAGGTGCCCGCCGCCCGTTATGAGGACTTAAAACTCTTTGAGGGCTGCATGCCGGTGGAAGAGATGGCGGCGCGCGGCAGGCAGACCCTGTCTCACGGCCCCATGCGCCCCGTGGGTCTTGATGATCCAAGGACGGGGCGGTGGCCCTATGCCGTGGTACAGCTAAGGCAGGAGAACGCAGAAGGGACTCTGTGGGGCCTTGTGGGCTTTCAAACCCGGCTTAAATGGGGGGAACAGGAGCGTGTCTTTCACATGATTCCGGGCCTTGGGCGCGCAGAGTTTGCCCGTTTTGGGGTGATGCACCGGAACACGTATATAGAGTCTCCAGAGCTGCTTCTGCCCACTCTTCAGATGCGGGAGCACCCAAACATCTTCTTTGCCGGACAGATTACCGGGGTGGAGGGCTACGTGGAATCCGCCGCCATGGGAATCCTTGCCGGAATAAACGCAGAGAGGTTCCTTTGCGGGCGGGAGCCGGTGACGTTCCCCAGGGAGTGCATGACGGGGGCTCTTGCAGACTACATATCCTCCCCGCAGACAGAGAACTTTCAGCCCATGAACGCCAATTTTGGCCTTCTCCCCAAGCTCCAGGCCAGGATAAGAAATAAAAAGGAGCGCTATGAGAAGATGGCGGAGACGGCGCTTGATGCAGTGCGGGAGGCAAAGGCTTTGCTCTAGGCACGGTGCATGTTGTGCTGTATTTTATTATACGCATGGAGCATAATCACCGAGCAGTAACTGGCGAGGGCTCTGGTTGACAATTAGCGGGGGCAGAGCTATACTATGTCTGTAGTTGATTCTTAAGTAATTGTACTTATTAGTTTATTCATATCATAACATTGTTTAACATTCATCTTTGGGTTGTTTCTTTCCCGGGAAATAGATGGATTACCAGGGCCGTGGGGCGAGAGTAAGTTAACCAAGAGGCAGAAAGTGCTTAACGAACTAAAGGAAACTATCAGATATCGTGAGCTGCTGGTTAATCTTGTAGTGCGTGATATAAAGGTTAGGTATAAGAACTCCGTTATGGGGTTTTTCTGGTCGCTTTTAAACCCGCTCTTACAGGTAGCCGTAATTACTTTTGCATTTAAAGGGATAATGCGCTACAACGTTCCCAACTATTCAGCCTACCTTCTCTGCGCCTTTCTTCCCTGGACGTTCTTTCAAATGTCCGTGCTGGATGCAAGCTCTGCCGTGATTTATCATGCCAACTTGGTAAAGAAGACATATTTTCCAAGAGAGATACTCCCTATATCCATAGTTATCTCAAACCTTATTCACTTTATTCTGGCGCTGCTGGTCTTCTTTGTATATCTGCTTGTGCTGGGGACTCCCATACTTGCAACATGGGTTCTGCTGCCCGTTGTTGTTTGCATACAGTTTTTGCTCAATATGGGAGTAGCGTTCTTTGTTGCCAGCCTTAACGTTTTTTATGAAGATATCAAATATATGGCAACGGTGCTTCTTAACCTGCTGCTCTTCACTCTGCCTATCTTTTATCTGATAGAGACTGTTAAAGGCTCCAGTATTCCTGCAGCTTACAGGCCCTTGGTTCTTAAATTGTTCTACTGGAATCCGCTGGCATATCTAATTACAACGTATAGAAAAATTTTGCTGCCGCCGTTTAACGTGGCTGCTACTTCAACAGCTCCGGCAATTCATGATATACCTTTAAGCTATGCCTACCTGGGTTTGGCTGCGCTCACATCTCTTATTATTTTTATTGCCGGATATGCGTTTTTTAACAGCAGGAAGTGGAAATTTGCAGAAAGACTTTAAATCCGATTATGCGGTCTCTGTGCATGACCTGTGCAAATCTTTTATCCTTTCGCACGGCAGGCCGGGCACTCTTAAAGGGCTGTTCATGCTTCTTAATAAAAGCGGCAGCGAAAAGGTTGAAGCTCTCCGCAATGTAAGGTTTAATGTTGCCAAGGGAGAGACGCTGGCCATCACCGGCAAAAACGGCTCCGGTAAGAGTACGCTTCTTGGAGTGTTGGCAAGAGTATACAAGCCTACAAGCGGAAGCATAAGCATAAACGGCAGGCTGTCTACGCTCCTTGATCTGGGCGCCGGGTTCCACCCGGACCTTACGGGAGTAGAGAATATCTACCTGAACGGCGCCATACTGGGATTAAGCCGGCGTGAACTTAAAAGATGTCTTGATGATATTGTGGACTTTGCGGAACTGCACCAGTTTATAGATGCACCCATACGCACTTATTCCAACGGAATGATGATGCGTCTTGGCTTTTCAATAGCTATACAGACAGACCCGGATATAATGCTGGTTGATGAAGTGCTTGCCGTAGGTGATGAGGCCTTCCAGCAGAAATGTTACGCCAAGGTGAAAGAGATTCAGCAGAAGGGGAAGACGATAATCTTTGTATCGCATGATCTGGAAGCCGTAAGAAGAGTGGCAACCCGAGCCATATGGATGGAGCATGGAAGGATCAGGATGGATGGGGATGTAGGGAATGTGCTGGATGCCTATATCTCAGCATACGGGAGCCCCGGGGAGCTTTCAAATGCCGGATGATTTTGGGATGACTTGCCCAATCTGCGGGTCTGACTCATGGAGCATAGTTGCACAGACAAGCGACTTTGGGCTGTCGCAATGCATCAACAAATGTATCATCAGAACTCTACCAATGCCGCTTTATGAGCCAGAGACTGATAATACGGGAAATTCGGAAACGGTTACGGTCATGGAGAATGTATACTCTGATCCTGCCGATGGACATTTCAGGCTGGCCCGCGAGTTGCTCTGCCTTGCAGGCAGGTTTAAACCGGGCGGCAGGTTGCTTGATATAGGCTGCGGAATGGGCCTGCTGAAACTAGCCCAAGAGATTGGTTATGATATTACTGGAATCGATCCCACAAATTCATCTACTAAGTATGCGCAACAAATTTTTGGATTGAACCCCTTAATAGGGTTCTTCCCGGATGAACGGCTGGGTTTAGAAACATTTGATATAATAACCATGAACCATGTGCTTGAACATCTACCAGACCCCAATTTTGTTCTAAATGCTGCTATTCATCTCTTAAAGGATAGTGGCGTGCTGGCTATAGCATCTCCGGACTATAACGGCCTTATGAGGCGGCTCCGTAGAACCAAGTGGGAGGGTATAAGGCCATGCGAGCATGTCTGGCAGTTAACAAGCAATTCCATTGCCAACCTGCTGTTAAAGAACGGGCTGGAGATAGCAGCAAAAAAGAACACAACGCTGCAGTATAACACTTCCGTAGGTTCTTTATTTAGACGGCTGGCACTAAAGACCGCCATTGGTGTTGCAGGGCCGCTGAATCTGGGAGATAATGCCATTGTCATCGCCCAAAAATCTTCCTCCAAAAGGCGGCCTGCCGCATGAGACCGGATATTTCCATAATAATAGTCAACTGGAACACCTGCGAGCTGCTCCGCGAGTGCCTTCAATCTATCTATGCCACCGCACCCCCGGTTGATTTTGAAGTGCTGGTAGTAGACAATGCTTCAAGCGACGGCAGCGCAGATATGGTTGCAAATGAATTTCCGGATGCCGTACTCATGAGGAGCGCCACCAATACAGGGTTCACCACAGGCAACAACATTGGTATTCAAAAGGCTTCCGGGCGGTATATCCTGCTCCTTAACCCGGATGCAGAGCTTTTGCCCGGCTCTGTGCAGGCCATGTTTGACTTTGCCGAATCTCACCCGGATGCCGCCGTCATAGGCCCCAAGCTTTTGAACACGGACGGCAGCCTTCAAAAAAACGGGCGGAGGTTCACCCGGATCTATAGGGAACTCCTCGCCATGGTTAAACTGCACAAACTGGCAGTAACGCTTGTTCCGGAGATGGAATGGGGCCGTAGGGATTTTGATACCAGGGCGCAGGTAGACGAGGTAAGCGGCGCGTGCATGCTTGTCCGGCGCGCGGCAATAGATAAAGTGGGCATGCTGGACGAACGGTTCTTCATGTACTATGAAGAGGTGGATTGGTGCCGCCGCTTCAAGGATGCCGGGTTTACCGTATGGTACCTGCCGGAAGCGGAAGTGATACACCACTGGGCGCAGGGTTCCAGGAAAGCCGGGCTCGCCACCAGCCACATTGCATTTAGAAGCCAGTACTTATACTATAGAAAGCACCATGGATTCCTGCAAGCCGCAACACTGCGCGCAGTATCGGGAGTGCTGCTGCTGTTGTTGCATGTAAAATATGCCTTAAAGGGAAGATTAAAATGAGGGTGGCGTATGCCTCCAGCTGGGATGTCCCCTGCGGGGTGGCACAATATTCCCGCTCGCTTGTTGGGGAGCTTAGGAAGACGCATAGGGTAGATGTTGTAAGCCTGGACGGATGCACAGCGCAGTCCGTGCCGGAACTAGTCCGGCGGCTCAACGATTCTGATGCGGCCCACATTCAGCACCAGTACTCCTTCTTTGGAGGCATGGCCGTCCATCGTAACTGGTTCTACAGCCTTCTTAGCAACATAAAGGTTCCCGCCATTGTAACCGTCCACGACCTTGACCTGGGCGAGACGGACAAACCGCACATACGCATCTACAAACGCCTTTTCAACCGGCGGATTCTGGCAGGCAGGAATGTGCAAAGGCTGATAACCCATTCAAAGGAGTATCATGACAAGCTTGCTGGACTGGGCATAAACCCGGGAATAATTCGCATAATACCGGAAGGCGCGCCCCAGCCTGCTCCGCGCGCAATCTCTGCCGAGGATGCAAAGGCAGAGCTGGGCATTCCCGGCAAAAGAGCCGTTACGCTCTTCGGGTTTATAGTCAGGCGCAAGGGCCACTCCGTTGCAATTGACGCCGCAAGATATTTTGATAAGGATACCGTACTTCTCTTTGCCGGAGGAGCCCATCCTGTAGACAAATCCGGTTTCCCGGAGAGCATTATTGAGCAGGTACGTACCTCCGGCCTTGAAGATAAAATTAGAGTCACCGGTTATCTGCCGGACGATAAAGTCCCCGTGGTTATGGCCGCGACGGACGTTGTAATTTCGCCGTTCACCAGCGCAAGCAATTCCGGCAGCATCTTAAAATCAGTAGCCTGCGGGAAGCCCGTAGTTGCCTCAGACCTGCCGCTTATGCAGGAGATAAACGCCCGGACTCCGTGCCTCACCCTTTGCAGGCCCGGCAACCCGGAGGACCTGGCATGTAAAGTTAACGAACTCCTGGGAGATGAAGAACGCCTCCGCGCCGCCCGGGATGCCTCAAGTGCATACGCGCGGAACTGGTCCGTAGAATGGGCAGCCGCAAAGACCGGCAAAGTATATGAGGAGATAGACAAATAATGCGAGTAGGAATAGATGCCCGGCCTGTGCAGTTACAGTCCACGGGGGATTCCACCTACTGGCGAGGGATAATCGGCGAACTTGCCGGGGCAGACCCGTCTGTAGAGTTTATTATCTATCTTAACGGCAGGCATCCTGTACCGGAGATGCCTGCATGCAAAAACTACACCCTGCGCATACTTAACGCGCCGTCAGATCGGCTTTGGAGCATCTTCGCTTTCCCTGCCGCCCTGGCCAGAGACAAGGTAGACCTGGCGCATGTTCAGTACACGGTGCCCCCCTCTCTGCCGTGTCCGGTGGTAGATACCGTGCACGATGTCTCCTTTAAACGCTACCCGCAGTTCTTCAGGCTTAAAGACCGGCTTATACTGGACTGGGGGACCAGGCTCGGCAGCAAAAAAGCTGCGCGCATACTCACCGTATCAGAGTTCACAAAAAAAGAGATAGTAGAGCTCTACAAGGTTCAACCGGAACGAGTGGTTGTGACTCCGCTGGCTGCAGATACGCAGTTTAAACCTGTGAACAAGGCTACCGCCCAGGATACGGCGGCAGAGAAGTATGGCCTAAGGTACCCGTTTATACTCACCCTTGGAGTGATTCAGCCCAGGAAGAACCTGCCCAGGCTCCTTCATGCGTTCAAAAACGTAAAATCCACCGGCAGATTCCCGCATAAGCTGGTGATTGTTGGAAAATACGGGTGGCGGGCATCAGAGATAGGTGAGCTTATTACAAACCTTGGCATAGGGGCAGATGTAGTCTTTACCGGTTACGTGCCCTATGAAGACCTGCCCATCCTCTACAGCGCCGCAGACCTCTTTGCCTACCCTTCCGTTTATGAAGGATTCGGGCTGCCCCCGCTTGAGGCCATGGCCTGCGGAACCCCCGTGGTAACCGGCAACAAGACCTCCCTGCCCGAAGTAGTAGGTGATGCCGGAATTATGGTAGACCCTTACAGCACGGAGGCATTGGCAGAAGGCATATCCCGCGTACTCCTTGACAAAGAATTAAGAGAAAACCTCTCTCAAAAAGGGATAGACAGAGCCTCCCTTTTCTCCTGGAAATACACGGCTGAAAAAATCTTTAAAACCTATATGGAAGCGGCCGGCAGATAAAATCTCCCCATAAATTTCCTCTCCGTACAAGTTGCAGTTTCCGGCATAACCGGCACGGGTAAACGGAATATGTCCTGCTGTAAGGAGCCGGATTATGCAAAAATTTTGGATATGCGCCCTAATTATAATATTTATTGCAGCCTGCACGCCCCTCTTTGCAGTTGACGGCACGGAGTTTGTTGAAGGAGAAACCTATACCGTCGCCTGGGAAGGCTCGCCGGATGCGGCCTGCGTTAAGGTTATCTTAAGCGGAGAGCGGACCCCCCTTGGAATAAGCCCCAGGGGCGCATTCCAAATCCCGGTTGCAGATAAAGAGGCATCCGGCGTGCAGAGCATCCCCTTCCGTATGCCCTGGATAGATGCCATAGCCTTTACGCTGCGAATAAAGGAGTTCAATGCAAACGGGGTGGAGGTGGGCCTGCATAAACGGAGATGCCGGTTCAGGCCCCGTGTTATGGCAAAAAGAGGAGCAGACGGCGTTTATCTTGATCTGCATCAAAAGATAAATCAGCGCCTGTACGTTCAAAAACAAGGGGTTATAACCTGGTGCTGTGCGGTAAGCTCTTCCATGAACCACACCTTCCTGCCGCCGGGCAGGCACATAGCCAAGCCGCACGATCATGCCGGGGTCTTTAAGGTAGTAAAAAAGTATCCTAGCTACTGGTCATCAAGCTACAATGTTGCCATGCCCTGGGCCTTAAACTATAACAGGGGGCACTTTATCCACGCCACCAGCCTGCGTTACTACCCATTGCTGGGGCGTCCGGCCTCCCACGGATGCAACCGGCTCACATGGCATGATGCCCGCAAACTCTACCTTATTACTCCGGTTGGAACGCGGGTAGAAGTGATTGGCCCGGGCGGATAAGCATTGTTTCCACTCCAATTGGGTATCTCTTTTGCAGAAAACTCCTTATTCCAACGTTGGAGGTAGAAACCATGCCCGAAGTACTTGCAGAATTCAGCGTAACTCCCATGGTAGAAGGCGAACTAAAGCCTTTCATAGATGTAGCAGTAGAAGAGATAGATAAGTCCGGCTTAAACTATGAGGTGGGGCCCGTAGGCACCATTCTGGAGGGCGATCTTGACCGCGTGTTTGATGCCATAAAGCATGCTCATCAGGCCGTGCTTGACAAGGGCGTGGACAGGGTGGTCACGGATATCAGGATTGATGAGAAAAAGGGCGGTATCTCTATAGAAGAAGAGATGGAAGATTACAGTTAGTACCTTTTTAAGAGAAGCCGGATGTTCTGCAGCCAGAGCATCCGGCCTCTATTTGACAGCTGCCCATGGCCGGATTATAATACCCCTAGCGGCTCGCCAAATAATAATGGTTGTTGGTACTTTGGCCTATGAGCCGGAGGCGCCGCTGCCGAAGCAAGGGATACCACCCCCGGGATAATACTTCGGTCGCAGAGCGAAGCACGCCGCTGCCAAAGCAAGGTACATCCAACCCACGGGGCCGATACTCCGGTCGCAGAACCGCAGGCATCGCTGCCAAAGTAAGGTGCATCAACCCCCGGGGAGGATACTTCGGTCGCAGAGTGCCTTGGCACGCCGCTGCCGAAGC
>CALNCU010000023.1 GCA_937875395.1 uncultured Armatimonadota bacterium | reverse complement strand
TCGGCAGCGACGTGCCAAGGCACTCTGCGACCGAAGTATCTTCCCGGGGGTTGAGGCCCCTCGTTTTGGCCGTATTGAGCCTGAAACGCCTGCACCCCACCAAAGCCTGCCTGCTTGACGGGTATCTTATAGAATCGTATACTCCTTATGGGAAAGATAAAGCTTGCCCTGAAAGGATATACGTATGGCGGTAAGGCTTATAACAGGCCCGGCAGGAAGCGGAAAAACCGGGCGCGCGCTACGCATTTTTAAGCAGTTTTCCACCATGGAGCATGAGCAGTCCGTGCGCTTTCTTGTGCCCACGGTGAGCCAATGTGACGGCCTTAGACGCCTTCTTCTTTCAGACCACAAATTCCCCGGGTTTCTGGGAGACCCGGTATGCACGTTCTTCCGGTTTGCCGGGGATGTGCTTGCAGATGCCCGGGTTCCCCGCCGCCGCCTTATAAGCGATGTCCAGAAGAGGCTTATTCTGCAAGAGATTGTGCAAAACTCCGCAGAGGGTTTCTTTGCAGGCGTGATGGATTCCCCCAACTTTACGGAGGCCCTGGGGTCTGCCATAGATGCCCTTAAACTTGCCGCCGCCACCCCGGAAGACCTGTTATCCGCCGCAAAATCTGCAAAAGGGCTTTCGCAGAGTTCGTTGCAAAAGATAAGGGATTTTGCCTCCCTTTATGCGGGCTATCAGGAAGAGCTTGTCCGCCACAACCTTCATGATAGGGAAGGGCTTATGTGGAGGGCGTTTCTGGCCGCCCAGGGGCAGGCATCCCTCCTTGATAAATACAAACTGGTGGTGCTTGACGGTTTTTTGGGTTTAACCCCTGTCCAAAAAGGGTTCATAAAACTTTTGGCCGAACGCTGTGAAAACCTTGTAATTACGCTGGATTGGGAGGAGGGGCGCCCTCAGGTATTTTCCGGCGTAGAGCAGGATTTTAACTTTCTTATGGGGCTGCCCGGAGTGTGCCGCGAGCACCTTCCCAGGTACCCGGAGCGGCAGGGGATATCGCTTGGGCATATGGAGCAGTATCTCTTTTGTAAAAACGCAAAGAAGCAGGAGCCGGATGGAAGAATAATAACTCTTGCCGGCGCAGACCCGGATTCCGAGGTAGAGCTTGTTGCCCAAACCATTCTTAAGCTGGTACGCAAAGAGGGCTATGAGTACGGGGATTTTGGCATAGTAACCCGCGGGGCGGATTCCTACCGCAGACGAATAAAATCTGTCTTTAAACGTTCTTCCATTCCGTTTTCTGAAGGTAAGAGGCCGCTGGCAGAAAGCCCGCTTGCAAGGGCGCTGGTGCTCTCCCTTAAGGTTGTGGAGGAGGGGTGGCAGAGAGAGCACGTCCTCCCGCTCCTTAAATCAGGGTACCTCTCTTTGGATATGGAATCTTGCATAAAGATTGAGACGGCTTGTGCGGGGGGCGGAAGAAAGGCGGGAAGAGATGCATGGTTCTCCCCATGGCGCCCTCACGACCCCTCCCTTGATGACCGCAAATCCGCCCTGGCTCCCGTGCTTGAGTTTGAACGCGCTCTTAAATCTGCAGATTGGGACGGCGGGCTTGCGGCAGTGGAGCGGCTTTTTGGCAGTTTTAATCTGCACAGGGAGGAATCTCTGCTCTGCCTGGATTATGCCGCGTGGAAATCTATAAGGGAGATTATGCGGGGGATTATTGGAAGCCAGAAGCTCCTTCAAAAGAACCCGGCCCCCGGCGAGTTTATCCGGCTTCTTGAGATGGGCATTCTCTCCGGCCGCTACTCCCTGCCCGGAGGCGGGCAGGAGGGGGTGCAGCTGCTTAAGGCAAACGCCCTTGCCGGTAAAAAATTCCCCGTCATCTTTATTTTGGGATTATTAGAGAAGGTCTTTCCGCGGCAGATGAGCGAGGATCCTTTTCTGCTGGATGCAGAGCGGGCGGCGCTGAACCTGCATCTGCCCAACCCCCTGCCTATTCGTTCTGCAATGCAGGATGGGGAGAGGCTGCTCTTCTATACTGCGGCGGCAAGTGCCGGGGAACGCCTGTATTTATGCTATCCCGCGCTGGATGCTTCTGCAAAGGACAGCCTGCCTTCCTTCTACCTGCACGATGTAAATTCCCTGTTTCACGGAGGAATCCCAAAGGTTGCCGTAACCCCAAAGGATGTGGCGCCTCCGCCGGAGGAGGCGGAGACCCTGCATTCCCTTGCCATGGGGGTGGCCCTTGCCGCTTCAGAGGATGGCGCGGCGCAGAGCAATGACCAGGTGGCGGCGGCAATCTACAACCGGCTTCTGGATGCCGGCTGTTTTGGCGGCGGAGAGTTTGAATGGCTTGATGACAGGCGGTCTGGCATTAGTGATAAGGCCATAATCTCTTTTCTGCATGAAAGGGCCCCGGTTTTCAGGGTCACTGCTCTTGAATCTTACGTAGCCTGCCCCTTCAGATACTTCTGCGAGCAGGAGTTAAGGCTGGACGATGCCCGTGATGAACCCGGCGCGCTTGAGCGCGGGTCAATTGCGCACAAGGTGCTCTGCCGCCTCTACACCGCACTCTTTCAGGATGGTAACGACGGGCACAGCCACCAGGGCGCGGCCAAACTTCTGGATGTATACCTTGATGATTGCATAGAGAGCGAGCCTCTTGTATCCTCTATGCCGGTGTATCAAAAAGATATAGAGCGCCGGACACTGCGGGGTATGCTTCACAGATTCCTCTTTGCAGACCTGGCTAATGCGGGGGAGTCTCCGTTTGCGCCGGGGTTCTTTGAGCTGGAGTTTGGAGTGCGTGCGGAGACCTTGCGGGAGCGTTCGCCAAAATCTTCACAGGAGAGATTGAAGATTCCTATCTCCGACGGCCTTTGTGCAGAGCTTGTGGGCAAGATAGACCGTGTAGATCTTTCAAAAGACGGGCGCGCACTTGTTGTTGATTACAAAACAGGGGACTGCCCGGATATTAAGGGAGTTGATAACGGAACTCTGCTGCAGGCGCCGCTCTATGCGCTTGCTATTGAGAATATCTTTGGGTTAAAGCCCGCAGGAGCGGAGTACCGAAGCCTAAGAAAGCTGGATACCGCCGGATTCTATACTGATACAGATTCCATTGAAGATTTCAGGGCAAAAATACAGACTGCAATCTCTGCCGCACGGGAATCTGTACTTGGCATAAAGAGCGCGCAGTTCCCCTTAAACCCAAACAGGAACTGCCGGGGTTTTTGCAGTTTTGGAAGCATCTGCAGGGTGGACGACCGGGCGCGTTCTGAGGCAGGATAGTCTTTAGGTGTGAAGCTCCTTTAATTCTCCTGTCTCCATGTAGTAGATGCGTTCCCCAACGTTTGTCATGTGGTCTGCTATACGCTCCATGTACCGGCCTATAAAGAGCATTGATACGGCTTCATCTGCAATATGCGGGTCTTTCTGTATGCGGCTTACGGTATATTCATAGAGCCGGTTGAACAGAGAATCTACCTCTGCATCATGCGCTATCATGCTTGAAACAAGCTTAAGGTCTCTTGTTTTAAAGGCCGTCATGGTTTCGCAGAGCATCTCTCTTACTACCTCCGCCATTTTGGGAATCATATCCGGCATCCGGTACTCTGCGCCCTCAACAAGTTGCAGGACAATGCGTGCAATATCATAGGCATAATCTCCGGCCCGCTCAACATCCGTTATTATCTTAAGCGCGGCGGCTATTATTCTAAGGTCCTTTGCCATTGGTTGCTGCAGCGCAAGAAGCCGCAGAGCGTCTGCCTCTATCTCTATGTTGTAGCGGTCTACAATATCGTCCATCTCTTCTACCTGATGGGCTTTACCGGCATCCCCATATTCCAGGGCATCTATAACCCTTGAAAGCATCTCCACAACGGTTAAACCCATGTCAGAGAGTTTTTTCTGAAGATTATCAAGTTCCAGGGCGAATCTTTGCCTGGCTGCATGTACGGCCATGTCTCAATCCTTTCAGCATCAATTAGACCTGTTAAATAAAACTTATACCCGGAAGGGGATCAAATAAATCAGGAAACGGAGAAGTTGGGCAATGCCTGCACGGGGGTATAAACATTTAGTCTCTTTGAATAATAGGAGTGCGGATGTATCCGCGTGGAAGGGGGAGTGCGCCATGGTTACTTCAGGATACAGGGCAGAGTTAGACGCCGGACGCAGGTTTATGGAGAGCATAAAACCCGGCGAAAACATAGCCCTGCTCTTTCACGGAGATGCAGATGGTTGCTGCGCCGGAGCGGTGATGTATAGAACTCTCCGGCTTATGGGCGATCTTCTTGTGTTTCCGGTGTTTATGAACAAGGGGGAATCGGCCTACTCGGAAAGCCTTGCAAAGCGGATACTGGCCCGGGAGCCTTCCCGGCTTATAGTGATGGATATGGGAAGCCGGAACCGCGCCATCCTGCCGGGGGTTTCAACCATGATTATAGATCATCACAAGCCGGACGGAGTGCCGCCGGCAGATGCCTTTATTACCTCTTTTGGAGTAGAGCCGCCCGCCCCGGCATCGCTTTTAACCTACCAGATATGCCGCCACTTTGCGCAGACCAACGGCCTCTCCTGGCTGGCTGCGGTAGGCACGGCGGCAGACCTGGGGATAGATGCAGATGTTGAAATGCTAAGAGATGCTTACAATACCTATGGGAAGAAGGTAATAAGCCAGGCGGCCGTTCTTATAAACTCCGGCAGAAGATCGGCAGAGCATGATATAGCCACTCCGTTTGCCGCCCTCATCCGGGCGGAGAGCCCGCTTGAAATTGTAAATGGAGAGATGCCGGAGGCGCTTGTGCTTGCAGAGTACAGGCGGGAGGTCTCTTCAGAGCTTAGACGTTCCCTTAAAACCGCCCCAAACATGCATGGCAGGTGGGCGCTATTAAAGTTTAGAAGCCCTGCCCTTGTTCACTCAATCCTTGCATCTGCATGGGCCAGGCGTCTTAAAGAAAACATTAGTATAGCCGCAAACTACGGGTATACGCCGGGGAACGTTCACTTTAGCGTGCGTTCGGCAGGGGATTTTAACCTTATAGAAGCGCTTGGCAAGGCCCACCCTCCCGGGGATGCGGAGTTTGTGCAGGGGCATGTCCGTGCCGCCGGCGGAATAGTTCCCCTTGAAGGGTTCAAAGAGATGCTCCGGAGGCTTGGGTTTCCCCAGGACGTTGCAGAATCCGTGCCGCCGGAAGAGATAAAAATAGAAAAAGCGGCATGAAACTTTTACAGCTTGCAGAGCATTTTGAACGGCTTGACGGGCTTACCTCCAGGAATGCCATGGTAGATGAGCTGGCCAGGCTCTTTAAATCTATAGAGAGCCCGGAGGAGATGAGGGAGGTTGTCTACCTTACTGAAGGCATACTCCTTCCCCCCTTTGCATCTACAGAGATAGGAATAAGCGAACAGTTTATGTCCAGGGCAATTGCGCAGGCCGCCGGTAAAAGCGTGGAGCATGTGAAGGAGCTCTACCGGGATACGGGCGATTACGGTTTGACTGCAGAGAAGCTTATAACATGGCCGGGAGAGGGCATAACCGTCCACCAGGCGTACAATGCGCTTCTTGATATAGCAAAAACCGGCGGCAGGGGAAGCATAGAATCAAAGGTAGAGGGTTTGGCCCGGCTCATCCATCGCATATCAAAAAAAGAGGCGCGGTACCTTTTGCGGGTGCCCATGGGGAAGCTTAGGCTGGGCGTGGGAGACCCCACCATAATGGACGGGCTTGCGTGTGCCTATGACGGCCGGCGCAACCTTCGCCCCGTAATTGAGAACGCCTACAACCTGTGCGCAGACATGGGGCTTGTGGCCGGTATACTTTTGTCGGAAGGGCCGGAGCGGCTTAAAGATTTCCGCGTGCTCCTTGGAAGCCCCATCCGGGTGGAGCTGGCGGAGCGTGCGGAATCTATAGATGATATAGTAAGGCGCCTCTCCCGTTGCGCCGTAGAACCCAAGTACGATGGATTCCGCTGCCAGGTACATAAAAATGGCGATGAGATTATAATCTTCACCCGTAATCTTGAAGATGCCACCCACATGTTCCCGGAGTTTGTAGAGGCCGCCCGGAGCATTGTAAAAGCAGAGACGGCCATCTTTGAAGGGGAGGCCGTCTCCTTCAATCCAAAAAGCGGCAAGTTTCACCCGTTTCAGGTGACGGTGCAGCGCAAAAGGAAGCATCTTGTAGAGGCAAAAGAGAAGGAACTGCCGCTAAGGCTTATGGCGTTTGACTGCCTCTTTGCAGATGGGCTGGAGATGCTCTACCAGCCGTACACCCGCCGCAGAGAGGCCCTCCTAAAACTTTTGGGAGAAGGGAACACAATAGCGCCTACGGACGCCCTTGTCACGGACAGCGCAGCAGAGATAGAGGGCTTCTTCAACAAGTGCCTGAATGCCGGTTTTGAAGGGATAATGGCAAAGAGCCTGATAAGCCCATACATGGCCGGCCGCCGCACCTTTGACTGGATAAAGTTTAAGCGCAACTACGCAAAAGAGATGCGCGATACCGCGGATTGTGCTATTGTGGGCTACTTTGCGGGGCGCGGAAAGAGGGCGCAGTGGGGGATAGGCTCGCTGCTCTGCGCCGTGTATAACAGTGAGAAGGACAGGTTTGAGACAATAACAAAGGTAGCTACAGGGCTTACGGATAAGGATTGGAAGGATATGAAGGAGACCCTTGATGCCGCAAGAGTGAAGGAGAAGCCCGCCCGCGTAGAGAGCGTATATAAACCCGAAGCCTGGGTGGAGCCCAGATATGTAACGGAGATTCTATTTGATGAAATAACCCGCAGCCCCAGCCACACAGCCGGGCGGGATGGCGGGCGCACAGGTTACGCCCTAAGGTTCCCCAGAATCATCACCCCCATCCGTGCAGATAAAAAGGCGGAAGATGCAACCACCGTGCAAGAGATAAAAGAGCTTTTTGCCATGCAGCACCAAGCAACCCAATAAGTATAATATAAAACTTTTAAGAACAAATTGTGCGCAGCTGCGTCTTAAGTAATGCAGGCTGCATAGAATACATCTTCAGCCGGTGTTAAGATCAACGCAAACGGAGTAAACAGATGAAGTCAGTAAAAAGAATTGCCGTGGCAGCGCTTACTTTTTGCGCTGTATCCGCTATGGGTGTAGCTGCACAGGCAGCGCCCGCCGGCCCCGCTGATGCCGGCATAGCACTAAAACCCCGCCCCGGAATGGCTGCAAATAAGAACGCTGGAGCAAGGCATATGCGGGAACGTGGAAGAATGCATAAGCCGAATAGTAGAGATGCCCTTCGTTTTAAGCAAGAGAAGCGCATGGGGGTGAGAGTACTTAAAAGAACTCCCACATATCAGTTTAAGATTGTAGTTGCCCCGGGCCAGAATAAAAAGCAGGAATGCATTAACTGCAAAGATTACAAGCGGTGTGATATGCGCATGCACAAGGCCGGTTATGGGTTTATGGCTAACCTAAACCTTACCCCAAATCAGAAGGTCCGGATTAAGAGCATTAAGCGCGCGGCAAAGGCAGATATTGAGGCTGTGAAGTGCAATACGTCCCTTACCCGTGATGCCAAGATATCAAGAATAATGAGCATACGCCGGTCTACGCGCGCCCGCATACATTCCGTGCTTACCCCAAATCAGCAGAGACAGCTTGATGCTGCACGCGCCAAATACCAGAAAGATACGCAGAGCCACTGCCCTAACTTTGGCAGAGGCTAAAACCTGATATCATTTCCCCAATCTAAAATACGGGCGGAGGATAAATGCACCTCCGCCCGCGTTTTTATTTAAGCAAACCCTGGTCAAGCATCCACCGCACGGCACGCTCCATAGCCTGCTCAGGTGTGTAAAGCGGGTTATACCCAATCTTCTGCCGGGCCTTTCTTATATCCGGGCACATGTGCTCCGTAAAATGGTAGTTGGCCCCCAGGTTGGGCGATATATCCTTTACATACTCTTCGCAAGAAACGTATCTTACAGGTATGCGAGTATTGTGAATATCTGCATACGTAGAGATAAACTTTTCGGCGGTAAGCGCATAGGCGGAACCTGCATTAAAGATTTCCCCCGCTGCAGCAGCAGAATTTTTAAGAGCGCAGAAGAATACGCGGGCCACATCGTCCGCATCGCACGGGCCTACAAGATTTGTTCCGGGGAAGGGCAGCACCACCTCTTCGCCCCTTCTGTGCGCCCTGTGCACCTCTATGGAACGTCCGCCCATCCCTTCAAGCGGAATCTTTCCCGGCCCGCAGATATTTGGTGGCATAACGGCGGAGAAGGATATGCCGTCCTTCTTTGAAAGCTCAATGGCAGAGAGCATATCGTTGTATCGGCTTTGGTAGCCGTCAAAAGGGCAGGGAGTCTGGGTAATCTCCGGGGTAGGCACAACCTTGGGGCGCCCAAACATCCAGAGAGACCCGCATACCACTACCTGTCCCACCCCGGAGGCAAGGCAGGCATTATAGAGCCCGGAGGTATTCCCCTGAAGAATATCTACCACCGCATCCGTCTTGCTCTCTTTAAGAAAGGCTTCAAAGGAGCCGTCTGCAAACATATCTGCATACGTAAACTTAACGTAAGACATTCGGTTGTTTTCATAATTGGGAACGGGCTTTCGGCCGGATGAGACAACGGTAACCTCATCTCCTGCATCAAGCAGTTGCCGGGTTAGGAATGTACCTATATGGCCGGTTCCGCCAATAAGGGTTACTTTCATAAATATCTCCTCTAATATTCCGGCGGCAGTGCCGGCAAGTAGTAATAGCTTATTGTCGCCCTGTTGCGCAGGCTTGTCAAGCCCGGCTATTTGTGTTACAACTACGGAAGGTAACAGAAAGCTGAATATACTGCTTTACTATGGGAGGATTGCAGTGAGTTTGCACACAGGTAGATTGCAAGGCCGGATATAGATAGAGTTGCCGCATTTTGGTAATCTACAACACATGGGGCGCAAAGGCAGATGTTGAATCCCTTATCTCCTGGCTGGAGGAAAACAAATAAGGAGCTAAAGAGCAAAATGATCAGAGTTGGCGTTATCGGTTGCGGCGGAATTGCAAGGGTGCATGAAAGCTATCTAAGCAACCTTGCCCCCCTGGGCAGGCTTACGGCTCTTGCAGATATAGACCTTGAAAGAGCCAAGGCTGCTGCAGAGAAATTGGACGGGGTTAAGGCGGCCGCAGATTACCGGGATATCTACAACCATGTAGATGCCGTCCTTCTAAGCCTTCCGCATCACCTGCACTACCCCATAGGCATGGATTTTCTGCGGGCGGGCAAGCACGTGCTTATGGAAAAGCCCCTTGCAAACAAAGAAGAAGAGTGCCTGGAACTTATAGACACGGCAAAGAAGAACAACCTAACCCTGATGACGGCGTACTGCATGCGCTACCATCCGCTGGTAGAAAAGATGGGGCAGCTTCTTAGGGATGAATACCTGGGCAGAGTCTTTAGCGTCTCCATCTGGACGGAGCAGTACACCTACCAGGAGGAAGGGCGGTGGGGCCGGAGCGCAGAGAAGCTTGGCGGCGGACAGCTTTTCAGCCACGGATGCCACTACATAGACATCCTGTTAAGCTACCTGGGAGACCCGGTGGAAGGCACCCACACCGGCACCAACTACTGCACCCCCTGGATGGAGAGGGAGGGCACAAGCCATGTTGCCATGAAGTTTAAGAGCGGCGCCGTGGCATACCATTTTGGCACATGGGGAGCAAAGGGCTCACGTCTGCGCTACTCCTTCCATGCCCACTGCGAGAAGGGGATGCTTGAAATAAACATAGCAGAAGGGAAGCTTATAAGCATAGTAGAGGGCAAGGAGACTATACTTGCGGAATGCACCCCCGGAAGCAAGTATCTGCAAAACGAGATGATGCACTTCCTTAGCTGCGTAAACACCGGGAACCGCCCGCTTACAGACGGCCCCAAAAGCCTGCAAAGCCTGAGGGTTATATGGAAGCTCTATGAAGCGGAAGAAAAGGGCGTTGTGGCCAATCTTACCGGTCTTGGCTTAGGCTGTGTTGAATAGTCTGTTTTTTGCAATGCTTACGTGCGGAAGGTAAAATAGCTATAGGTATAGAATAAATTTGTTGAGCTTAGCCGTAATCTGCGCCCGGCAATGGGCATATATTTTAGGCTAAGTTCAGCATGCCTAATACGCAAACCCACTCAATAATGGAGAAGTAACACATGAAGAAATCATTAATAATCTTTGGATTACTCACATTTGTAATCCTTGCCCTTGCGGGGTGCTCATCACAGCCCCAGAAGAAGGAAGTAGTAGTGATGTGGTGGGGCGATGCCTATAACGCCGCCTTTGCCCAGAAGCTCATAGATGCCTACAACGCCACAAAGCCCGAAGTCCCTGCAAAGCTGATAGCCGTCCCCCATCAGAGCTACAATTCAAAGTTGCTCTCCCAGGCGGCATCAAAGACACTCCCTGATATTATACTGCTCTACCCGTGGGATGCGCAGATAATGGGTTCAAAGGCCGTGCTTCTTCCGCTTAACAAATACACCGATCAGCAGGATTTTGCGCAGATAAAGAAAGACATGTGGCCCAGACTGCTCTCTGCCGTTACCGTTAACGGAAACGTCTACGCGGTGCCCATCTGGACATGGAGCCCCGGCATCTACTACAACAAGGATATGTTTGATGCAGCCGGGGTTGAGTATCCCTCCAAAAATTGGACATGGGATGAATTTATTGACAAGGCCAGAAAGCTCACCAAGAAGAAGAACGGCCGCATTGTACAGTATGGACTAGATTCCATAGATATGGGCATGGGGAACTTTATGCTCTCATACCTTGTAAGCAACGGCGGAACATTTTTAAGCCCGGACGGTACAAAGTGCCTGCTCTCCGAGCCAAAGAACATTGCCATTCTGGAAAAGTACTTTGAGATGGAACTGAAGGACGGCATTGCGCCCAAATCTTCTGCAAGATCCAACATGACACAAGATGTATTCACCGCCAACGGAGCAGCCATGCGCATAGGCGGGCGGGACGGCATTGATGTTCTGACAAAAAGAGGCATGAAGTTTAACTGGGGCGCTGCTCCTATGCCAAGAGGCACAAAAATCGTCCCGTTCCAGACCGCCATGAACCTTGCGATATCTGCATCAACCAAGTACCCGGACGGCGCCTGGGCGTTTGTGAAGTTTGCATCCGGCGAACCTGGCCAGAAGGTTATAACCCAGGATCGTTCGGACATAACCGTTCTAAAGCCCCTCACCTACAGCAAAGGCTTTGAAGAGTACAAGGGCAGGAAGGATGTTAACTGCATGTACAGAGACATGCTCATTGATTCCATACCTTACCCCACGCTGTTGAACCAGTGGAAATCAAGGATAAAGGATGAGTTCGGCCTTGTTGAAGCCGGGTTTAAGAGCGTAGAGAAGGCATGCCAGGAGATTTCCCGGGAGTTCAAACCGGCAATCACCAAGTAAACCCCCGCATACCTCAGTAGATAACCGGCCGGAGCTTCTACATAAACAGAGGCTCCGGCCGGAACTGTTTTATCACCATATTCCTTAATTTTGACGCTGTAGACTACTACTGCCGCGCCTGGGTAGCAGAGAGATTAATAACAAGATAATACGGCGCATGGCGGCAACCTTTCATGGATATCCGGCGTGATGGGTATCATAAACCGGGTATTGCTTTAAGTGAGAGGTGATACATGTATGCACAGTCTCTGGACGGCGCCTGGCAGGTAAGGGAATCCGGCGGCCGGGAGTGGATACCGGCAGAAGTGCCCGGCTGCATTCACACAGACCTGCTCTCCGCCGGGCTTATCCCCAATCCGTTTGCAGAAGATAATGAGCTCCGTGTCTCCTGGGTTGCGGAGGCCGGGTGGATATACAAAAGAGAGTTCCATCCAACGCCGGAACTGCTAAATGAAGAACGCATCTTCCTGGAATGTGACGGCCTGGATACCCTTGCCTCAATCAGCATAAACGGCGAAGAGGTTGCCGGCACAGATAACATGCACCGGCGGTACTCCTTTGACGTAACAGAGCTTTTGCACCCTGGCCCAAATACCATAGAGATAAGCTTTGCCTCCCCCGTGGAGTATGTGCGGCGGCTCCTTGGCACAGACCCGTACGTCACCTCTCCCGCAGACAGCATCCCCGGCTCCCCGTACATTCGCAAGGCAATGTACCAATGGGGATGGGACTGGGCGCCCAAAATCCCCACAAGCGGCATATGGCGTTCCATCCGCCTTGCGGGCAGGTCCTTCGGGCGGATAGAATCCATCCGCACAAGCCAGGTGCACGGGCGTTCCCGGGCAGACTTAAGCGTTAAGGTAGAGGTAGAACGCTTTGGGGATACGGAGATTACTGTTTGCGCAAGGCTTACATCCCCGGACGGCACAGTTATGGAAGAGCTTGAGACCGTGCCTGAAGATAGAGAAGAGGCACTGTTTGATTTTCTGATTGAAAACCCAAAGATATGGTGGCCGGCGGGATACGGCGCCCAGCCGCTCTATCTTCTGCAAATTGAACTCCTCTCCCCGGAACGCACTATTGCAGATACCGGCAGCCTTAGACTGGGCCTAAGAACCATAGAACTAAGGCAGGAGCAGGATGAGTGGGGGCATACCTTTATGTTTGTGGTAAACAATACCCCCATATTTGCAAAAGGGGCAAACTGGGTTCCTGCAGACCAGTTTCCATCACGGGTGGCAAGTGATACTTATACTAATCTTATATCCGGCGCCGCCCGGTGCAACATGAACATGCTCCGTGTGTGGGGCGGCGGTATCTATGAGGACGACCGGTTTTATGACCTGTGTGATGAATATGGAATACTTGTCTGGCAAGATTTCATGTTTGCCTGCGCCTTCTACCCGGACGACCCCGCCATATATAAGAACATACAAAATGAGGCGGTGGATAACATCAGGCGCATAAGGCATCACCCGTGCCTTGCCCTGTGGTGCGGAAACAATGAGATTGAATGGCAGCTTACAAGCGGCTGCTTCAATGCAGATGTTAAGACCGTCACAGCCCGCTATTCCCGCCTCTTTCTGGAACTTTTGCAGAATATCTGCTCTGCAGAAGACCCATCCACCCCATACCGGTCAAGCTCCAGCTCGTCCTTTGAGCCATTCGGTGAGGCAAACAGCGAACACAGCGGAGATGCCCACTACTGGGATGTATGGCACGGACGGAAGCCCTTTACAGATTACCGCAAGCACTACTTCCGTTTTACAAGCGAGTTTGGCTTTGAATCCCTCCCTGCAATAGAAACGATAGCCCAATTTGCCCGGCCCAAAGATTGGAACATGACATCCCGCATAATGGAGAACCACCAAAAGAACGCCGCAGGGAACGAACTTATTCTATACTACATGGCGCACACCTTCCGCTTCCCCAGGGACTTTGAAGCAATGGTCTACGTAAGCCAGGTACTGCAGGGAGAGGCCATGCGTTTTGGCGTGGAGCACTGGAGGCGAAACAGAAACGGCAATCGGTGCATGGGTACCATCTACTGGCAGTATAACGATTGCTGGCCCGCCGCAAGCTGGTCCGGCATAGACTATTCGGGGCGGTATAAGGCGCTTTGGTATTTTGCAAAGAGGTTCTATGCCCCCGTGCTCCTCTCTGCAGAGGAATCTGCAGACGGGGCCGTGCTTCACGTAACAAATGACACGCCATCACCGTTTACGGGCGAAGTCCGCTGGTCTCTTGAGCAGTTGGACGGCTCTGTTCTATCCCATGGCGAACAAAAGGTAGAAGTCCCCGCAGAAAGCAATCTACAGGTTGCCAGCCTGGATTTCCGGGATTTGTTGGATATGGATGCAAGGCGGCAGGTGGTGCTTGTCTACCAACTCCTCTATGGCGGCGGCATGGTAAGCATGGGGATGGTTCCCTTTGCGCCCTCAAAATACCTTGAACTCCCGGATGCCGCTGTTACCGCAGGCATCTCCGGCTTGGCGGAAGGCACAGTTATACGGCTGCGTTCATCGCACACCGCCCGGTACGTTATGCTCTACGTGCCCGGGTATAATCTCCGCTTCTCAGACAACTTCTTTGATCTCCCCGCCGGAAGGAGCGTAGAGGTAGCGGTGGAAGACCCCTGCGGCCTCCGCACGGAGGATATTGCAGAGAACCTGCGAATACTATCTTTGAGAGATAGCTACTGATGGTATATGGAAAGGGCGGAATGCATGGGCGTAGATGAACCATTAAAGGAGTACAGCCAAAAGCGGAGTTTTGACGAGACCCCGGAACCCCGCCCCGCGGCAGAGGAGACGGGCCTCTCCCGGTTTGTGGTGCAAGAGCATAACGCATCACACCTGCACTGGGATTTCAGGCTGGAGCTTGATGGCGTGCTTAAGAGCTGGGCCG
>CALNCU010000022.1 GCA_937875395.1 uncultured Armatimonadota bacterium | reverse complement strand
GCCTGCTCATATCTGCAGAGGCAGATTCTCCCAGAATTCACCTTACCTCTGTAAAACGCCCGAATCCCAAGACCCCTCCCGGCTTCTGCATGCTCCTTAGAAAGTACCTTGCAGGCGGGCGGCTTGAAGGCGTGGAACAGGTAGATTTTGACCGCATACTGCACCTGAAGTTTCTGGCCTATGACGGAGAGCGCTTAACCCTTGTTGTAGA
This sequence comes from uncultured Armatimonadota bacterium, assembly GCA_937875395.1. GTDB lineage: Bacteria > Armatimonadota > UBA5829 > DTJY01 > DTJY01 > CALNCU01. Next base: position 11,146 of record CALNCU010000022.1, on the reverse strand, counting down.
GATAATGGGGAAGCACAGCAACATAATCCTGGTTTCGGCAGAGGGGAAGATTCTGGGCGCCGTAAAACCCGTGGGGCGTTCAAAGAACCGCTACAGGGAGATACTTCCGGGGCGGCAGTACCTTTCGCCGCCTCCTCTGAATAAAGTGAATCCGCTAGCTGTGAGACCGGAGGAGCTCTCCCACATGCTGCACGAAGCCTTTGAAGGCGGGTGCCCGGATGAAAAGAGGCTTGCATCCTGGCTTAAGGATAGCTTCACCGGGATAAGCCCCTTTATAGCCCGGGAACTTGCAAAGAGGAGCGAAGGCGATACCGGCCGGCTTAAGGATGAGTTCCTTGCGCTCTTTTCCGGAGTGAGAGAGGGGGAGTTTCTGCCGGTAATCATCTCTGATGACAAGGGGCGGACGGTTGGATTCTACGCCTTCCCCAGCCTGCAGTACCCGGAGGAGAACCAGCACGAACGCCCATCCATCTGCACCGTGGCGGATATATACTTTAACACGGCCCTCCCCAGAGAAGAGTTAGAAGATGCGCGTGAAGAGTTTCTATCCCGCCTGCGCCGGGAGATGGAAGGGCGCAAGCGCTCAATAGATTCCATGAAAGAGACTCTTCAGGAGTACCAGGGAGCAGAGCGTTTTAAGGAGATAGGCGAACTCATTTTATCTCAGCCGTCACTTATTCAACCGGAGGCAGAATCTGCAGAGCTTACAGATTATTACAGCCCGGAAGGGAATACCATAACCGTTTCCCTGGACCCCCGGCTAAACGCGGCAGAGAACGCAGAGGCCTACTTTAAAAAGTTTCGCAAAGCCCTCTCCGGCGCGGAATCTCTTAAAGAGCAAGTTCTGCGGGAGGAAGGGGAGCTTGGGCTTATAGAAAAGGTTCTTAAATCTGCAGAATCCATAACCAAAACGGAACAGATTGAGGAGCTTAGAAAGGTTCTTCTTGAGAGGGGCATCCAGACAGGAAAGCAGGAGGCGGCTGGCGGAAAGGCAAAACCGGAGTTTGAAGGATACCGCATCCAGAAGATAACATCCGGCAACTGGGAGATACTTGTGGGCCTGAATGGTGAATCAAACGACTATCTTCTAAACCGCGTAGCCCGGCCCAATGATCTATGGCTGCATGTAAAGGCCTCTCCAAGCGCGCACGTGGTGATTAGAACAAACAACAAGCCGCAGACGGTGCCGCCCCAGGTTCTGCACGCAGCAGCAGAACTTGCCGCCCGGCACAGCGAATCTAAGCATTCATCGCTGGTACCGGTAGACTATACGCTCAGAAAATATGTGCGCAAGCAGAAGGGCGGCCCTCCCGGCAAAGCTCTATACGTTAACGAGCGAACCCTGTTCATCACTCCCTGATATCTATATCATACACTATGCCCTGCACACCAGGCTTAGATTTGACTACTCTGGTTACAATCCCCAGCTCATGTTCAAGATCAAATGTGTGGCCGCGGATCTTTTTTATTATGCCGTTCACGTATATTGTTCCGCCGGAGGCAAAGATAACGGCCCTTGTGATATCTATGTTGCGTTTTGTGCATTCGCGCTCCATAAAACGCACCATTGCTGCAGTTTCTTTAGACATGCCGAACCCTCCTTTTGCATAGTGTGCTCTTGCAAAAAAGGCGCCCCCAGCCTTCTTTTGCAGGGGACGCCTTTAGTATTTTACCTGTATAGGCCAATTTACATTATCTGCATTGGCATAAGTACATAAAGGTAATTATCCTTGCCTACGGGTTTCATGGCTCCCGGATTCAGGGAACCTGTAAGCTCCATGAAAACGCCCTCTGTCCCTACAACGGAGAGGAATTCCGTAAGATACTTTGCGTTAAATGCTATCTCTATATCTTCTCCATCTTTAACTATTTCAAGCTCTTCGTAAGCCTTGCCTACATCGCCGCTCTCTGCCGTCATTACAAGCCTGTCGCCTTCCGTGCGCAGGACTATGCGGTTTGCGTTCTCCCTGGCCACAATAGATGCCCTGCGTACCTTGGCAAGAAACTCCTCCGCGGGGATGGTCAGCTTCTTCTGGAACTCGCCGGGAATAACCCTCTCGTAGTTGGGGAATTGCCCGTCTATAAGGCGGGAGACTATGGTGACGCCCTTTGCAATAAACTTGATCTGGCTGTCTGCAATAAATACGGTAACGCCGCTGTCGGAATCTTCCAGGAGGCGGGAGAGTTCGTCCAGCGCCCTCTTGGGCACAATGCACGATGCTTCGCCGGATGCCTTCGCCACGGGTGATTCGCGTACGGCAAGCCTATGGGTATCTGTGCTTACCACCTTTATGGCATCTTCCCCCAGGATGAAGAGCGTTCCGGTAAGAATGGCCCTGGTCTCATCCGGGGAGACGGCAAAGATGGTCTGCTTTATTACATCGCGAAGCGCGGCTTCCGTAATCTCAAAGCTGCGGTCGCCCGGAATTTCCGGCAGCGGGCGGAACTCTTCCGGCGGCAGCCCCAGAATAGTATAATCAGATTTTTCACACCGCACGTTCACCTGGTTCTGCTCATCCACAGAGATTTCCACTTCTGCTTCCGGCAGTGTGGCAAGAACATCTACTATAAGCCTTGCAGGGACGGTGAGCGAGCCGGGGGTGCTGACGGATGCAGGCACCGTGCACTCCATCCCAAGCTCCAGATCAAAGGCAGTAAGCCTGAGCTGGCCTTCCTCCGAGCGTATAAGAACGTTGTTAAGAATGGGCCAAGCGCTCCGCCCTGCAATGGCGCGGCTGACCGTTTGAATTCCGTGATAAAGGTCTTTTCTGGCGCAAGTTGCTCTCAATAACCCGCCCCTCCTTAAAACTTTGGGTTGAAAATGGCCAATCTTTACTGCCTTAAGTATATCACAAGCCGGGGCCGTCTACAAGCGGCGCCCGGGCAGCATTGGTTAAAATTTTGGCTGCATAAGCGCTGTTTTGCTGCCTGAGCAGCCCTGCTTCCGATGGATAGATTAGTATTCCAGCGGCAGGCCTTTTAGCTGGGCGTTAGAGAAGACCGGGCCGTCTGTGCAGACGTAGTACTGGCCTATGTTGCACCGCCCGCATTTGCCTATTCCGCACTTCATCCTCATCTCAAGCGTGGTGTATATCTGCTCGTCCGTAAAGCCCAGTTCGTTCAGGTTCTTCAGCACAAACTTTATCATAATGGGCGGGCCGCAGGTAATGGCTATCGCGCCCTCCGGGTTGGGCTTAAGATCCATAAGGTAAGAGGGCACAAAGCCCACGTTCTCCGTCCAGCCCTCTTCCTCACGGTCTATGGTGAGGTACAGGTTGGTGTTGGGGGAGTTCTTCCACTCGTCAAATTCAGATTTAAAGCACAGGTCGCCCGCGGAACGAGCGCCGTAGATTATGTTTACCGTGCCGTAATCATCACGGTTGTCCAGGCAGAAGTTTAAGAGCGAGCGCAGGGGCGCCATGCCTATTCCGCCGCCTATAAACCATAAATCTTTGCCCTTGAAGGATTCGTACGGGAAGCAGTTGCCCAGCGGCGCGCGAACGCCCACCGTGGCTCCTTCAGACAGGCCGTGCAGAGCCTTTGTCACGCAGCCGAACCGTTTTACGGAGAACTCTATGTAACCCGGCCTTGTGGCTGTGGAGGTCAGGCAGAAGGTGGCTTCGCCCGTGCCAAAGACGGAGACTTCTTGAAACTGCCCCGGTTTGTAGGTGAAGTTGTTGCGGAATTCTTCATCTACAAAGACGGCGCGGAAGGTTTTGGTATCCCAAGTCTCTTCCGTTATCTTTTCAATTACCGCAAGCTGCGGCACGTATGGGTTGTTACTCATTGTTTACACCTTCACTTGCGGGGGCCGGTTTTTCAAGCTCGGCTACTACCGCGTGGATGTCTATATTTACAGGGCAGGCGGAGATGCACCGCCCGCATCCCACGCATCCCAGCATTTTGTAACGCTCTATGGAATACTTGAATTTGTGGAATACCCGCTGGCGCGTTCTCTCTTTTTTGGATGGGCGGGGGTTATGCCCATGGCCCATAAGTGTGAATTTCTCAAACTGGCAGGTATCCCAGCAGCGGAAACGGCTCCCCTTCTTGCCCTGTGCGCACTCTTGTATATCAAAGCAGTGGCATGTGGGGCAGGAGTAGGCACAAACTCCGCATCCCAGGCATTTTTCTGCAAGTTCCGGGAAGATGGGGCTGTCCCAGTTGTAGGAGAGGCAGGCCTCTTCATGGGCGCCCTTTGCCGGGAGCCGGGAGAGCGCTTTTTGTTTTACCTTCTCCACGGCCGCTGCATCTTCTGCGCCTGCAGGTTCAAACTGTGCGGCGGAGAGCAGTTCTTCGCCCTTTGCGGTGTACGCCTCTGCGTAGTACTTATCGCCTATGTCTGTAAGGCCCGCATCCATCTCTTGCGGGTTGGTAAGAAAGTTGCCCACTTCTGTGCAGAAACAGCTCCATGCGGGGTTGTTGCAGAAGAGCCCCACTATTGTAGTGCGCTCCCTGCGTGCAAAGTAGGGTTCGTCCCTGGGTTCCACCATAGAGTAGACGGCATCTACATACTTAAGCGCCGCCGCATCGCAGGCACGAACGCCGAATATAAGGCGGTCATGCTCCTCGGCGGGGGATTCTTCCAGTTCTGCCTTAAGACCTTCATACTTGTACCGGAAGAGAGTCTCCGTCTCCGGCGTGAAGTGATCTCTAAGAGATTTTGCCGGGCCGGAGAAATTAAGGTTCATCTCTCCTTCTCCCAGCGGCCGGTACCGGATGACACCGCCGTCTTCTACCGGGGCCAGCACTTCCATCTTCTCTGCAAGAGAGGAGAGCCAGGCGGATATATCTTGTTTTGCAATTACTTTAGCTTCCACGGATCTTATCCTTTAAGGTTTCGTTTTACCGGATGAATTTCACTCCGGGCATGGGTCTGGATCGTTTGTCTGGTAGCAGCCGAACACCGGTGCGTCCTCCATGCTCTCGCCGGGCTGGGTGCCGAAGAGCTCCTTCACCAGGAGCGACATCTTCTTCCCCATAAGGGAGAGCGGGATACCCATTGGGCAGGCGCGCTCGCACTCCCCGCAGCCGGTGCACCGTCCGGCGGTGTGCATCATGCGGGTCATGTGGAAGAACCAGTTAGATTCTGCGCCGGTATCTTTTGAGGCCCATATCTGGCCGTTTTTATCTACAAAACATTCATTACAGTAGCAGCCGGGACACGCCTGCCGGCAGGCATAGCACCGGATACATTTGCTGAACTGCCCGGCCCAGAATGCGCGCTTCTCTTCTGCAGAGAGCTTTTCATACTCTTCTACATCTGCAAACTTATCCTGCAAGGGAGCACGTTCTGCCCAGTCGCCTATTTTAATATCTGCAATAGCGGGTTGTGCGGCTGTGCAGGAGAGGCACTTCTTCTGGAATGCGGCATCCCTGGGGATTACGGTATCGCCCTGGCTTGTGGTTACGGCCACTCCATCGGCCTTCCAGGAGATCTTTTTTACATCCAGCAAATCAAACTCTGCAAGGGCGGCATCATTTAGAATCCCCGGGGTGGAGACGGCTATAACTGTTACATCTTCACGCTTAATCTGGTTCTCTTTCACCAGCTCTACTATGTTTTTAACCTCGCATGGCTTGGCAACCACGGCTACAGGGCCGCTTTTTACCGCCTGCGGCAGATAGACTGTAAGGTTATTTGTGCAGGTGGGATTCAGCACCAGGCAGTCTGCCTGTTCCGGCGTTTTTACAAAGATGGGGGTGCTCTTTATGGGTATACTCCCCTCGCCGTAGCCTATCACTACCTTCACTTTTCCGCTTGACAGGAGTTCCTTTGCTTTTTCTCTAAGTTCTTGTTCCATGCTCATCTTTTGCAAACTCCTTCAAACGGGCCTGCTCTCTTTACGGATTCCGTAAGTTCGCCCACAACTTCTGCAAACTTCTGCCCTTCTGCGGCAGAAACCCAGTCAAATTTGAACCGCTCCGGCTCTATCCCCATAAACTCAAGGAACTCCTTGAAGAGCATGAGCCTTCTTCTGGTGTAGTAGTTGCCCTTGGAGTAGTGGCAGTCGCCGGGGTGGCAGCCTGCCACCAGCACGCCGTCAAACCCGCGTTCAAAGGCCTTCATTACAAACTGAGGGTTCACCCGGCCGGAGCAGGGCACGCGCACCACCCGCATGTTGGGCGGATACTTAAGGCGGCTGGAACCGGCAAGGTCTGCGCCTGCATAAGAGCACCAGTTGCATAGGAAGCCTATAAGTTTGGGTTCCCAGCCGGCGTTCTCTTTTGTCTCTACCTGTTCTGTTCTCTCTTCTTGTTCCGTCACTTGTCTATCCTTCGTGAGCTTCTATTCTAGTGGCTCACCAGATTAGATTAATAAAGGTTGTTGATACTTCGGTCGCAGAGCCGAAGGCGCCGCTGCCGAAGTATTGTTAACCATCATAACTTTCTGGCATCTGCCAGCCTATCTCACTCTTTTTATGGTATTTTCTACCGCTTTGGCGTTTGGGCCGGCCTCTAGATGCTGTATGGAGAGGCTCCCTCCGGGAAGAATTTTGCCAAATGCGTATCCTTCGCGTTCCTCTGCTATAAAGAGGGATTTGTTGTCTGCGCCTATTACGCCGTAAAACCCTTCAGATTCAGATCTGTCTCTGAGCCTTACGGTCTTTGTTCCAAAGAAGGTTCGTTTATTCTGTTTTTTTATTACGTATTCAACCAGAACTCCGGCAGACGGCAAGCCCTTTGTTGTTGCTACCTTTGCCGTGCCCTGCCATGTCCCTCTAAGCTTGGGCAGCCTTCTTTTGTTTAGCATACGGTCTGCAACAGATTCGCCCTTCCTGCCTTTGCCAAGTCCGGTTACGCTGGCCTTTGCATCTTTGCCGGAATGCAGGTAGTACGTAAATACCACCTCTTTTGAAAGGACATCTGCTACCGTGTAGCCGCCTTCATAGTCAGAGAGGATGAATCGCTCTCCGCTCACTGCCGAACCAGAGAAATTTCTTGTTTTGCGGCTGCCGTTCTCTGCCCAGCCCCTGGCGCCTTCAAGAAGCCTGCCGCGCTCTTCCGGAAAGGCGCAGATTATGCGGGCTTTGCGCTTTTCTATGCCGCGGCTGTTAACTGTTGCTTCGTCGCCGCGCCAGAACCCGGTGAGCCCTATTGCTCCTTTTGAGAGCAGCTCCTTCTTGCTTGTAAAGACGTGCATGCCTCTTGCAATACTGGCGGATGCCGCTCCCGGCTTGTTGCCGCCCTGGGTAAATGAAAGGCTTATGCGCCCGGGAGTAATCATCTCTCCAAAGGCGTAGGATTCGTCCGTGCAGGCAAGGTAGAATTTTTTGTTATCCGGGGATATAACTCCCACAAATCCTTTTTCTACATTCTTGCCGCCTTTTGAAAAGCCGAGCCGGCCTTTTATAAGGCGGGCTTTTTGCTCCGTGACCATTAAATTTAAAGGTACGGCGGCCTTTTCAAACCGGCCTTCCCGCATATAATGCACTATCATCCCCTGCCACGCTCCGGCAAGATTGGGATGGGCGTTGCTACACAAAGCAGCAGATACTGCAAGGATGCCTAAAATAAGAGTAAGAGAATACTTAAAAATTGCCGTTGAGTGGAGGCACCCCTTCTTCATTCCAACCTCCTTATTTTATTTTTTATGATGCTTCGGTCGCAGAGTGCTTTAGCACGCCGCTGCCGAAGCATCAAGGCTCTATTCCATGAATGCCAGGGCGTCTACTTCTGCAAGAAGCTGGTCGTCCTTGAAGCCCTTAAGCTGCACGGAGGCGGAGCGGCAGCCCGCCACGCAGGTTCCGCACCCGTGGCAGAGTCCCTGGTTTACGGAGGCTACTGTCTTTACGGGGTTTCCGGCCCTGTCTGTGAGCAGCTTGGGTTCTATTGCAGAGAACGGACAAATCTCTTTGCAGAGCAGGCAGCCTGCGCACGTGGTTTCGTTTACCTCTGCCACGGTGGGTTCGCTCTCCAGGTTGGGCTTTGAGAAGAGGCCTATCACCTTTGATGCCGCACCGGATGCCTGCGCCACGGAATCCGGGATGTCTTTTGGATACTGGCAGACGCCCGCCAGGTACACGCCCGCAGTAAGTACTTCCACCGGGCGGAGCTTGGGGTGGGCCTCGCTGAACCAGTTGTATTCATCTGTGGAGATGCCAAGTTTCCGGGCCATCTCCTTTGCGTCCGGCTGGGGCTTCATGGCCGCTGCAAGAACCACCATATCCGCCTCTATCTCCACGGGCTTTCCGGCAAGAGTATCTGCGCCGCGGACAATAAGCTTATCGCCCTCTTGGATGATGCGGGAGACACGCCCTCTTAAATAGACTGCGCCGTATTTCTCCATTGCCCGGCGGACAAACTCTTCATAGCCCTTGCCGTTTGCGCGGATATCCATGTAAAAGACGTACGCCTGCGCATCAGACACCTTCTCTTTAAGGAGCAGTGCGTGCTTGGCGTTATACATGCAGCAGACTTTGGAGCAGTACGGGTAGCCGTGCTCATCGTCTCTGGAGCCTATGCAGGAGATAAAGACCACGTTCTTGGGCGGCTGGTTATCCGACGGGCGGAGGAGCTTTCCGTCCGTTGGGCCGGATGCATTGAAGAGCCGCTCAAACTGGAGGCTTGTTATAACGTCCGGGTATTTCCCGTAGCCCAGGTTGCCGTATTCCTGCGGGTCCCAGGTATCAAAACCGGTGGCCGCCACAATGGCGCCAAACTGTTCTGTAATTACTTCGTCTTCCTGCGAATAGTCTATGGCGCCGGTGGGGCATATCTTCTCGCAGACTTTGCATTTGCCCTCTGCAAACCAGCGGCAGACTTCCCGGTCTATCACCGGCACGTTGGGCACTGCCTGCGGGAAGGGGACGTAGATGGCCTTCCTCTGCCCAAGCCCGCAGTCAAATTCTGACGAAACTTTCTTGGGGCACTTTTCATAGCAGGCGCCGCAGCCCGTGCACTTTGACATGTCTACGCTTCTGGCGCGTTTTCTTATGGTAACGTCAAAGTTGCCCACAAAGCCGCTTACGTTCTCTACTTCTGAATAGGATAAAATTTCTATGTTTGGGTTGGATGCGGCATCCACCATCTTTGGGGTGAGGATGCAGGCTGCGCAGTCCAGCGTTGGGAAGGTCTTGTCGTACTGGGCCATGCGTCCGCCTATGGATGGAGTCCGCTCTACAAGGGTGACCTTGTACCCGGCATCTGCAATATCCAGCGCCGTCTGAATGCCGGATACGCCGCCGCCTATTACCAGCGCCTTCTTGGTGATAGGTATGGCCTGGCTTGACAGAGGCTCGTTCTTTGCAACCTTTGCCACCGCCATTGCCACAAGGTCTATGGCTTTTTTTGTGGCGGCATCATTATCATCATGCACCCAGGAGCAGTGCTCGCGGATGTTTGCCATCTCCAGCATAAACGGGTTCAGCCCCGCCTCGCTTATGCAGCGGCGGAAGGTGGGTTCGTGAAGCCTGGGGGAGCACGATGCAACTACTATGCTGCTTAACTTGTGCTCTGCTATGGCCTGTTTTACAAGGTTCTGCCCCGGCTCTGAGCACATATATTTATAGTTGGTGGAATACGCCACGCCGGGTAGAGCCGCTGCGGCTTCGGCCACCTTTTCTACATCAACTGTCTTTGCAATATTAGATCCGCACCAGCAGATAAAAACTCCGACTCGAGCCATTCTATTCGCCTTTCGATACAAGTCCCTGAAGAACAGGTTCGGGATTTACCATAAGTTTTGAGAGGCCCAGGTGTCCGGGCCATGACCCAAACGCCAGCCCCATAAGCTGCGTAAAGTAGAATACAGGTATATCAAACTTTTCGCCGTATTTCTTTTCTATATCAGATTGACGGGTATCCAGGTTTGCCTGGCAGAGCGGGCATGCGGTGACTATGCACTCTGCCCCTGCCCGCCTGGCGGAGGAAAGGATATCGCGGGTAAGCTTTACCACTATCTCCGGCTTGGAGAGGGAGAGGCTTGCGCCGCAGCATTCGTTCTTGTAACCCCACTCTACGGGCTCTGCGCCCAGGTCTGCCATTATGGAATCAAGGGATGTGGGGTTTTCTGCATCATCAAAGCCCACCATGGAGGGCGGCCTAAGGAGCAGGCATCCGTAGTAGCAGGCCACCTTGAGGCCGGTAAGTTCCCGCTTCACCTGCGCCTTTATTGCTTCATCGCCCAGGACGTGTATTGCGGAGAGGAGCGAATGCACCTTGATGGTGCCGTTGTACTCTATCCCATACTTTTCCGCCATAAGTTTTTGCATATCCGGATCGTCTTTAACGGCGGAATCTGCTCCCTTCAGGCGGCTGAAGCAGGCTGCGCACGGAGCCACTACATCAAGCCCCATAGATTCTGCGCGCGCCACGTTTCTTAGGGGGAGGGCTATGGAGAGTTCCTTGTTCATGCTGTGGGCGGATGTTGCGCCGCAGCAGTTCCAATCTTCTATCTCTTCAAGTTCTATTCCTAATGTCTTTGCAATCTCTTTTGCAGACTGGTTGTATTCCTTTGCCGTGGAATGCAGAGAGCACCCCGGGTAGTATGCATACTTCATATTTTATTACTCCACTTGCGCCCGCACTTTTGGGCGGTGAGCTATTTCTTTTTAGAATTTCTGAAGATTTTAAACACTTCGCGGTTGCCGCGTATTACTTCCGGCATAATTACAAGTTTGCCTTTTAGAAACATCTTTACTCCCAGCATGACATCCGCAAAAAAGTTGCGGGTGCGGAGCTTATGCTCCCCTATCATGCTTAGTTCATGAGTCCGGCCCAAAAACTGAACAGAGTGGAGGAAGGATTGGTGGAAAGCCTTAACCGCCGGTTCTGCGGCGGCAGCCCCACGCTGTACGGAGGCCTCTCTTAGGGCATCCATAACCTTTGAAAGTTCCACTCCTCTTGGGCACCTTGTAGCACATGCCTCGCACCCAACGCAAAGCCATATCATAGAGGAGGAAAGGGCCGCCTTCTCCTGGTTAAGCTGAACCATCCGCATGGTCTGGTTGGGTGTAATGTCTGAGGCATAGGCCACGGGACACCCGGCGGTGCATTCTCCGCACTGGTAGCAGGAGACTATGCTCTGCCCGGAGAGACTGCCGATTTCGTCCCTAAAGCTTTTATTCCGGGATACCTTCAATCTATCTTCGGCCACTGCCTGCGCCATGGCTATTACTCCTTAAGGTTATAAATCACTTTCGCG
>CALNCU010000021.1 GCA_937875395.1 uncultured Armatimonadota bacterium | reverse complement strand
GCCAGTACAACCACAAATATGGCGGGGAATATAAAGAACACCATTGGAAAGAGCATTTTTACCGGGAGAGTTGCCGCCAGATCCCTTGCGCGCTGAATTCTTCTTTTGCGGAGTGTGTCGCTTTGCACCTTGAGTACCTTTGATATGCTGCCACCAAGCTGGTCTGCCTGGCAGATTGAGGCTACAAATGATGTAAGTTCCGATACATCTACGCGTTCGGACATATCGCGCAGGGCTTCTACCCTGGTTTTACCTACCCGCATTTCCTGCAGAGCGCGGTTCATCTCGTCGGCAAGAGGGTTCCTCATCTTCTCTACAACTTTCTGCATTGCTCCGTCAAGCCCTAGACCGGCCTCTACGCTTACGGTTAGAAGATCCAGCATTTCCGGCAAAACCTTGCGTATGGTCAGTTGCCGGGCATTGGTTACCTGCTGAAGCCAGTAGCCGGGCAGGTATATTCCTGCAAACATGGCGCCTGCAGCAGCCAGCAGTTTCATTAATGGGGTTCCCATAAATTTGGCGGCGATAATGCCAAGCAAAATGAATCCTATGCAGGATATTACTCTTATCCCTAAGAATTCTCTGCTGCCTATGCCGTATGGATGGCCGGCGGTTATCAGTTTTTTTTCTATAAGCTGCGTGGAGCCGGATGGGCTTACTCTTCCTGCAAGGCGGGCCAGCTTGCTTAGGAAGGGTATAAGCACGCGTTCCTTAAATGGGAGCGACATCTCTACTTCCACGGAGTACTGGGAGGGTTGTCCGGGGATAATGGTTTTGCGCTTTGCCATTCTATCCTTGACAATCTGGCGTTCGGATTTCATGGAGATCCCTATTATCAGGAACGATATTGAGAGGCAGCTCAGGAAGGCTATCAGGTAATATATAAACATTTTGATCTTCCTTTATACATCCATGCTCATCATTTTCTTCATAATGAGCCAGCCGATTACTTGCAGCATTACCGCTGAGCCTATCATTACGTGGCCCAGGGGATCTGTGGTGAGCGTGCTCATGTATTTGGGGTTGAGCACCGAAAGGGCCACGGCCAGAACGACGGGCAGGAGCATAAGGATGCCTGCGGAGATTCTTGACTCTGCGGTGAGCGAGTTCATCTCGCTGATAACTTGAATTCTGTCACGCAGCGTGGAGGAGATGGTCTCCAGGATATCTGCCAGGTTTCCGCCTACCTGAAGCTGAATTGTGACGGCGGTTACTACCAGGTCAAAGTTGTAGCTGCCTATTCTGGTTACTACGCCGCGAAGCGCTTCGTCCAAGGGTCTGCCTACGTTTATTTCATATACCACGCGCCTGAACTCCGTGGAAATGGGGGGCGGCAACTCTTGCGCCACCATCTGCATGGCGCGTATGAAGCTGAACCCTGATCTGAGTGATGATGCAATCATTTCCAGCGCATCTATTATCTGGTTGTTGAAGGCGGCCCGTGCCTTTCCCTTGCTGGATTTCAGGAGGAGTATGGGAATGGCGGCGCCTACTAATCCAAAGATAAAGTAAGAGAGTAGTGAGTGGAGCGTCAGTATGGCTGCTATAATGCCGATTATCATGCCGCCAATCACAATCC
>CALNCU010000020.1 GCA_937875395.1 uncultured Armatimonadota bacterium | reverse complement strand
TAGCATCCATAAAGTATCAGCACCTGTGCTTTTTATATCATTGATAACCTTATTAAACTTTTTATTACCAACAAAATCACCATTCTCCGGCCACTCAAACATCCAAGGCTCAACAAAAATTCCTTTTTGATAAGCGTTAGGAAAAGATTCATAACTTATCTTGGGTGGCGAAAGTTCTCTTTCTTGTACTTTTGCTGTTATACTTTTATTGCCTATTAAATCCTTCTCCAGAGCATATATTTCAAATTCTGCCAACGAGGGATATGGAGAGCAGTATATAATTTTTCCTTCTGTTGGAAGAAATTTCACGGCATAAGCATTTATTGGATTGAAGCTGTATTCCTTCCATCCCGAATTTTCAGGCAGATCTCTGGCCTCGGCTACTAACATATCATACTTTCCGTTACCATCAGTATCAGCTCTCAGATCGTAAGCGATAGCGCCTTTTTGATATAAGCGTATTCTACCAATGCTATACGGCTTATCAAATTTGAATTCAAAATTTGCCGCCTCCTCCAATCCTCTTTCCGGAGAGACAGCCGTATGTATATCTCCATCAACACATCTGTTAATCATAGTGCTGAACGGCTCAGAAACAATTGTAGCTAGAGGAGCTATATTCACCATCTTTTCTTGCGACTGAGGAGTAATGCTTCCGGTGGATGTGTTTACGGCTGTACTGTATACAAATTCAGTATCATCCACCCATACTTTAGCCTTAGTGGATTCCGTTATCACCAACACTCTAGCTAGTGTTGTTCCTTCTGGGACACGACCACTTATCGTGTATCTTACGTAATCATTAGCAGATAATGTTATTTTTTTAGAAACCGGGTGAGTACCAGGAACAATACTCCAACCACTTTTATAGAAATACATATTGATGGATGCTACCCCGCTCCCTTTAAGGAAAACGGAAAAAGTCATTTCCTCCCCGATCTTTACATCTGGAACAACCTGAAAAAGACATAGCGCTCCTATACCTTCTTTTTCCATATAGAAGGCTTTATCTCCCTTATAAATATTGTTACCTTCGGTTTCAACTTTAATTATCGCTACTTCTGGGTTTTTTTCGTTGGCTGTGCCTGCCTCCCAACATTCCGGGGCGTTGCTTTTACGCACTCCACCTTCAAAACCCGGGTTTTTTAATAGATTACCTGCCCAAGCACCACTAAAACAAAATCCATTACCTAATAGCAGTAACCCCAAAACAAAGATAAACAGCTTGTTAAAATTAGAAAAACTCATGCTTTATTCGCCTCCTTATTGTTAATCATGTTGGTTGTCTAAACATAATCACAGTTATTCCTGCCAATCCCAGCCTGACCAGGAACTGCTTTTCATTGTCTCACGATTCACCCAGCCTACGTTGCTACCAACGTACAAAACATTTGCGCCACCATTATGCTGATCTCCTACTGCGCCATAGTTATTAGTACTTACTCCTGTTGTCACATAGCTGGGATGAGCAAGAATACCATAATATCCTACTCGGGCTTGATCACATAGATACATTGCAGATGGTTTTACCTCTCCCACCTTGTAGAATTTATTATTCCAGCCAGCAAAGGTGGAAAAGCCTGAGCTTGAGATAAGATATGTTGTCCAATTAGGCAACACATCATGAGCAGAAGGGCATCTTAGTAAGGGTATTTTACTAGTTTTATCATATGTAAAAGTTGGGTTTGATATACCGAAGTAGCCTCCGCGAACAAGAAGAACATACCAAAAATTGGTAGTTCCTACGATATCCCAACCACCCCTTGCGGTAGCTTTTATCATAACATCATCATAATCGTCGGCATACATGGAAAAAGCCGCCCCAATTTGCTTAAGGTTATTCATACATGAGGCCTGCCGGGCCTTTTCCCGGGCCTGGGCAAATACCGGAAAGAGAATTGCTGCTAGTACCGCTATAATCGCAATAACAACTAGCAATTCTATAAGCGTGAATCCTTGCTTTCCTTTCATTATGCACCTCCGTTTTATTCTTAGCTAAGTTTAGCATTCTTAGCCGCTATATCCGGCTCAAATCCAATTCCGAGCAAACTTTCGCAAATGCAAGACCATCAAACCGTAACTGCCCCAAGCCCTGCCCCGCACGATTCCCGTACTACCAGCTTGGTTGGAAGGATAATCTGATGCTCCTCCGCTTCCAGGCCGTCCATAAGGTTTCTAAGAAGCCAGGTTGCCCTGCGCCCTGTTTCAAACAGCGGTTCACTTACCGTGGTAATCTGCGGATTCATCATCTTGGCAACATAGGAATCATTATGACCAACTACTGCCATATCTTTGGGTACGGATAATCCGTGTACCTTCAATGTTTTGATTGCTTCTACGGCTGTTTCATCCTCAGATGCTATGATCGCAGTCGGAGGGCCGGTCAGTTTTAATAGTTGGTCTACTGCAACAGAAGTATTATTTGTATCATACTGATCCCACAGAACAAGGCTTTCATCAAACCGGATGCCGTGTTTCTCAAGAGAGAGCCTGTACCCTTCCAATCTTTCCATATCACCCTGTGAGGCTTCCATACCATTTATAAATGCAATCCTTGTATGCCCCAATCCAACCAGATGGTCGGTTACCTCAGCTGTACTCCTCCTTAAATCCGTGAAAACAGTATAGATATCCGGCTCGTAGATGTGCGTATATAGGAGTGCGAAAGGCATCTTTATCATATCCTTTAATACTGCAGACCCTCTGCGGCCCAGGATGGGATCAAGGGCAACCAGCAACAGGCCGTCAACATCCGCCTTCTCCAAAATCTTTATAAATTGAGCGCTATCCGTAGCTGTACCGGCCAAGATTACCTGGCACCCATCATTTGCATTCTCTACACCCCGCAAGGTTTCCGTCAGGAAGAAGCTCTCGCTGGGCTTTGCGGACCGCATAATTATACCAATCCGCTTTTGTTTTATTTCTTTAGAATTGAACTCTGTAACATAAGTTCCCCTGCGCGGCACTCGGCACAGCAGCCCTTCGTTAACCAAGTCTTTCAGTGCCTGACGGACGGTTATAAGGCTTACTCCAAAATCTTCACATAACTCCTGCTCTGTTGGAATAAAATCTAGAGGCTTGAACTCGCCATTCATAATTTTTTGCTTCAACTGATTTCTAATCTGCACATAAAGCGGCAGATTAGATTTTCTTATTAGTTCCATATCCATTACCTTCAATTACACTCGGGCTTACTAGTAAAATGTCTTAGTAATATTCATTATAAACAATATAATGAAAAAGTCAAGCATTTCTTTGGATTCTTTTCTAATATCATTAGCATTTGCAGAGATAAAAGTAACCTTGCAGCGTAACTGAAATATTGATTGCATATAAGAGAGAGCCAAAAAGGCAGAATTTACAAATGGATGGATAAGATCTACTCACGGCAAGATGGCAGTGTACAGGCTCCCATTCACCCTTCATAGGTTTTGCTTGCGGTTTCCGAGCGCCTATTACATGCCACGGTAGGAATAACAGAAAATCTTTATGTCCATGTGACACCGCATATGCAGGAAAAATGTGTAGCAGTAATGGATGAAAAGATTACGCCTCATCTGCAAAAATTGGGGCTATGTGTGCAAAATGTGAATTAAGGCTCCCAAAGGAGCCTTTTCACGAGGGAAAAATGGGAGCGGGGACGTGTTTTATTCCGAACAATACGCAGAAATAGTGATCGAAAATGTACCCGTAAAGGCTTTACGTGGACGAAAAATACTCGCCAAACCTGTGCGTATGCTATCCAATAAAGATGTGCATCCTGCGTATGGGCCAGGATGCAGGTGGTAATAAAGCATACAACCGTGCGCGATACCTCCCAAGATACAGTCAGGTTCCCCATCAAACCTCTATTAGGAGATTGTTGATAGAGATATAAGGTAAACCCCCGGCTATGCCGGGGGACTCCCAGAGCGTGACAATCCCCCATCATTCTATTTCATGAAGCTCCAAGACCCGTGAAAGGAAATGGAGATGGGCGACTAGCGACTTCAGATAAGGGCACATCTATCATGAGAAGGTACCATCCGAGATAGAATCAATCAAATTTTTGAGTTGCTCTTTTTCGACTGCCGGATCTGCTTTTTGGAAATACTCGGCGGCGGTGAGATCATCGCCACGTTTCCTGTTCTGACGTGGTTCTAGTGCTTCAATCAAAAGTGCTTCTAGCGCAGGAATCAGATACCTTGACTGATATTGATCAGGCATAGGTAGAAGGTTACCTTCATTTGAAACCGGAAGGAGCCCGAACCACGAAAACCTATCCCACCGTGTAGCGAGTCGATCAAGTGTGTGCTCATAAAGGCGCACGCCTATTGGCCTATCAGTCGCACGGCCAACGTATACTACTTCACGTCTATCATAGAGAAGTTAAATCCCTTGTTGATTGCTAAAGTCAACGGATTTTGCTCCTAACTGTTGAACACCCAGGATACGGGGCGTTCTTTTCCATTGTACTAAGCCTCTACGCCAAAACATACCAAATGAGGTAATGATGTCGTATTGAGCCTCATCCCCCGACATATCTACATTTTGCAGCTTAGGCGATTCTTTTTCTACGGCTCTTAATATATATTCACCCTTGCCTGTCTTGATAAATGGCGAATTATCACCCTGATCACTAATTGAAGTCACTATCATCGAGTTAACGGTTGCCGCAGGGGTCGCACCAAGACTCTTTCTCAGCCCAAGAGCATTGATCTGATCAGCGATATCTTTGTAGTGCATTGAAGTGCCTGCCTGCTTAAGGACCTTTTCTATTGCATCTTTCCACTTCATATCACTTGCCATAGTATATCCTTTCAAAAGCAAATATCTAACTAAAAGCCTCGTAGTACGTTTTGCCCCAAGCGACGGGAACAACTACTGCCATGGCTTGCATATATAATTCGCTAGCCATGGTTATATATTGAACACCAGCTAAGATAGAAAATTACTACTTGCATTGAATGTTTCTCTTAGCGGTACACCTTTTATAATACTCATCAAGGCAGACTCAACATCTTCAAGCATATGCTGGCAAAGGGTTTTTGTTAAAATCATACGACAGTTAGGATCGAATTCCACCTTAAGTATGGACGATAACTCTGATCTAAGCTCACCGCTAACTACTACACCATTAGAATGTGTAAAACGGTTGCGTAATTCTCTCCAGTTTAATATTCGCTTACAAAGATCAGGTTGCTTATCTGCAAGCAGATTGGTAATACTTTTACTCATAGATGGTTCTTTATGCATTACAGGAGATTGATTACAAGTCTTAGTAACAAATAAGGCGAAGTCAGAATGTTTCTTGCAATCAAGATACCTCAATGCTGTGTCATCTAGCCAAGAGATTATGGTAACAAGAAAGCCGCCTAAAACCCAAAACTGATGATCATGAGCTTCAAAGAACTCATTAGCTAACTGATCGAATTCACAGCTAATCCATACAGGATCAGTATCATCATCTAATGGTGTATTCTCGAACCTCGCTCGTACCTTTCCTGCACCTTCGAACTCCAATGCGATATTCTCATTCAATGAGCATAAGAGGCGAGTAAAGCTTCTGATTTGCATTTTGAGAAGTAACAAATCATTTTTGCAGCCTATAGATTTAGTCATGGCTGATTTCATTAGTAGCACGACTGCCATGAAAAACAGAAATTATGGGCTGTATGTCAAGCATGAAGTGCTCTATCCTCGACCTTATCTCTGCCTCAGATTCATCAAATGATGCTCTTCCGACACATCGCATAATCTGCATTTGCGGTCGCATAAACCGGCCATTAGGCCAATTGCGCCTATGTGATAGTATATCATCCAGTTCAGTTAGCCACTGGGGGATATCTACCTCAGCAATCGACATGGGTGGACAAAGGATCATTGTGTCAGAATTTCGGCAAGGATATCCGGGTCTGCCGTACCAATGCCATTCTGTATTAGAGAGTGAACTAAACAGACGTTCCAACGTACCAGTATGAAGCTGAGGTCTAATCCTGCGCCAAGTAGCTGTGAATTCCAGGTTTAGCCCAAACACAAGCTGGTTGGTCCGATTCTGGCAAGCACCAACATACCCACTCCACTGTAGTTCATGCCAGATATTTTTTGCAAACCAAGGTACTGGCAGATTGGATTCACTATCAATACCTCCGGCCATATCAATGAATATGTCACAATACCATGCATTCAAACTCATCATTGTTAGCCCTTTCAAGTTATTTAACTCACCGGTGCAACTAGCATGATATCAGGCTCTGCAACGTAGCGCTGGCTGTCACAGCATCATGCGGAATCAGGAGATACTTCCACGGCTTGCCGCCATGTTCTAACTCATGTGTCGTCGCATACTCACACCAGTGAATGGCCGCATGAGCTTTAGCCTGTACTTCCGAATCTTCCAAGTCCGATGCTCGTTTGGTTTCGCAGATGAGCTTACACGTATCTGTCTCCACTACAAAATCCGGCTCATACAAATGCGCATTTTGATATTCAATTCGGAATTGTCCCCTTGCAGGCTTGAACCATTTGCGAACTTCTCTATCATCCTCCAGAAGCATTGCAAATCGGCGTTCTGTATCATTATCAAACTTTTGCACTGGGTACAGACACCGGATAAATCCGCCAAACAGCATACCCCTCATATAGAGTTGATCGCTGACTGGAGCACGGAAAGGCCTTATGCTCTCACCAGCTGAGGCAGCAAAGCTATTTGGGCGTAGCGTAACAAAGCCTTTACTTACATGCGCTTTGTAACCAGTAGATCGCTCCCAATAGTGGGCCTGCATTTGTGTGTGGATGAAATCTGCCAGAGAGCGCTGATGATATTGAATAACGTTGAGTAATTCATCTTCACCTGACAAATACGAGTTCAGGTGCTGAACCATTTGTCCAACTAGCTTATATAGTAAATCAGCATGATTATCATAGCTGATATCATCGAAATCCATGAGCGCTTTAACCAGATAGTCTTCAGGCCTCTTTTCGGCAACAATGCCGTTACCACTTATTAGAGAAGCACGCTGGTTCGTCTGTAGCATATGGATCAGGATATCTTTTGCGACAGGTTGTGGGCGAATATTACTGCAATCAATATCAAAATCATGGAAACCTGATATTACCTCACCTGTTGGAACCACGATTATGCGAGGGATATCTATTGAATTTTCGATGAACAAATCCACCGTTTTTGCAACTATACTTTCAATGCTTGGTTGCTTGGCAACCTCATCCAATAGGCCTTGAACTGGTGTATAGATGGCCTTAACCTCACGCACAATCTCCGCCTGCACCTCAGGCGAACGGAGATTAGATGAATTTGGCAATCTCTCATATCGCCTTATTACCTCAAGTGTGGTCGCTGCCGCATTCTGTTCAGCTTCGGTTTCGAACATCAACTCAGTTTGTGGATGGTTTGAAGATTCCACAGGTGAGACTTTCGTTTCAAAATTGGGTTTAACCTCAACTACTTGGCGACTATCAGGAGATATATCTCTGCCAATGACAACACCTGTGCGAATGATGGAATCAGGATTATTCGCCTCATCAATGATGGCCTGGAATTTATCATGCGCCACAATGGTCAGTCGGTCAACCGCAGAAACCCCGGTTCGCTTCCCGTATGGCAGACGCAATCCACGTCCAATTGTCTGATGCACCAGTATCTCTGCCTTCGCAGCTCTGAGTGGAACAATTGTATAGAGGTTAGTCACGTCCCAACCTTCCTTCAACTTGTTCACGTGGATGACTATCTCCGTCGGCTCATCAGCGCTTTCAACTTGAAGCAGACGTTCGACAACTTCATCCCTTTCATCGCCTTTCTGGTTAGAGTGGACAGTGATAACCCTGTTCTTATATCTACCCTCGAAAAAACCATCGCTTTTCATTAGAGCTTGAAGAGCATCTGCATGGGAAGTATCCTGTGCTACAACCAGCATAAACGGTTTGACAATTTCAATACCATTCTGGCGAGCATATACCTCCAACTCAACTTTGGTGTCTTCGTGTATGCGAACGCCATCCTCCAGCTTGAGCTTCTCTAACTGCTCCGGCGTATAATTTGCAGCGTTAAAGTTTTCACGCGTTGCAACCGCCGGTTCCTTCACAAATCCATCAGTTATGGCCACAGACAGAGGATAGCTGTATATTACATTTTTGAATAGTATTGGGCCGCTTGCCGAATCAATCTGAGGAGTTGCCGTAAGTTCCAAACCGAGAATAGGCTTTAATTCATTAATCGCACGTATTCCTGCGGATGCACGGTACCGGTGGGATTCATCCATCAACAATACCAAATCATCAAGCCCGGCAAGATAATCAAAGTAGCTCTGACCAATATATTCCGACAGACGTTTAATTCTGGGGGCATTTCCTCCGCGTACTTCCGAGTTAATTTTAGATATGTTAAAGATATTTATGTGTACTGCATCATCGCCGAAGAGGTTTTGACTTCTTACACCCCTGCCGCTCTCATAGTTATCACCAGTGATGATCTCTGGCGGAGTCTGGGCAAACTCTGCAATTCCCTGAAGCACGTACTTTGGGTTCCCAGGGGTAAAATCGCCGACTAGCTTGTTATAAATAGTAAGGTTCGGTGCAAGTACGAAGAAGTGTTGTATCCCTTTAGCCTGATGAAGGTAAGCGATGAACGCCCCCATAAGACGTGTTTTTCCAACACCTGTTGCCAACGCAAAGCACAAGGATGGGAAATTGCGCTCAAATGATTCTACGGTTGGAAACTCTGATGCTATAAGCTCAAGCGCCCTGTCAACATCCTGATCTTTAGATGGCCCAATCAGGCCTACAACTCTTTCAAGAATCTCCAAGGAGTCTCTTTGCGGTGCACGCAAGCTGAGACGCTGAGAGATACCGTTGACTATACGGCTCATTTGGCTACCTCATCTTCAAAGAGTGGTAATTCTGCATTAGCAATATCCTTACACTTACCTCTGGAAGATGGCTGATCCAACGTAATTTCCTCCGGCGCAATTGGCAGATTGGCTATTTGTAGGCTGTAATCATCATGGCCAAACTCACATTTGCCTAATACTGCCTTAGGTATTTTCTTGATTGTAAGATTTGCAAACTCATCCGGGTTGGCACGGAAGGCTGTGCAACATAAGAGTAGGGTTCTGTCTTCCCCAACTTCTTCACTAATCTGTACAAATTGATTACGGCTTAACTCCTGCGTAGTTACATAGATGAAGTCCTGCTCCGTTGAATGCCCATGCTGCCAATATATGGTATCACTTGGAGCGTATGTAAAACCTTCGTGTTTACACACAGCTTCCGAAAGCATTTCTGCATTATATTCCTTGCTGATAACCCAGTTGCCCCACTTATCTTTTTCAAGCAGGGATGGTGCCAGACGGAAGTATCTGAATCCTCCTCCACCTTTCCAATTGGATGCTTTTGTGATACCGCCAGAATCTTCACCATCAATAACTTTTCTGAGACGAGGAATGATATGAGTATGGCAATGTTCACCCAACTCCACCATGATCCACTTACGGCCCATCTTATGGGCGACTGCGCCCGTCGTGCCAGAACCGGCGAAGGAATCGAGGACTAGGTCACCACGTCGAGTAGACCATCTTATTACACGTTCGAGCAAATCCTCATGCTTCTCGTGCTGAAAGTCTGTAACCTTACCTGAAGTACGAATATCCATCCATACATCAGAGAGTATTTTATAGTTGCGTGGAGGGACATAATACTGTACAGTACCTTCTGGCCCAAGTCGCACAAAATCTGTCTTCACTCCCGTCTCTTGCATGCGAAGAGCATAGAAATCATCAAGACTCATGAATGATTCAAATTCTTGTTGATACTCCTCATAGTTGCGCTTAGCCCGTTGTCCACGTTCCTCACTCCATCGCCATTGACCCTTTTCCGGTTTAATGCCAAATAGCCGATATCTCATACTTGGCCGATCTGTTCCCCGCCAAAATGTATCCCATTTCCCTGGGTCACTTACATCATCAATCGCCTGCAGCTTTGACATGCGTGTAGATGGTTGTTTAGAGTATAAATATATGGTATCATGCCCAGTAGCAAGTGAATCAATTGTCTCAAATTGGGACTGAACGTTCTTTGTTCCACGCCTTACGATAATCTCGTTCTTAAAGCAATCCTGACCGAATATTTCATCAAGTACCAGTTTTAGCCGGGCGCCTTCTCTATAATCAATCTGAACGAATATCAAACCATCTTGCGCCAGTAGCTTTTGTAGACACTCGAGTCTACTCCGCATAAGTGTAAGCCAAATAGAGTGTTCTAGGCCATCTTCGTAATGTTCCCAAGCTGCTCCAGTATTGAATGGTGGATCAATGAAGATGCACTTGATCTTGCCTGCATACTCCTGTTCCAGCGCTTTGAGTGCCAACAGGTTATCGCCAAATATCAGTCGATTATCAAATATATCGTTACCGGAAACACGGTGTGGGGCATGGTAGGACAGCTCAGGATCCTCTAGTAAAATCCTGGGCTCCAGCCTTGGCCGGTTCTCTTTCCCTATCCATGTTAATTCAAGTTTTGTATGTTTGGGCATTTACCAATTCCTCAAAAACTATGGGCGCTCTATGGGTCTTAGCTCAATTTTACCACATTGGCAAGTGAAGTGGTCAGCTTTCTTACGCCTGGCAAGACTTCCACATTCTGGACAGATTAGCGCCGAAACAAATTCTACGGTCGATTGTCCAAACTGAAGAACATCACTATCTGAGATATCAGAGCCTTCAACATTGAAATGGCATCCTACCTGATTACGAATGAACGTTAACGCGTTTACATTATCGAATAACGGCTTTATATCT
>CALNCU010000019.1 GCA_937875395.1 uncultured Armatimonadota bacterium | reverse complement strand
AATAGTTGTACCGGTGGACGGCGGTTTTTCTGCCTTCTCCGGCGTATAGTTTAGAATTAGCATTTCATCCAGCAACAAGGAGGTTAGCACCGGATGTCTAAAGCAAGAAACGTTGTTGTTGCGCAATCCGGCGGGCCGTCGCCCGTCATAAACAACTCCCTCAGAGGCGTTGTAGAATCCTGCAGAGAGTACCCGGAGATCTTTGATACGGTCTACGGCGGATACCACGGCATAGAGGGGGTTCTGCGCGAAGAGCTCCTGGATCTCACCCATCAGAGAGAGGAAGAGATTACGCTTCTCCGCACAACTCCGGCTGCGGGTTCCATAGGCACCTGCCGGTACAAGCTTAAAAAAGACAGGCAGGAAGATTTTGACCGCGTGATAGATGTGCTGAAGGCCCATAATGTGGGATACTTCTTCTACATAGGCGGCAACGATTCCATGGATACCGCCCATAAGGTAAGCGTTATGGCCAGGGAAAAGGGCTTGGAACTTATAGCCGTGGGCGTGCCCAAGACCATAGATAACGATGTAGGAGACTCCGAGTTCAAGCTTATAGACCACACTCCGGGATACGGCAGCGTGGCCCGCTACTGGGCATCCTACGTTCAGAACGCAAATGAAGAGAATATGGGCTCTTGCCCGGCAGACCCTGTTCTTGTAATGCAGGCAATGGGGCGGAAGATAGGTTTTATAGCCGCCGCTGCAAGGCTTGCAGACCCCAAGCGCGAGATGCCTCTTCAGATATACCTTGCGGAATCCGGCCTTGGGATAGAAAACCTTGCCGATAACGTAAATGATGAACTTAAGAGAAGCGGCCGTGTAATGGTTGTGGTTAACGAAGGCATGAACATAGGCGACCTTGGAGAGACTAAAGACTCCTTCGGCCACACCCAGTTTAGCGCAAGCAAGACAACCGTGGCGCAGGCAATAGTAAACTATCTGAACAGCAAGGGCATCAAGGCACGGGGCGCCGCCCGCGGACAGGTTCCGGGATGCGATCAGCGCGATGCAATTGCCTACGCTTCTGTGGTAGACTTGGATGAGGCCTACAAGCTGGGGCAGATGGCGGTAGAA
>CALNCU010000018.1 GCA_937875395.1 uncultured Armatimonadota bacterium | reverse complement strand
GCTTCGGCAGCGGCGTGCCAAGGCACTCTGCGACCGAAGTATCACCCCGGGGGTTATGTCCTTTGCTTCGGCAGCGGCGTGCTTTGCACTCTGCGACCGAAGCATCATCCCGGGGGTTGATGCTCCTTGCAACGTCCGCGGTGCTTTGCATTCTGCTACCGAAGATCCGCCGTTACGCTATACTCCTATACGCCTGACTTCGTTTTCTTTAACAAAGACAAACCCAAGAACAACACATATTGTAAGAGTTGCCGCGCTTATAATAAAAGGGGCGTACTGCGGATTAACGGAGACTCCCGCCAGATTTATTGCTTGCATATCATAGAGCTTTGGGCCAACGTATGCCCCCGCTGCGGCGCCTATCCCCTGCGCCGTGCCCAGTGCCCCTATTACCGCGCCCCTGGCCTTGGGGGCTGCAATATCTGCAACAAGAGCCAGCCATGCCGGCATAGCCATAACAAAACCCGTGCCAAGCAAAATTCCGGCAACTGCAAACTGCCATGCCGTGTTAGAAGAGGCTACGCCCCACATGGCAAATGCAGAGAGAAACAATCCTACTCTTACAGACCTGACCTTACCCCATCTGTCGCCCAGGTTTCCAAGCGCAATGCTTGATACCCCCACCACAAT
Organism: uncultured Armatimonadota bacterium; assembly: GCA_937875395.1. Lineage (GTDB taxonomy): Bacteria > Armatimonadota > UBA5829 > DTJY01 > DTJY01 > CALNCU01. The sequence goes on along the minus strand of CALNCU010000018.1, from coordinate 975 downwards.
AGCTATTGGGAGCACCAGAACGCCAAAGCCTGTTTCGCTAAGATGAAGTTCATCCATGGCAAAGAGCTTCACTATGGGGATAAGCAATCCTATCCCAAAGAAGGCCATAAAGGCAAGCAGCATCATATCTGGAAGGGCTTTTATCCCAAGAAGAAGATCTTTAATCTTAAGCTTGCCCTCACCTGCAGCGTGGGCCTCTATATCCTCCCTGGATCTTTGAGGAGTAAGAAAGAAGGCTATGACAGCTGTTATAAAAAAGAGCAGGCTTACAAGATAAAAAGATGCTATCCTGGAGTTTGTGTAGTCATTTGTAAATCCCCCTACAAACGGGCCCAGGGATATGCCTATTATGTAGGCTACGGTCATAACACCCATTGCGGTAGAACGTCTTTCCGCAGGGACGCTTCCTCCAATTGCGGCAATAACTGTGGGCCATATGGCGGCAGCCGCCAGCCCGTCGAAGGCTCTTAGAACAAGAATATACTCCAGTTTGTGCGCAGCGGCCATTCCAAGGGCCGTTAAGCAAGAGATAAGCGCCCCGCCAACAATAAGCGGGCGGCGGCCAAGCTTGTCCCCAAGCGAACCCATGGGCGATTTAAACGCCGTCTCTACCGCAAGAAACATAACATAGATAATCCCCAGGTGGGTTGTAAGGCCTATCTCCCTTACATACGGCTGTATTGCCGATTGGTTCATAACAGCATATGCCAGCTCTGCAATAGCTGATACTATACCAAGAAAGAGCAGGGCCTGGTATCTTTTAACAAGCTGAATTAAATTTATAAGAAATTGTGCCAACAGGCTCACCTTTTATTAAGCGGTATGTCCCCTGGTCTTTACAATTATACCTTTTTTAAGAGTTTCTGCTACTTCTCTCCCGCCCGGCAGAACGGACAGATGGAATTCTCTCCCCTGTGCAGCCCGCCGCACTTGATGCAGGGAGTCCACCCTGCCTTTCTTTTCCATTTTTCAAGT
>CALNCU010000017.1 GCA_937875395.1 uncultured Armatimonadota bacterium | reverse complement strand
TATCCATAAAAAGCGGCATGTGCTTTTACTATTTCTTCAGCCGCCAGTTTAACCATATAATGGGCTGCTCGCCCAGCCGGTTCCGCAAATCCAAGTAATAGTAAAAGCACATGCCGCTTTTTATGGATAGAACGCTCTTCCGCTCTAGAGCAAAGAAGCCTGGGCAGGATAGGCGGGTAGGTGGCCCGCATTGCAGATGCGTTTGGCATGAAGGTTCTGGCTTTTAGCAGGCATATGGAGAATCCGCCTGCGCTTAGAGACTTTGCTTGGACAGATACCAGTCGCCTGATTGAAGATTCGGACGTGGTAAGCCTGCACTTCCCGCTTACGCCGGAGACACAGGGCTTTATAAACAAAGAGAGTATAAACCTTATGAAACCGGGGGCCTTTCTGATAAGTACCTCGCGCGGGTCCCTGGTGGTAGAGCGGGACCTTGCAGATGCGCTTAACAGCGGCAGAATAGCAGGCGCCGGGTTGGATGTTCTCTCGGTTGAGCCGCCGCCGCCGGACAGCCCTCTCCTTACGGTCAAAAGCTGTATAATCACCCCTCGCATTGCATGGGCTATCCTGGAATCCAGAGAGAGGCTTATGGAGATTGTGGTGGACAACCTGAGAGCATTCCTTGCCGGCCGCCCCCAAAACACCGTGAGCAAGTGATACGGAGTGCTGCAGAGATAGCTCCCTTTGAGTTCTGCCAACCATACAATTATTGACACACCATGCGGGTTACCTGTAGAATGTTAGTGTATATAGTACCCTGTGAAGCAGATTGTATGGAGAAATATATGCAGGTTAAACTATCAACCCAGGAAGAGAAGGCGCTCACCTTCCAAAGTTATGGCCCCCAGCCCGGCATAGACGGCGTGGAGTATCTGCCGCTTAAAAAGCATTCGGCGCTTGAAGGGAGCTTTATGGAGCTTCTGCGCCTCTCCGGCGGAGCCGTTCAGGGGACCGGCGCCCACTTTGACCTTAGGCAGATCTCTATATCAACAGCAGTCCCCGGCAGAATAAACGCCTTCCACATGCACCCCAAAGAGATTCAGGACGAACTCTGGTGCGTGGCCCATGGGATGCTCATGGTATGGCTGGCGGATGTGCGCGCCGATTCTCCCACACTTGGGGTGAAGCGCAGGTATATCCTCACGGGCGAATCTCCGGCTCTGCTCTATATACCAACCGGCGTGGCCCACGGTTACAAGGCTGGCATCCAGGGCGCAACGCTTATCTATGCAATGAATTCCCAGTTCAACATCTCGGACCCCAATGAAGGACGGCTCCCGTGGGATTTCTTTGGCAGTGATCTATGGGATGACGATAGGGGATAACGCCTCATTTCCGACGATGACTAATAAGGGGATTGCACCATGAGGGTACTGGTTACAGGCGCCGCCGGATTTATAGGTTTCCACACAAGTCTAAGGCTTCTTTCAAGAGGCGATGAAGTATTTGGGATAGATAACCTGAACAACTACTATAATCCCCAGTTAAAACATGACAGGCTTGCGCAGCTCCTTGAGAGGGATAAGTTCAAGTTTGAGCAGTTGGATATCTCTGATAGGGATGGGATGGACCGATACTTCAGCCGGAACAAGCCGGATAGGGTAATTCACATGGCGGCCCAGGCGGGCGTTCGTTACTCCTTAAAGAACCCCCATGCATACGTAGATTCCAACCTTGTGGGCTTCACCAATATTCTGGAGGGTTGCCGACACAACGGTATAGAACACCTGGTGTATGCCTCCTCAAGCAGTGTTTATGGCTCTAACAAGAAGCTGCCGTTCAGCGTGAATGACAGCGTGGACCATCCGGTAAGCCTGTATGCGGCCACCAAAAAGGCCAACGAGCTTATGGCCCACACATACAGCCATCTTTATTCCCTGCCGGCAACCGGCCTCAGGTTTTTTACGGTATATGGTCCTTGGGGAAGGCCGGATATGGCACTCTTCCTTTTTACAAAAGCCATTCTTGATGGAGAGCCTATAGACGTCTTCAACTTTGGCAGGATGCAGAGGGATTTTACTTATATTGATGATATTGTAGAAGGGGTTGTACGCGTGCTGGATAGAATCCCGGAACCCGTTGCGTTTGATGGCGGCCGCACGTTCACTCCGGCAGAGAGCGCATGCCCGTATAAGGTATATAACATAGGGAATCACAGCCCGGTAGAGCTTCTTTATTTTATAGAAGTCCTGGAGAAGTGCCTGGGGAAAGAGGCAAAAAAGAACCTCCTCCCAATTCAGCCCGGCGATGTCCCCGCAACCTTTGCAGATGTAGACGCCCTTATGCGCGACGTAGGTTTTAAGCCCGATACCCCGGTAGAGGTAGGGATAGCCCGGTTTGTGGAGTGGTACAGGGGATATTTTGGGGTGTAATGTAAGTAAGAGAGATATCAATCACTCTAAGCCATACACAAGCAGGCTTTTTGCAAAATCTTTATTTCTATAGTATGCGCTAATGTTGGTACGGAAAACGGTTAATAAGGTGAGCAGTTTTTAGCAGAGGTATCCTGTTTATGAAAGAGAAAATAGCGGTAATCGGCCTTGGTTATGTTGGCCTCCCGGTTGCACTTGCATTTGCCGGTAAGTTCCCGGGGACTGTTGGGTTTGATATTAATAAATCCAGGGTTGAATCATTAACAAAAGGTATTGATAAGACCGGGGAAGCATCTAAAGAAGAGTTGGTGTCATCATCAATCAAGTTCTCATCAGATCCCCAGGACCTTCGGGCGGTCACATTTTTTGTTGTAGCGGTTCCCACCCCTATAGATAATGCAAAACATCCGGACCTTCGCCCGGTAAGGAGCGCATCAGAGACTGTCGGCAGCGTCATTCAGCCGGGCTCCGTGGTGGTGTATGAATCCACCGTTTACCCGGGCGTTACAGAAGATATCTGCGGGCCTATTATTGCCAGAACATCCGGGCTTAGGCAGGGGATTGATTTTAAGCTTGGGTACTCGCCGGAACGGATAAATCCGGGGGACAAAGCGCACACGCTCTCAAAGATAATAAAAGTTGTCTCCGGTGAAGATGCTCAAACGCTTGACAGGGTGGCGGCTGCTTACGGCGCCATAGTAGATGCCGGCGTGCACAGGGCGCCGTCAATAAAAGTGGCAGAGGCCGCCAAGGTAATTGAAAACACCCAGCGCGATCTTAACATAGCCCTTATGAACGAACTTGCAAAGATTTTTGACCTTATGGGCATACGCACAAAGGACGTGCTGGATGCAGCCGCCACAAAGTGGAACTTTCTTAAGTTTTCGCCGGGACTTGTGGGCGGCCACTGCATAGGCGTTGATCCATACTATCTCACAACAAAGGCAGAAGAACTTGGCTACAACCCGGAAGTTATACTTGCCGGACGCAAAATAAATGATAGTATGGGGAAATTTATTGCCCAGAAGATGGTGAAGCTTCTTGTTCAGTTGGATGGTGGCTCTATAAAGAAGATGAAGGTGGGGATATTAGGCCTTACATTCAAGGAGAATGTGCCGGACCTTAGAAACAGCCGCGTGCCGGATATTATAGAGGAGCTGCGAGAGTACGGAATTGAGCCGCTTGTCCATGATCCACAAGTAGACCCGGCAGAGGCGCAGAAGGAATACGGCATAACTCTCTCTTCCATGGATGAATTCAAGGGCCTTGATGGCATAGTTCTGGCTGTGCCGCATAAAGAGTATTTAAACTCCGATCTCTCCGGCATAGTGAAACCCGGCGGCGTGGTAGTGGACGTAAAATCAGCATTAGAAAATCTGCATCCGGGCGTGTTGTATAGACTGTAAGGGATATTATGGTTAGCGATAATCAAATTGAAGACCGGTGTGTTAAGGTATCATATTGCAATATTAAATATCTGTTGGATTTTATATTTGCATTACTGCTCCTTATAATTCTATCTCCTGCCATGTTTGCTGTGGCATTGCTGATTATGCTTGAATCAAAAGGCCCGGCAATCTACAGGCAGGCAAGGGTTGGGACAGGCGGCGAACCATTTACCATATTTAAGTTTCGTACCATGAGGGCAGATGCCCCATGTTTATCCACCGCTGATATGCAGCAGCAGAAGACCATCCCCTTCACCCGGGTTGGGCCGTACCTTCGTATGACCAGCGTGGATGAACTGCCGCAATTGTTCAACATACTTAAAGGCGAGATGAGCTTTATAGGGCCGCGACCGGCGTTGCCATCCCAGACGGATGTGAATATGCTGCGCGAAACCAGGGGCGTGCATGGTGTGCGGCCCGGGATTACCGGCTTGGCGCAGGTGAAGGGCCGCGATGATCTTGATACAGAAACGAAGGTCTCCTACGATGAGGACTATTGCAGGAATATGAATCTGGGGCTGGATATAAAAATACTAGCGGCAACATTTCTTGCAGTCTTTTCCGCAAGAGGTAATAAGTAGGCTGAAGAGCCGTGGCAGGTAAATGCATGAAGATAGTAATATTAGCTGGTTATGCGCCGTTTTTGGTAAACTTTCGCGGTGACCTGATAAAAGATATGATTCGGCTTGGGCATGATGTTGTTGCAGTAGCGCCGGAGAGCGGTTATGAGGCAGACTTGGCTAATATTGGTGCAAGATACGTACAGGTGTCGTTTAACAGGACAGGCGCCAACCCGATCAGAGATATTTCATTAATGCTTGCATTTATGAAGGTACTCAAGCAAGAGAAGGCGGATTTAGTTTTTAGTTATAACATCAAGCCAGTGATATATGGTGCTGTGGCAGCCAGGCTATCTGGCATAAAAAGAAATTATTCGTTAGTATGCGGTCTTGGTTCGGTATTCATTTCGTTTGGCCCGAAGGCATTGGCTATTAAGTTTATTTCTGCCATGCTGTATAAAACTGCGCTTGCATGCTCCAGCAAAGTTTTTTTCCAGAATCCGAATGATTTGGATGAATTTGTGAATTGCCGGATCATCCATAGGGATAAGTGCGTTCTGGTTAATGGTTCCGGAGTGAATTTGCAGAGATTCAAGCCTGTTGCGTTGCCAGGGAAACCTGTTTTTCTGATGATAAGCCGTTTGATAAAGGATAAAGGTGTTGTTGAATACCTGGATGCAGCGCGGTTGGTGAAGAGCAGGTATCCTGATGCGCGGTTTCTTCTGGTAGGGCCGTATGATAAGAATCCATCGGCTCTGCAACCGGAGGAGTTACGGCCTTATATTGATGATAAAAGTGTGGAATATTTGGGTGCAGCATCAGATGTCCGCTCGTTTATTGAACAGTCCGCCGTATACGTTCTGCCCAGTTATAGGGAAGGTACGCCACGAACGGTGCTTGAGGCAATGGCAATGGGTAGACCTATTATTACCACCGACGCACCTGGTTGCAAGGAAACTGTCATTGATAATGACAATGGTTTTCTGGTTCCGGCGAAATCTGT
>CALNCU010000016.1 GCA_937875395.1 uncultured Armatimonadota bacterium | reverse complement strand
AGATAACTCAGTCCACCAAGGCCTGGGGTTTTGCCCTTAAGTTCTGCGATTCCTCAGGAGATGCAGTCCCCGGCCTGTTATACTCAACAGGCAGCTAAAAGACACGAATGGGGCCGCTCAAGGGCGGCCCCACCTCCTCCGCCAGCCTCATCAAAAGGAAGAAACCCTGCCGCCGGTGAACTATGATTAGGTACAAACACGGCACGGGCAGAATAAATTTATCAAAACACCGGAGGGGCTTTTAATGGAATCCTGGTCACGACAGGAGATTGGAAGGATACAGGTTGATGAGGAAGAACTGAATCTAACCCACACCCTCACCCCCGGCCAGTCATTCAGGTGGAAATCAGACAGCAGCCACCGATGGATGGGAGTTGTAAGGGGCAGGGTGGTTAGAATATGGAGGGAGGGCGCCCACCTTCTCTTCCAGATGGTTCCGGGCGGCCCGGATAAAGAGTTTATACAAGATTACTTCCGGCTGGATACCCGCCTCTCCCTCATCTACAAGGAACTTTTAGCATCAGACGGCAGGCTGAAGGCGGCTGTAGAACGCTTCTGCGGATTAAGAATAGTGCGGCAGGAGCCGGAGGAGACCCTGCTTTCATATATCTGCTCTGCGGCAAACTCCATTCCAAGGATAGTTCAGTCTATTGAGGCGCTCTCATGCCGGTACGGGGAGCATATAGCAACCATAGATAACAGAGACTATTTTGCCTTCCCAAAGGCAGAGGCGCTTGCAAATGCAAATGTAGAAGAGATGTCCGGCGTATGCAGCCTTGGTTTTAGATGCGCCAATCTATCATCCGTGGCGGCGCAACTTATGGAACAATCCGTGGAATGGTTGAACAACCTTAGAAGAGTCCCGTATGAGACTGCCAGAGAGGAGCTTCTGGAAATCAGGAGGGTGGGCCTTAAGATAGCGGATTGCGTGCTGCTCTTCTCCCTTGATAAAGACCAGGCCGTCCCCGTAGATACGCATATACGCCAGGTGGCGGTAAAATACTATCTGCCGGAATTTAAGCAAAAGACACTCACCCCGGCGGTCTACAACGCCATAGCCGGCTTCTTTCAACAAAAGTTCGGGCGGTTTGCCGGATGGGCGCAGGAATACCTCTTCTACGATGATCTAATCAGAAGATGACGGCTGCTCCGGCGTGATAATGGTAATAGTCTGGGTGGATGCATCCCAGGTTACCGTTGCGCCAAGCGATTCTGCAATAAATCTTAGCGGAACCATGGTGCGGCCCCTGTAAATCATGGCCGGAACTGCAAGCGGCAGAACAGCATTGTTCACCGTTGCGCTGGCATCCCCTATCTTAAGCTGGATAACCTTTGAATTCTGGCGGATAAGAACCCTTTTTTCTATGGAAAACCAATCTATCTCTGCGCCAAAAGCGTTAAATATCCCGCGCACGGGGACAAGCGTCTGCCCGGAGACGTTAATTGGCGGCACATCTGTTCTTACAACGGCCCGGTTTACCAGTACCGTTACAAACTCCTTCACAACAACATTGGCCTGCGGAAAGGCCCCGCCACCCAAAAGAAGCGTGCAGAGAAGCACAAGTGCGGGCGCATGAAATCTTTTCACGACAACCTCCGTATATTAAAAGGCTGTGAAATTGATACCCTGCGCCTCACTTAACGCAAACAGCGCCCGCAAAGACAGATATTTTCTAAAACTGCATCTCATAAAAAAAGAGGGCGGATGCAAATGCATTCGCCCTCTGTATTGCGTATTACCGCGTTAAGGCACGCTCTCAGGGTTCAATTTCACCGAACCTTGATTGCCGCGATGCCTTTACCGGGCCTATGACTACGCCTTCTGCAATAGAGCGCCCCACCTTTGTGATGCGGGCCTTCACTCTTTTGCCTATGTATTTTCCACCGTTTACAAGGTCTATCATGTAGCCGTCCGCCCATGCGGCGGATCTGGGCAGCACGTTAAACGGCGTGCGTACAACATCGCACTCTATAATCTGCTGGCGCTTGTAGGGGAGCATCTGACGCTCTATCTCCTGCAGATCGCCAGGGATTATCTCGTACTTTTCTATATGGATGTTGCTGTTTGCCCTTATATATACGGCCCGGCGGATGTTCTTTTCTATCTCATCTACGGTCTGTCCGCCGCCGCCTATAAGATAGGCGGCCACCTCCGGGTGCACCGTTACAAGAAACGCCTCATCATCCACTTCTGCTGCAAGGCGCCTTAGCTCGCGCTCCGCCTGTATGCTTACGGATGCAGGGGAGAGTATCTGCCCAAGCCCCTGGCAGTACGGACACGCCTCGTTCACTATCTCTGAGATAGTGGCGCCTGTGCGTTTGCGAGTCATCTCTATAAGGCCCAGCGGACTTATGTTGGATATCTTTGTCCTTGTCCTATCCTTTTTAAGGGCCTTATCCAGCGCATTCACCACGGAGTTGCGATCCCGGGCGCTTGCCATATCGATAAAGTCGATAATTATAATCCCGCCTATATCCCGGAGCCTAAGCTGGCGCGCTATCTCTCCGGCAGCCTCCTGATTTGTTCTTAGAATGGTATCTGAGAGGCTGGTGCTGCCAATAAACTTTCCGGTGTTTACGTCTATTGTGGTAAGCGCTTCCGTCTGGTCTATGGTAATATGACCGCCGGACTTAAGCCAGACCTTGCGTTTAAGGAGCCTGTCAATCTCATTTTCTATGCTGAAATGCTCAAAAATGGGTTCGGGACCCGTATAAAGGTTCACCCTTGACTTCTGTCTTGGAGAGAGCAGCTTTACAAGGTCCAGGGCTTTGTCATAGTCCTTCTTGGAATCTATAAACATCTTTTGGATACCGGAACCAAAGACGTCGCGGATGGTGCGGTAGATAAGGCTTAGGTCCTGATGCACAAGCGCAGGAGCGGAGGAGGTTTTGGCCTGCTCCTGAATTTGACGCCACATTCTAAGCAG
>CALNCU010000015.1 GCA_937875395.1 uncultured Armatimonadota bacterium | reverse complement strand
CTGGTGGCAGACAATATTCACCCCCGCAAGCTGGCGCACAGAGTTTGCAATGCGTTCCAGGGCAAAGAGGAAGCCTACCAGGGCGCCGGTTCCAAAACCGGGAACTGTGCCGCCTGCCACCATGTTGCCGCCGTACCAAAGCACAAAGGCTATTCCCAGTATGCCTATTATTTCTATAGTGGGAGACATGGCGGCGCTCCGCCTTACCGTACGCATGGCCGCATTGTAGGCGTGGTGCATTTTTTGGGCAAAACGCTTGGATTCATAATCTTCCATGCCGAAGGATTTGACTACGCTTACCCCGCAGAGCGTCTCCTGAACAGAAGAGAGCGCATCTCCCAGCCTGGTCTGCAAGGTCTCCGTCATGCCTCTCATGCCCCTGCCTATCCTTGTTACGGTGTAAGACATAAGCGGCAGAAGGATTACCGAGACTGTGGCCAGGCGGGGGTTCCATCTGAATATTGTATAGAGGCAGCCCAGGATTACCAGCGGTGCAGAGACTGCGCTCATTATTTTAACAGAGGAGTTTTGAACAAGGTTTACATCGTTTGTTATACGGGACATAAGCTGCCCCACCCGGTTCTTCTCAAAGAAGCCTATGGGGAGCCGTTGAAGGTGGGCGTAGAGGTGGTTTCTAAGGTGGACGGCAATCCTTTCTGTAGCAGAGGAGATAAAGTACGTCTGCCCGTAAGAAAAGACCCATTTCACAAGGTGGATGCCCACAATGATGAGCGCAATTCTGTTGAGCATTAAGGGGTTCTTCTCTACCGTGGCCGATACTACATCAGATATAAGCCAGACAAAAAGGACCTCTATAGAGGATACGCCTGCTGTGCAGAGCATCCCCAGCAAAAAGAGCTGCCACTCTGATGTGAAGTAACGGTAGAGACGTCTCCCGTCCCTACTCCCTCTCTCATTTTTTGAGCCCATGATCTCACACGACACCTTCTTCCGGTATATGCCCAATCATGGAGAGTATCAACCGGGCGGTTTTGCATATCGCCCCCGGTTCTCCAAGATAAGCCCGCACTTCCGCCAGGCCGCTGAGCGCAGCCCCGCGTTCACCGGAATCAGTTAGAAGCGGAAGTACAAGTTCTGCAATATGCCTGGGAGAAGCATCGTCACCCATAAGCTCCGGGCAGACTACCCTGTCTAAAACAATGTTGGGCATCCCAATATACTTAATACCTTTGCCCAGCAATTTATATTCAAGTTGCATAAGCCGGCTCCCCCTGTAGACTATAACCATTGGGCATCCCAGTATGGCGCCCTCTACAGTGGCCGTGCCGGACGTTACAATTGCGGCCTTTGAATAAGCAAGGATGTCTCCGGCCTGGCCGGGAAGAAGTTTTATGCGAACAGGCGTTTTGGGAGGAACCCAGCCCTCCTCTTTTACAAGCGATGCCGTGATCTGCTCAATTCTGTACCTGCGCCGTGAGCGCATGCGAGCTTGAGGGCAGAACGACTGCATATCTATCCACGGTATCTGCGATAGCTCCTCTGCAACCCTCTGGGCGCAGATGCTGGAGGCAAGGGGGATTGCAAACGTGAGGGAAGGGTCTTTTTCTGCAAGCATCCCGGCTGCTATAAGCTCTGCCGGAAGCACATGCGATACTTCGTGCCCGCGGCTGCCGGGGAGCAGACCCACAAGGGTTTCTGATGGATTTATGGAAAACTGGGCAAAAAAATCTTCCCGGGAGGCGGTGGGTTTTACTATATCAAGCAGCGGATGCCCTAAGAAATCTGATGCAAAGCCCTCTTTTTGCAGCGTTTCATGCGACCATGGGAACGGGGTGACCACCCTGTCTACATTGCCGGAGATGGATTTGTAGGTCTTTCCGCGGTACCAGGAGCCGGGGGGGATGAAGTACAGGGTTTTTATGCCCAGCGGATGCACTCTTCCCGCCAGGCGGACATTAAATGCGCCAAAATCTACCAGCACAAGAAGGTCCGGGGGAGAGGCGGCAAGGTATTTTCTCAACCTGTAGAACGCAAACTCCAGGGCGGGCACTACCTTAAGCGCCTGCACTATCCCTATGGCGCTCCACGACGAACTATCCCTGAGCAGGCGAACCCCGGCCTTGCGCATCCGGGAACTGCCCACGCCCAGGATTTGAAGCTCCGGGCACATCTCTGTAAGCTGCGCAGCCAAATGAGCGCCATAGAGATCCCCCGAAGCTTCTCCGGTTACAATTACTATGCTTGGACTCTTGCTATCCATCTACCGCCGGTGTTCCAGTTGGCGGCCGGCGTATCCCGATTTGATTTCCCTGACAAAATTCAGCAGGTAATCCCTCTCCGGGCTTGGGTCTATCTCATTCTCTATGGTCTCTATTGCCTGGGAGAGGTTAAGATTGGCGCGGTAGAGCAGCTTGCATGACTGCCTGAGTTCCGACCGTACCTTGGCCGGGACGCCGTTGCGCCTTAGGCCTATAACGTTAAGATCATAAGCCTTGGTGGGACGGCCGTCTGCTATCATAAACGGCGCAACATCTTGCACAACCTTGGAATACCCGCCTACCATTGCCAGCTTGCCTATTCTTACAAACTGGTGTACGCCCACCATTCCGCCGAATGTGGCTCTGTCTTCTATAACTGCATGACCGCTTATACCTACAAGGTTTGCCATCATTATGTTATTGCCCAACGTGCAGTTATGCCCTATATGGCAGTAAGCCATAAGCATGTTGTCGTCGCCTATGCAGGTAGCGTTGTCCTCTCCGGTTGCCCGGTGCAGTGTCACATACTCACGGATTATGTTGCGGTCGCCAAGAATAAGGTAGCTGCGCTCTCCCTTAAACTTTCTGTCCTGGGGCCTTCCCCCCAGCACTGCGCCGGAACAGATGAGGCAGTCTTTGCCTATGGTTGTCCACGGCTCTACAACTACGTGAGATTCTATGACGGTGTTATCGCCAATCTTTGTATTGGCGCCTATGATGCTGAAGGGACCCACTTTTACGCCGGCGCCCAGCTCTGCATCTGGATGGACTACTGCCGTCTCATGTATTTCTCTCGTCATATCGGAGGGCTCTGTATTATTTTGCAACGAGAGCCCGCTCAGGCTCTGCATGGACTTCATTTGTTGCCTCCACGCTTCTATTATTTCTCTCAACCAGGGCGAAGGTAAATTCGCCCTCTACTGCAACCTGGCCGTCTACCCGGCCTATCCCGCGGACCCGGCCTATGGCTCCCCGGGTCTTTATGACTTCTATCTCTGTGATAAGCGTATCTCCGGGAAGTATGGGCTTACGGAAACGGACTTTATCCATTCCCCCAAAATATGCCAGCTTTCCGGCATTGCCGCTTATGCTGAGGAGCATGACTCCTCCTACCTGTGCCATAGCTTCCAGTACCAGCACGCCGGGCATTACGGCATGACCTGGGAAGTGCCCCTGAAAGAACTCCTCGTTAATTGTTACGTTCTTAAGTCCAACGGCACGTTTGCCAGGCTCCAATTCCAGTATGCGATCTACCAAAAGAAACGGGTATCGGTGCGGAAGTATGGAACGTATCTCCTCTACATCCAGCATGTCATCAACCTCCTTGCCAGCTACTTTCTCTCTCTTATTTGTTTTACTATGCTTACCGTAAGCGCGGTATTTAGAGTATGGCTAGATTTAATAGCCGTGATAGAACCTTTAACTCTTCCTCCAGCAAGAGATAGATCGCCTATAAGATCTAGTATCTTGTGGCGGACGAATTCGTTCTTGTAACGCAGCGGAACGTTGTACCGGTCTTCATAGGCCACTATAACGTTCTCATCGCTTCCGCCCAGCCCCAGGCCCATGCTTTGCACCATCTCTATTTCAGAAGAGGTGCAGAAGGTGCGGGCGGGCGCAATCTCTTTTTTAAAGAACTCTTCCGTTATGTTGCATCCTGCGGCCTGGCTGCCTATCATTGGATGATTAAATGATATAAGGCCTGCGGCGCAGAAGCCATCCCACGGTACGGCAAAAACGTATTTATCGCCATCCGATACCCAGACGGGTTCTGTAATCTGCATAATGCAGGCCGGCTGGGAAAGCTCTTTGCGTCCGGCGCTCTCTGCAAGTTCTACAAAGGGCAGGGCGCTCCCGTCTGCCGAGGGGAGTTCCGGCCCGGAAATTTCAATCTCTACGTTATCTATTGAAAGACCGGCAAGGGCCGCAAGCAGATGTTCAACTGTGTGCACTTCTGCGCTGCCGCATTTAAGGCTTGTGCCCCGCCTGGTATCAGCCAAGTAATCTGCATGAGCCGGAATTCTGCCGTCGCTTGTTATAAAGACTCTGCCTGTGCCGCACCCGGCGGGATGCAGCGCTATACGGCACGGCTTGCCGGTGTGCAGGCCTGTGCCGGACATGGACACGCTCTGTTTTATGGTACATTGCTTCAGGGAGGATTTCATTCTGAGCGGTCTTCCAGTTCTTTCACCCTGCGTTCCAGATCCCGTATGACTCTTAAAAGTCCGGGGAGTTTATGCTGGGCAGCGTACAGCTTCATCTGCTCCCTGTGCGGCCCGGCGGGATATCCGGAGAGGAACTGCCCAGGGTCGACGTTACCTATAACGCCGGCCTGCGCACAGATTATGGAATCGCTCCCTATATCCACATGGTCTTTTATACCGGCCTGTCCGGCAAGGGTAACTCTGTCACCTATGCGGGCGCTGCCTGCAATGCCCACCTGGGCTACTATCATACTGTTTTCGCCTATCACCACGTTGTGCGCTACGTGAACAAGGTTATCAATCTTGGTACCGCGGCCTATCTCTGTTTTTCCGGTACGCGCGCGGTCTATGGTTACGTTGGCGCCAATCTCTACATCATCGCCTATGACTACGCTGCCTATCTGGGGAATCTTATGGTGCCGCCCGCTGGTCTGGATGTAGCCGAAACCATCCGATCCTATCACGCTGCCGCTGTGAACCACTACTCCGCTGCCAAGCGTTACCTTATCATGAATTATAACGGATGGATGGATGATGCAGTTATCCCCTATCTGCACGTTGTCATCTATAAATGCAAACGGGCAGATGCTTACGTTGTTGCCTATAGTGGTGTTTTTGCCTATGTAAACGTTGTATCCTATAGATGGGTTTTCGCCTATCGTTGTGCCTTCCCCAATAAAGCTTCCGGGGTGGATACCCGTTATATGTTCTTTTGGGGGGGAGAATGCTCCCAGCACTTTGGCAAAAGCCAGGCGCGGGTTTGATACCAGAAGCATGGGTTTGCCGGCGGCCTGCGCGTCGGCAAAGGTAATAATGGCCGATGCGTGTGAGCGTTCAGCTTCAACAAGCAGCTTGGGGCTCTCTGCAAAGACTATGTCGCCGCCTTTTGCGTCTGCTATATCTGCTGCGCCGGATATGCGTGTATCCGGATCGCCCGATATGCTTCCATCAACCAGTTCGGCCAGTTCTTTAAGTAGTTTAAGCATTGTTCAATCACCGCGGAAGAATCCCGAACCGATTTTTCGGTTATCAGCCGCCAGCCATTCGGGCAGGTCTGCTGAGGCTTCAACCCTACATCTTTGGAGGTGTTGACACTCTCTCAATCTCGGCCCGGTACTCCTCCTCTACAAATTCTTGCTCGGCCCTTGCCTTGTTAAGTTTTTCAGTGAGAATGCGCCTTTCCGATTCGCCGGCATAGGCGATCCGGGATTCCAAAAGCCGGATTCTTATCTGCAAGTTTAAGCGCAGAGCAGAAAATTTCTTCTCTGCAGCCATTATTTCCGGCGATATGGAAGAAACTTCATATGCGTTAAAATTATTTTCTTCGTCCAAACGGGGGCTGCGTGCAACTGGCGCTGCCTGCTCGCTATTCTCCCAGCCCGTGCGATTATCTTGAATGCGCTTTGCCACTTCAGCTGCGGCACCGGAAAGCGCTTCCGGGAACGGCGGCTCTGTGCGTTCGGCCTGCATTTTTGCGCCGCTATCCGGCGGGAGTGCATCTGCACGGGGCGAAATCCCTTTGGGGATAACCACCTGCACTGCCTGTCTATCCGGCTTTACCGGCACGGATTCCGTTCTGCACCCGGATAGATAGGCTGCCGCTATGAAAAGCGGAACAACAATCACCGCTCGCTTAAACATTTGGGCTACTTCTTGTTAAGGTTTTTTATTACATCATCCGTAATATCTGCGCTTGAGTAGACTATAAACTGTATCTGCCCAAGGCTCTTGCTAAAGACCATGGACAGCCCTTTTTCTTTTGCTACGGATGCCGTCGCCTGTGCAATGCTATCCAGAACTTCTTTTTGCATATCGACGTTCTTCTTTTCCAGTTCCGCCTGATACTTGGCTGCATCCGCCTGCATTATGGATTGGGTCTTTGTGATCTGGTCTTGCAATTCGTTTAGGCGGGCCTTGTCTGACTCGGTTAAATTCGGTTTCTGCTGTAGCCCCTGCAGTTCTATCTCTCTAAGCCGGGACATATCCAGGAGTTCCTGAACTCTGGCCCTGTCTGCAGCGGATGGGTTCTGTTTGGTCTGCAGATCCGCCAGCTGGTTGAACTCTTCATTGGTGAGCAGGCGGTTGATTTTTCTGGTATCCAGCTTCAGGCTCAGCTGATCGCGATATGCGGCCAGCTCTTGCGAAAGCTGTTTTGTTTTATCGCAGTTATTAAAGACTTTTTCTATATCTATAGTCCCAAAAGCTGCTTTATTATCTGCTGCATGCGCAGATGAAACAGCAATAGCTGCAAACATTAGAGTCAGAACTAAAATACCGGTGATTCTATGTAATTTAGGCATAAAGCCAGCTAACTCCTTTCATCAGGCGCAAGCGCCGCAATGTTCCACGGGGAATAACGGTCTCTTAATCGCTAAATTATACCAGATCATGTACGGCAGAGCAAGCACGGATATGGCGCACGTGCATCTATTTTTGGGTGCAGTTAGAATACATGCCCTATGCTAAAGTGCGCCCGGGAACCTTCGTTACTAAGGCCGTAGTCCAGCCGCAGCGGCCCGATGGGTGTTGAAACCCTGATGCCCACGCCGTAACCAAACTGCGGAGAGAAATTTCCGTGCTGCGGCAGTTCCGGGAAGATATCGGGGGTTCTGTAAGCTTCGTCCGCCCCCCAGGCGTCTCCAGCATCCATAAATAATACGCCCGTCATACTGGAGCCTAGCGGGAACCGGTATTCGGTGCTTGCAAGCATGGTATACCTGCCCCAGAACCTGTCTTCACGAAAACCGCGGATGGATTCGGCGCCGCCTAGGAAATATTGTTCAAAGAATGGGACGTTTCCGGTATAGGTGCCTACTTTTAATCTGGTTGCAAAGACGGGGCGCGGCTCAAATGAGGCCTCTGCCCTTGGCTGGCCCGGGCTGGAGTACCAGCGAAAATCCCCGCTTAATTTGGTAAAAACGTTGCCCTGGGCCTCAAAGTTTGCGCGGCCAAGTTCAAAAGCGTAAGAGGAGTAGGCTCCTCTTGTTGGGTCTACTTCAGAATCGCGTATGGAGTTGGTAATTCTAAAGGTTCCGCTTGCTATATTGCCGGATTCGTTTAACGGGAACGGCAACGAGTTGGTAGCGTTAGGCAGGACGGATTCATAACGCAAGGTAAAAAATCCTCTGCTTGTATCATCCAGCGGCCTGCCGAAGGTGGCGCTCCCGCCCTGGCGGCGTTCGTCATAATTGGTAGAGCCTGTTAAGGTGCCGAAGGTGTCTCCGGCAAATCTAAAGACCAGCTTATCGTACAGGTTAACATTAAGGGAGGTATGCTTATCGTCCAACCAGGGTTCAAAGAACCCCACTTCCAGGCTGGAGCCGTTGTTTACGCTCTGCTCCCACATGAAGCTTATTGTCTGCCCTTTGCCCTTGAAGTTGTGTTCCGATACACGCACCTGTCCCAAAAGCTGGTTCTGCGTGCTGTACCCCACGCCTACGGAGACTTCGCCCGTCTTTCTTTCCTTTACGGGGATGGTTATTATTACCTGCCCTATGCTTGAACCCGGATCAAGCCTGTAGGGTTCGGCAGCCTCACGGTCAAAGATGTTCAGATCATAGATGCGTCTAAGATCGGCAAAGAGGGTGTTTCTGTTAAAAACATCGCCGGGTTTCAGCTTCATCTCCCGAAGGATTACGTATGTCTGCGTCTTTACGTTTCCGGTTACCTTTATATCCTGCACGCGTACTTCCAGGATGGGTATGCGGAGCACTCCGGTTTTGGGGTCTATTCCTACTTCTTCTGTAACGTAGGCAATATATCCCTGGCTTTCATAATAACGCTCTATGGATGGTATATCTTGCTGCAGAAGCGTATTGGTATTAAGCACGCTGCCCGGGGCAACACGCATAAAGCTGAGTATCTTGCTGGTGGGAACTACGGTGTTGCCGGTAATATCTATTCTGGTGATTACCGGGTTCTCTACTACGTTGAAGATTATGCGGATTCCGGCATCCGTGGTCTCCGTGCCTACAATAACCCGTTCAAAAAATCCCATGCCTTCTATGGCTTTTTTTGCGGCCTGAAGGTTTGCTTCTGAAGCCGGCATGCCTGGTTTTAGGGCTATTGCCGCAAGAATGGCATCGTTTGAGATGTGCTCGTTCCCCATAATTCTTATCTCAGATATCAGCCGTTCCTGTGCAAACACCATTACCGGAACCAGTATAAGAGCAAGGAAGAGTATTGCAGCTGCGTTTTTGCATCTGCTTATATTACCCGTCTTCCAAAACATTAAGCTACCTTCCTTTCAAGGCAGGGCTGCGCCCAGTCTAATCTGAAATATAATTAGATAAACGCCTGCGGAGAATCTGCCGTCCGCGGTAGAGGCGTACTTTTACGTTTTCAATCTTCTGCCCGGTGGCCTCTGCAATCTCTTTATAAGAGAGCCCCTGTATATCTCTCAGGACTACAATAACCCTGTACTCCTGCGGAAGCTCTGTAATGGCGCATTGAATCATCTGCTCCATCTCCCGATGCTCGGCAATTCCTGCCGGATCGGAAGAATCATCGCCCAGTTCTAGCGATAGCCCCCCGCTATCCGTCTCCAAAGGCTTGTCCAGGGAGACGGCCTCAAACCTGACTCTTCTGGAGATCTCTCTAAACCTGTTTTTGCACCCGTTAACCGCTATGCGGCAGAGCCAGGGGTACAGGGCGGAATCTTCTCCCTGAAAGCGGGAATACGCATTGTACGCCTTAACAAAAGTCTCCTGCGTTAAATCTGCCGCCTCATCAGCATTCCCCAGTACCCTGAGTGCCAGATTATAAATTTTTTTATGATACTGCTTTAGTACAGTCTCAAAGCTGGGACGATTATCCAAAACACTTACAACCGCCATTTTACCAGGTCACGGCGCAAAAATGCACGGCTGCTCATCTGCTGATTATAAGCTATGGCAGCATTTGCATCTCTGCCCCCTGCACACATATTATACTATTCTTCGCATGAGAGCAACTATATTTACCACCAAGTGCCCGTTCCCGGCGAATATTTTTTTTGCATGCGCATGTTATGGCGGTATGTGCTTGCAGCATCCTCTTTTGAGATTTCCACCTGCTCTTCCATAAAGGCTTTGTTACCGTGTATAATACAGGCATGGAAGAGAGACTTACAATAGCCTACCTGGTGCGCCCCGCAGAGGGAGGCATAAAGAGCCACCTTACCACGCTTATTGCCGGGCTGAATATAGACAGATTTGAGCCTGTAATTATCTGCCCGCCGGATTCCGGACTCTTCCGGGAGGCGGAAGAGTCAGGGTACAGGCTCTTTCCCCTAGACCTCTCCGGCGACCTGAACATACCCAAAGATTTTAAGGCGGTGCTGCGCTTAAAGCGGCTTATACGGCGGATACACCCCCACGTGCTGCATATTCACAGCATAAAGGCCGGCCTTGTGGGTAGGCTTGCAACCCTTATGCTTAAAAGGAAGCCTAAGGTTTTACTTACGGTACACAGCTTTGTCTTTGATGAACGTACAGGCAATGTAAAGCGCAGAATAGTCTCTTGGATTGAGAGGATGCTTGCAAAACGCACCGATGGTATTATAGCCGTCTCAAACGCGCTTAAGCATGAGCTGGTGGATACTATGGGGATAGACCCGGATAAGATTGCGGTAATACCAAACGGGGTCTCATTTCTTCCACCGGCAGAAAGGAATCCAAGGCCAAAAGGGAGGGCTGCAGAGCCTCTAATACCTTATGCGGTAACAAAGAACGGGAACCTTAGCCTTTTCCCTGATCTTGAGCCGCCCGAATCTCTGGCAGACCCCATGCCGGACGAGCCGGAAGAGGCGGCATGGACTCCCGTGGTGGGCACGGTGGCAAGGCTGGCGCCGCAGAAGGGTATTGACCACCTGGTACGGGCCGCGGCGGCAGTGCTTCTTAAATATCCGGCAGCCCGATTTGTAATTGTGGGGGACGGCCCGCTAAGGCGCACCCTTGAGGACCTGGCCGCCAGCATGGGCATACTTAAAAGCTTTGAGTTTATGGGATACCGGTCTGATGCGCTTTCTATTATTCCTATGTTTGATGTGTTTGTTCTGCCCTCAACAAGGGAGACCTTCGGCCTTACGCTTGTGGAGGCGCTCTCCCAGGAAGTGCCGGTTGTGGCCTCCCGCGTGGGCGGGATAACGGAGATTGTGGACGGCGTTACAACGGGGCTTCTTACACAACCCGGAGATGCGGATGACCTGGCAGAGAAGATATGCATGCTCCTTGAGGATGAAACCCTCTCCGCGCAGCTTGCCCGGGAAGGCTCCCGGTTTGTACGCCTGCACTTCAGCAGCGAAAGAATGGTAATGGAGACAGAACAGCTCTACTGCGCAGTCACCTGGGAGCGCCCGGGGAGCGGCAGCCAGGGTATGTTGTTTAAGGCATAGGGCGGCCGGATAAGCCGTGCCGCCCCTTTGTATTTTGTATCAGGAATACCCCGGCTTAAACCAGGGAGACTTCCTTCCCTTCCTCTGCAGATTTGTAGATTGCATCTATTATGCTGGTTACCATAAGCCCCTCTTCCCCGGGAACAGGCACGGGGGTGTTGTTTCTTATGGCATCAATAAACTCTACTATCTCTTCATCATGCCACTTGACAGTTGGCAGGAAGGTTGGAGTAAGGTCTATCAGGGTTTTGTTCTCTTCGCGGAATATCTTCAGCGGATCAAGCTGGCAGCCACCCTCCGTACCCATGAGAGAACTGTTTAAGATATTCTTTTCTATGTTGGCCGCAAAACTGGATTCTATTGTAAGGCTGGCACCGTTTTCAAACCTTATCAGGCCCACGGCAAAATCCTCTACAGTGAAGTTTTTATAATCCCACTGTCCCATAAGGCCAAGGATATCAGACCTGTGCCCAAACTTTGCGTAGGTAAGCCCGGATACAGAGACGGGTTTGGGGTGCCCCATAAGCCAAAGGGTAAGATCAAGCAGGTGGCATCCTATGTCTATAAGCGGGCCTCCGCCCTGTTTATCCTTCTGGGTAAACACTCCCCAGCCGGGTATGCCTCTCCGTCTCATGGCCTGCACCTTGGCGTAGTAAATATCTCCCATATCCCCGGCTTCTACAAAGCGTTTTAACGCTCTGGCCCCCGGGTTCCAGCGCCAGCAGTAGGCCACCATAAGCTGCTTCCCGGATTTCTTTGATGCTTCCACCATGGCCCTGCCCTCTTCTGCATTAAGGGCTATGGGCTTCTCTACAATTACATGCTTCCCGGACATGAGAGCGCTGACGGTGGGTTCTACATGCATAAAGTTGGGCGTGCAAACATCTACAGCATCTATCTCATCTATCTTTAGAAGATCGTTATAATCTGTAAATCTGTACTTGGCGCCAACCTCATCGGCTACCTTGTTCAGCACATCTTCCCTTGTATCGCAGACTGCCAGGATCTCTACATCCTCATGCTTAGCGAAAGCGGGGATATGCGCCCCCTGCGCTATTCCCCCTACCCCTATAATACCTATCTTTGTCTTAGCCAATTGGGTTCCTCCGGTTAGGTAAAGTGTTGCAGATTTTAAGATAAAGCCAGACTGATTATCACTCGTTTATCCAGACCTGCTGATCACACAATTCAATATACGAGCTGCATGCGGTTATCTCCTTCATAAATATATAATAACTCCAAATATATATATCAATCAACCGTTAAAGCTAATAAGGAGCTTTTGCAGGTTAATGGTATAATGTTTATGTTTGACGAAAGATACATTTATGGATACAACAGACCGAACAATCTTTCTTCTGGATATGGACGCCTTCTTTGCAAGCATAGAGCAGCGGGAGGACCCAAATCTTATGGGCAAACCCGTGATAGTTGTGGGCAGCGCAAGCCAGCGATCTGTAGTCTGTGCGGCAAGCTATGAGGCCAGGGGCTTTGGGGTGCACTCCGCCATGCCCTATGTGCAGGCCGCGCGCCTCTGCCCGCAAGCCAAGGTGGTTGCCGCCCACCCGGGCCTCTACCGCAGTGTTTCAAGAAACATCTTTTCCATCTGCGAAAACTTTACGGATATGCTGGAGATATCATCCATAGATGAATGTTATATGGATATGACCGGCACGGCCGAGCGCTTTGGCGGCGCCGTACGCGCAGCCGTAATGATTAAAGAGCGGATACGGAGCGCGGAAAGGTTAAGCTGCACAATAGGCATAGGCCCCGGCAAACTGGTGGCAAAGCTGGCCGCCGGTATAAAAAAGCCGGACGGGCTCTACCAGATAAAAAGACAGGATATACCAAAACTCTTCTCTACGCTCCCCATCTCCAAGCTGCACGGGATAGGGGCAAAGACCGCCGCCAAACTTAAATCCATGGGTATAACAACTGCAGGCTCGCTTGGGCGGGCGGATAGAAGGGTTCTTGCAAGGGTATTCGGCACCATGGGAGATGCGCTTGCAGATATGGGCGCCGGGCGGGATGATTCTCCCGTAATCCCTTACTACATGCGCCCCCGTCCAAAATCCTTAAGCCACGAGCACACTCTGGAGAAGGATACAAGAGACCCCGGGCTGCTTAGGCATACCCTGCGTTATCTTTCTGAACAGGTGGCATACCGGTTGAGAAATCAGGGGCTTTATGCAAAGAATGTGGGGATAACTCTGCGGTTCCGCGACCTTGAGAGGATAACCCGCAGCCGAACAATTGGAAACGCCACAGATGACGGGCTGGCAATATACAAAACTGCGCAAGAGCTTCTTGAAATTGCCATGAAAGATCCAAGGCCCATCCGTCTTATAGGCGTTTCGGCAGGAAGCCTGGAAGAAGGGATTATGCAGTACGGGCTCTTTGACAACCCAAAAAGAAAGACTCTTTCAGAGGTGGTGGATGGTTTAAACAGCAGATTCGGCAGCATGAGCGTAAAACCCGCCTCACTCTTAAACACAGAAGAAAACGACCATATTACATTTAAAGGATAATACCGCCGCACCTTGTTAAGTTAACAGGCTGCCGGTGTCCCGCCAAAAGAAAGCTTCGGCAGCGACGCCTCCGGCTCGTGGGCCGAAGTATCGCCTTGGGGGTGCTCAATTACAAAGGCTTTGGCGGCGCCTTATGTTCAGTATCGCCCAGCCCAGGGGGTTGATGCACCTTGTGCAACACAGGCATTGCATAAGGAATGAAGGGCCGGAACAGGTATAAAGATTGTCATGCACTTGTATAGCTGATATAATATAAGCTGTACAGGTGCAACAGAATTAAGTTTTTGAAAGGTTAATAATAACAATAGAATTTTTAAGCGTCCTAAAAACCAGCCTCCTGAGTATGGACCTCTCTGGCATCCACTTTGCCAATGTCTTTAACGAAGTAGTGGCTCTACTGCTGCTGGCCGCCGTGATTGGATTTGCGGCCACACGCTTGCGGCAGCCCCTTCTTGTAGGATTCATGATTGCAGGCATACTTGCAGGCCCATCCGGCCTGAAATGGATTAAATCTACAGAAGAGATACGCCTTCTTGCAGCAATAGGGCTCTCTCTGCTGCTCTTTGTTGTAGGGCTTAAACTAGACCTTGGGCTTATAAAAAGCATGGGCCCCGTCTCGCTGGTGCTGGGGCTCTGCCAGGTTGTAATTACCTCATTGATTGGATATCTGGTTGCGCTGGGCCTGGGGATGGCTCCCATCACCGCCATGTACGTGGCAATAGCCCTCACATTCTCAAGCACCGTTATAATCATAAAACTGCTCTCTGATAAACGAGAGACAGATTCCCTGCACGGAAGAATAGTGGTAGGCATCCTGATTGTGCAGGACCTGGTAGTAATTCTGGCCATGATAGCTTTAACCGCCTTTGCGCACGAAGGGGCGGACGCCGGCATAGGGCCCCGGGCGTTGCTCATAGCCGTAAAAGGAATATCTCTCCTTGCCGGCATAGGCCTTGTTATGTACTTTGTGCTGCCGCGGGTGCTGCCGGGACTGGCCCGGTTCCCGGAACTGCTGATACTCTCATCCATTGCATGGGCGCTTGCAGTATCAAGCGCAAGTGAGGCGCTGGGATTAAGCAGAGAGGTTGGAGCATTCCTTGCCGGGGTATCTCTGGCATCCACGCAGTACCGGGAGATTATAGGGGCGCGCCTGGTCAGCCTTAGAGACTTTTTGCTGCTCTTCTTCTTTATTGATCTGGGCATGGGGCTGAACCTGGCGCTTTTGGGGAAGCAGATATGGATATCTGTTCTGATCTCCCTCTTTGTGCTGGTTGTAAAGCCTCTGATAGTTATGATTGTAATGGGTTTGCTTGGGTACCGCAAGCGTACAGGTTTCCTGACCGGCCTAATGCTGGCGCAGATAAGCGAATTCTCACTAATACTTGTGGCGCTGGGATTAAAGCTTGGCCATATAGGCGCCGATACAGTTGGATTAATAACCCTGGTGGGGCTGGTTACCATAGGGGCTTCGGCATACCTGATTCAGTATTCCGAAGAAATATATGAATGGTTTTCACCGTATCTGGGGATTTTTGAAAGAAGGGTTCGTCACAGGGAACAATCCCTTAACAGCATGCCGGCATTTCAACCGGATACCATACTTTTTGGTCTTGGGCGTTACGGCACCGGGATAGGAGAGCATCTTTTAAAACAGGGGCACAGCGTGTTTGGCGTTGATTTTGACCCGGAGGCGGTAAAGACATGGAACCGCCGGGGCGGCACTGCATGGTTTGGGGATGCAGAAGACCCGGAGTTTCCGGCCATGCTCCCCCTGGCAAATGCAAGGTGGGTAATAAGCTCCCTCCCCGACCGCCAAATTAACATATCGCTTATCCGGGCGCTCCAGAGCTACGTTTTCAGGGGAAGCATAGCAGTGACCGCGCACTCTGCAGAAGATGCAGAAAAGCTTAAAGAGTGCGGCGCAGATGTTATCTTCTCTCCCCTATCGGACGCAGCGTCGCAGGCTGTGGATATAATAACAGAAATAGATGAACAGGAAAGAAGGAAAAAAATGAACCAGGTAATTGCCGGCATACATGATCACTTTATAGTCTGCGGCTTTGGGCGTATGGGCCAGCAGATAGCAAAAGATTTTCAGCAGCAGAATGTGCCGTTTGTAGTAATAGAGATCAACCCGGAACAGACCCCCAAGCTGAAAGAACTTAATATACCGTTTATAGAAGGCCAGGCAAGCGAAGACAAGATTCTTAAGGCCGCCGGAATTGAGCGGGCAAAGGGCCTGATAGCAGTTAACCCTACAGATGAAGAGAACGTGTTCATAGTCCTCACCGCCCGCGGGCTGAACCCAAATCTGTTTATTGTGGCAAGATCCATTCTGCAAGAGAATGAGGACAAGCTTAGGCGGGCCGGGGCAAACAAAGTAATCTCTCCGTACGTTCTGGGCGGACACCGCATGGCGGCGGCTATGCTCTCCCCCCGCACCGTGGAGTTCCTTGAGCTGGTCTCCCGGTACGATTACAGCGCTACAGAGATAGGCGACATCCTGATATCAGAAAACTCAAAGTTTGCGGGCAGAACAATCCAGGAGAGCGGAATACGGGAATCTACCGGAGTTTTAGTCCTTGCCATAGGACAGCAGACAGGAAAGAAGATGACAAATCCGTCTCCGCAAACATTAATCCGGCCCGGCGATGAACTTATAGTCATGGGCACGTCAGACCAGGTAGACGCTGCAGAAAAACTTGCGGCAGGGGATTAAATCCAACAAAATTCATACTGCGCAAACACATACTTCACCAAATTAATTAATGGGGTCGCAGAGCGAAGCGCCGGTGCTTCTATATATGGTACCGGAACTATCCCTTACAATCCCAACGAAGACCTCAATCTTTGAGCAATGCGAGGCTTAACCCCTCTATATGCTGTCGGTATACAGAGGGGTTTTTTGCCTTATACAAAAATGGCGTATTTCCTGTATTTAAGCAGGAAATACGCCACTGGAAAATGAATGTTTTCAAAACAAGGTGTTGTAACAGACCAATATGCTCTCAGGAGGTAAGTCATGGCTAAATATTTGAAAACAGTATATCTTTTGATATTGTTGCTTCTTGCAAACCTTCCAGTGGCGGTATGCAGTCCCGCAGAAAAAGCTTTTGAGGATACAAAAATCACCGCCCGCACAGAAATTTGGAAGGGTATCACCGCCGGGACGGCGGGCAGTGCCACCGTCGCCGTGATGGATAGCGGCAAATTAGTGTATGCCGAAGGGATAGGCATGGCGGACCGGGAGCAAAGTATCCGGGCAGGCAAGGACACAGTCTTTAATATTGGGTCTGTCAGCAAGGTATTCGTAGCAACCTCTATCATGCTGCTGGTGGACGAGGGAAAGGTCGCTTTGGATAAGCCGGTAACCACCTATATCCCCGAATTCACCATGGCGGATGAGCGGTATAAAGATATTACCGTAAGAATGCTTCTCAACCACTCATCAGGTCTACCGGGGACTACCATCTGGAACAACTTCGGCTACGAATATAACCGGAATATTTATACGGAACTCCTGGCTTCACTGTTACAGTCCACCCTGAAGCACCGTCCGGGAGAATTATCCATCTACTGCAACGACGGCTTTACGCTGGCGGAAATGATTGTGGCCAGAGTCTCAGGTAAAAGCTATGGTAATTTTCTGACCGAGCGGATATTCAAACCGCTAGGCATGAACCGTACCGGTCTTGGTGTCGGCCGTCTCCCGCAAGGGATAACCCTGGCAAAATTTTACCGGCCTGATGGCAAAAGCGAACCGCTGGAAGTAGTATCGCTGATAGGCTCCGGCGGATTATCATCTACAGCGGAAGACCTGTGTAAATTTGCCGATTCCTTTGCTGGAAGGCCGGCTATTCTCTCGGCCAAGTCCAGGGCGGAGATGCTGAAAATGCAACCCAGTGAATTTCAGGGCAAGCTACGGAGGGCCGGTATGCCCTTTGGCCTTGGCTGGGATTACGCCGACCTAGCAGCTTTTCCTGAAAAAGATCTCCGTGTTTTTGCTAAAAGCGGCGGCACCAGTCATTATACCGCTATGATCTATACCCTGCCGTCAAAGCGGATTTCGGTGGCTGTCATCGCCACCGGCCAGCGCAGCAACGCAATGAAGATCGCCTTTACCATTCTATCGGCCTATCTGACGGAAAAAGGTCTCATCGCCAAGGAAGAAAAAGTCATCAAAGCGCCGGTCAAGGTGCAGCCCATTCCCGTTGACCTTATGGCCTACGAAGGCTACTACTGCAAAAGCACGGATACCCTGCGGATTGCCCTAGACGGTGAAAAAGGCAAGCTGACTATGTACAATGTGGAAGGCGGTGAGGAATCTATCCTGCTCTCCGCAGTGTACAACGACGGCTATTTTCATAACGGCCCTGCGAAGTATTACTTCACCACCGTGGACGGAACCCGCTATATCATACAGTATTCCTTCAATTTGGATACTATTATGGCCGAAAAAATCCAGCCCGTAGGCCGGCCGCTCCAACCGGCAGTCCCAATGGCTGGCAAACAATGGCTGCGGCGGAATGTCAAAGCCACTGAAGAAACAATGGTCAGTCCCACTCATGTGATCACCTCCAGCCAGATCGCCGACTTGCCCGGCTATGTGGATTTCGACGGGCTGAAAATCATAAAGACCCCCGTCTTTGCCAGTATGCCGGCAAAATCGCTGCGGGATATCACCGAGCTTAGATTGTTTAAGAGAGACGGCGCCACCTGGGCCTGGCTGTCCGGCGCAGTCTATATGCCTGTCGAGCTTGCCATGCCGCTGAGCGCCGGCATCAATATCCGGGCCATCGGCCATGAAGGCTATAATGAATGGCTGAAGGCGGGGTTTGACTCTATCCTGCAGTTTGAAGTGCCTCCCAAAGGCCGTATCATCGTATTTGGCCCGGAAGATGTGCTTTACGATAGCGTAATAAACAGCGGCAACATCTTTGCCCCTGCCGGCAGTCTGATAGAAGTTGCCGGCAATCCGGGAGATATCTTTAAAGTAACGGGCACTGCTCTAGACTAATACTCCACCAAATTAAGGGGGCGCAGAGCCGGAGGCGCCGCGGGCGTTGCACGGTTGACCGCTAAAATTTTTTTGGCCTATAATTAGAACGCTCGAGATAACTAAAAGATGAATTTTGACAGCATAATCCTATCTGCAGTTGCGGCAGAGTTAAATAGCAGAATTAAAGGCGGCAGGGTGGACGGCATACACCAGCCGTCTCCGCTTGATATGGTTCTGACCATCCGGCATGGAGGAGGGAACCATGGCCTGCTCATATCTGCAGAGGCAGATTCTCCCAGAATTCACCTTACCTCTGTAAA
>CALNCU010000014.1 GCA_937875395.1 uncultured Armatimonadota bacterium | reverse complement strand
AATACAGAGATGTCTCCTTACGCGCCAAGGGTTCTCAGCATAGAGATTCACCCGGACAAGATAGGGGAGGTAATAGGCCCCGGCGGTAAGGTGATTAAGAAGATAGAGGCAGAGACCGGCGCCAGCCTTACCATAGAGCAGGACGGCCACGTCTACATAACCGCCCTGGATAAAGAAGGCGGCGAACGTGCCCTCAAGATGGTTTCAGATATCACCCGCGATGTGCGGATAGGCGAAACATATCTTGGCCGGGTAACAAAGATAATGAACTTCGGCGCGTTTGTAGAGTTCCTGCCCGGCAGAGAAGGGCTTGTTCACATATCCCAACTCTCCAGCAGGCGGGTGGAACGCGTGGAAGACGTTATCCAGGTGGGCGATGAGTTCCTTGTCAAGGTGTCGGAGTTTACTCCCCAGGGCAAGATAAACCTTACCCGCAAAGGTCTGATTGAAGGCGAAGGCGAAAAAGAGCCGGAAGCCGGAAGAGGTGCGGAACGCGCAGAAGAGCGTAAACCATCCGCCCAGGGTGCAGACGTCCCGCAGGCAAGGTTCCGCCCAAAGAGGAAGTAATTCAGGCAGGCTTCAGATAGAACAATTAAAAACCGGTTTGTTCTTATTCATGGGTCTGCCATATGAATAGGTAATCTAAAAAGAGCGGGGGAACGGGCGGCAATCTGCAACCCGGTCTTCCGCTCTTAATGTTAATATAACTGCCGGATACAAGGTTTTTACATACATGGTACAAAGAGAAGTACTCCCAAACGGCGTGCGAATAGTCACGGAAACGGTTCCCGGCGTGGAATCCGTCTCCGTGGGCTACTGGTTTGATTCCGGCGCATGCGATGAGTCGGATAAGACAAGGGGCATCTCACATTTCATAGAGCACATGCTCTTCAAGGGAACCAACAGCCGTTCTGCAAGGGACATAGCCCGGGAGTTTGACTACATAGGCGGCCAGGTCAACGCATTTACAGAAAAAGAATGCACC
The DNA here is from genome assembly GCA_937875395.1 of uncultured Armatimonadota bacterium. Classification (GTDB taxonomy): domain Bacteria; phylum Armatimonadota; class UBA5829; order DTJY01; family DTJY01; genus CALNCU01. The sequence goes on along the minus strand of CALNCU010000014.1, from coordinate 7,785 downwards.
TGCTACTACGCCAAAGTGCTTGCAGAGCATCTCCCCGCAGCCATGGACGTGCTTACAGATATGCTGCGCTTCTCCAGGATAGATACAAAAGATATAGAACTTGAGAAGAATGTTATACTTGAAGAGATAAAGATGCACGAAGACACCCCGGAGGACTTCGTTCACGATCTTTTTGCAGAGAAAATATGGAGCAGGCATCCTTTAGGCTATCCCATAATGGGCAGCGCGGATATAGTGCAGAGCCTTAAAAGAGAAGACCTTACAGATTTTATAGAAAAACATTACACGCCGGATAGACTGGTGGTAGCCGCTGCCGGAAACCTTAACCATAAAGAGTTTGTAGAAAGAATAGCAGATTCGTTTGGGTCGCTCAAAGGCACAGGCTGCCCCCGCGCATATGCAGAGCCGGAGTTCAATTCTGAATCCTTCTTTGCAAAAAGAAGCATGGAGCAGGTTCAGTTCTGCATAGGTGCAAGAGGTTTCTCAAATCAGGATGGTAACAGGTATCCCCTTGCCATAATAGACTCCGCGCTGGGCGGCGGTATGAGCTCCAGGCTCTTCCAGGAGATAAGGGAGAACCGGGGGCTGGCATATAACATAGGGTCATATTCCACCTCATACAGTACCGGCGGATTCTTTACCGTCTACGGCGGCACCAGTCCTGATAAGTTTGAAGAAGTGCTCAGTCTGGTGAAGCAAGAGTTCGCAAGCCTGCCCCGCGGCAGCCTCACAGAGGAAGAAATGGCCCGCGCCAAGAACCAGATTAAGGGCAGCCTGGTACTCTCTCAGGAGGGGATGGGCAGCCGGATGATCAGAATAGGGCGGTCGGAACTCTTTTATGGAAGGGTGGTCACCCTTGAAGAGCTTATCTCATCTATCCTTGCCGTTACAGCAGATGATGTGGCGCGCGTCTCCGGCATAATTTTTGACAAAGAATTCTATCCAACCATTGCAGTTGGGCCAGAAAGGTTGTGAAATATTTTGAGTGAAGCAATCAGAGTAGTAGTCTCCGGCGCAGGCGGGCGCATGGGCAGCGAGGTAGTGGGCGCAGTCCTCTCCGCCGGGGCGGAGTTCTCTCTTACAGGCAAGGCTGACCCCATATTTAACATCAGCACCGTAGAAGAGATACCGGGTGCTGCTGCGCCCGTAGTAGTAGAAAAGACGCTTGGAGCGGTCTTTGAGCATACAGAGGCAGATGCAGCCGTCATCTTCTGCGTCCCCTCCGCCGCCATGCAAGACATCCGAACCTGCATGAAGCACGGCGTAGTGCCGGTTATAGGAACCACCGGCATCAGCCCGGAAGATTTGGAAGAGATGCGCTCTCTTGCAAAGACATACGGAGTAGGGGCCATTGTTGCGCCCAACTTTGCAATAGGCGCAATCCTTATGATGAAGTTTGCGGCGGAGGCGGCAAAGTACCTGCCCGCCGTAGAGATAATAGAGCTTCACCATGATAAAAAGCTTGATGCGCCCTCCGGCACCTCAATAAAGACTGCGCAAATGATAGCAGCCGCCCGCAGGGAGGATTTTAAGGCGGCAGGGGAAGATACCTGCGCCCGGGGCGAAAACCTGGACGGCGTGCACATACACAGCGTCCGCCTGCCGGGCCTTGTGGCGCACCAGGAAGTAATATTTGGGGGTCTGGGGCAGACTCTTACAATAAGGCACGATTCCATAGATAGAAAATCATTCATGCCGGGCGTTCTAATGGCGCTCAGGCACGCCCGTGGGCTTAAAGAAGTAGTCTATGGGCTTGAAAACATAATATAACGGAGAAAGGGAACGCCGTGGAAAAATATAATATTGCAATTGTAGGTGCCGGGGCCGTGGGAGAAGAGATGCTGGGCGTGCTTGAGCAGCGCAGCTTCCCGGTAAAAAGTTTAAAGATTCTTGCAAGGTCTGCAAGAGAAATAGAGGTTGGCGGCAAAAGCTACGCCGTCCGGGCTACCACGCCGGAAGAGTTTGACGGGGTGGATATAGCCCTCTTTGCCGGCACGGAGAACGCCAGCCAGACCTATGCCTGGGAGGCAGCCAAGCGGGGCGCAATTGTAGTAGATAACTCCGCCACCTTCAGGATGGACCCAAAGGTGCCGCTGGTAGTACCGGAATGCAACCCGGACGATGTTGACAGGCACTGCGGAATAATCGCCAATCCCAACTGCTCCACCACCCAGATGGTAGTGGCCCTTAAACCGCTGCATATGCGTTCCAGAATAAAAAGAATAATCGTCAGCACCTACCAGGCCGTCTCCGGCACGGGCCGCGATGCCATTGAAGAGCTGGAGCAGCAATCCATACTTCTAACCCACGGGCAGAAGGTAATGTCCACCAACTCCTATCCGTACCAGATAGCCTTCAACCTGCTGCCGCACATAGGCAGCTTCCGCACGGATGGGTACACCTCGGAAGAGTGGAAGATGGTGGAAGAGACGCATAAAATACTGGGCGATCCGGAGATAAAGGTAACTCCCACCACGGTGCGCGTACCCGTGTTCAACTCCCACTCAGAAAGCGTATACATAGAAACCGAAGAGAAGATTTCCGCTGCAGAGGCGTTTGAAATCCTCTCCAAGTCTCCCGGAATAGCCATGGTGGATGAATGCAAACCCACGGCAAAGGATGCCAATTTTAGAAGCTACCCCATGCCCATAGAGGCTTCCGGGCGCGATGAGGTATTTATAGGCCGCCTGAGGGAAGACCCATACATCCCCACCGGCCTCAACATGTGGGTTGTATCGGACAACCTAAGGAAGGGAGCCGCGCTGAACGCAGTACAGATTGCGGAACTCCTTATCAAAAAGGGGCTGGTGAAGAGATGCCGGTAGCAGCATGGAGCGTTGCGTAATGAGTGAAATAGAGAATGGCAGCGCAAAAATAATAACACTTGGCGGCGTTGGGGAGATAGGCAAAAACATGACCGCCATAGAATACGGCGGCGAGATACTAATAATAGATTGCGGCCTAATGTTCCCTGATGAAGAGCTTCTGGGCGTGGATATAGTTATCCCGGATATCACCTATCTTGTTGAAAATGCAGACAAGGTGAAAGGGATGCTGCTTACGCACGGCCATGAAGACCATATAGGCGCCATCCCCTACGTACTGCCGCGATTAAATGTGCCGATATGGGGTTCCGGCCTTACCCTTGGCCTGCTCCAGGCAAAGCTGGAAGAGCATTCCCTGCTTGATACTACGGAACTGCACCAGGTAGAACCCGGCGATCGGTTTAAAATAGGGAATTTTGATGTGGAAACCATCCGGGTAAGCCACAGCATCCCGGACGGCTTTGCCATAGCCCTAAGGTTCCCTTTTGGCATAATAGTGCATACGGGGGATTTCAAGTTTGATCAGACTCCCATTGACGGCAAGGTGGTGGACTTTGGCAAGTTCACCCAACTGGGCCTGGAGGGCGTCTCCGTGCTTCTAAGCGATAGCACAAACGTAGAAAAACCCGGCTACGTCCCCTCTGAACGCGTTGTAGGGAATAAGTTTGAAGAAATCTTCAGCCGCTCCTTCGGCAAGATTATAATAGCCACATTCGCCTCCAACATACACCGCATGCAGCAGGTATACAACACGGCCGATCTTTACGATAGAAAGGTTGCCGTGGTGGGCAGAAGCATGGCGCAGAACACAGAGATTGCCGAGCGCCTGGGTTACCTTACAATCCCGGAAGGCGTAAAGATAGAGCTTAAAGAGATAAGCGATTATCCGCCGGACAAGGTGGTTGTAATGACCACCGGGAGCCAGGGCGAACCCATGTCTGCGCTCACTCGCATAGCCACAAACGATCACAAGCTGGTAAAGGTGCAGCCCGGCGACACGGTAATAATCTCCGCCACCTCAATCCCGGGCAACGAGAGCCTTGTAATGCGTATGATAAACCAGCTCTTCAAACGCGGCGCAGATGTAATATACGATGCCATAGATTTTGTCCACGTCTCCGGCCATGCAAACCGGGAAGAACTTAAGCTTATGTTGAACCTTACAAAACCCAGGTATACCGTTCCCGTGCATGGGGAATACCGCCACGTGGTAAAATATTCCGAGCTTGCGCACGAAACCGGAATGCCAAAGGAGAACATCTTCAGGATGGAGGCGGGGGATGTGCTTGAGGTAGGGGCAGATGGGGCAAGCATGCTCCCAAGAGTCACCGCCGGGTACGTCCTTGTAGACGGCATTGGCATAGGGGATGTAGGAGATATTGTTTTAAGAGACCGCCGCCACCTTGCAGACGATGGCATCTTTGTGGTCATCATAAGCATAGACCGCGTAACCGGGGATATAGTGGCCGGGCCGGATGTTATCTCCCGTGGATTCATCTATATGGATGAGGCAGAGGCATTGGTGGAAGAAGCTAAACAGGTGGCTATTGAAACCGTACAGGGCATGTCGGATGAGGCGGCCGAAGAGTGGGCTACCGTTAAGCAGGACCTAAGGTCTGCAGTTGCAAAACGCCTGTATGCCAGAACCCACCGGCGCCCAATGGTAATACCGGTTATAATGGAAATTTAAGAATAAATTATCAGGAGGCTCCATTGTTTGAAGGTATTCTTCATTTAGTAGGAATGTGGATAAGCAACCAGATCAGCGCTATGGGCTATGCAGGAGTAGCCGCCATGATGGCCATAGAGAGCGCCTGCATACCGCTTCCAAGCGAGATCATAATGCCCTTCTCCGGGTACCTGGTCTTTGCAGGCAGATTTAACTTCCATATCACATCCTTTGCCGGAGCGTTTGGATGCGCCGTGGGGTCTGCCGTAGCGTACTATGCCGGGATGCACGGGGGGCGCCCGTTCCTCTTCAAGTACGGCAAATATCTTCTAATACGCAAGCATGATATAATCCGGGCGGACGAATGGTTCGGAAAGTACGGGGAGCCGGTTGTCTTTATAAGCCGGCTGCTGCCGGTAATCCGCACCTTCATATCCTTTCCGGCAGGGGTCTCAAAGATGCATTTCGGCAGGTTCCTGGTCTACTCCTTTGTAGGTTCTCTGCCCTGGTGCTACTTTTTAACCTACATTGGAATGATACTGGGCAAGAACTGGAATAGCATAAGAGGCTATTTCCACGGCGCAGATATAGTGATAGGCGCCTTTATTCTAATTGGGCTGGGGGTGTTCCTGTACCACCACCTTAAACCTGAACAGGAACAATAGGCCGGTTTAATACGTAAGATATATTAGGAGGGGGCGGGGGCTATCCGCTCCCTTTCGCGTATCCATCCAGAACACAAGGACAGGCCGGTTCTAATGACAAAGATTAGAAACCTCATCATACTGCTTATAACGGGCATGCTTCTTTATGCTGTGCCGTGCAGCGCGGCAGCCTACCTGGACAGCATAAGGGAATCCGTATGCAACATAGAGCTGGGGAAGTATAACGAAGCAGCGGCCGATGCAGAGGCGGCTCTTGCCCTTTATGATGGAGACCCGCTTGTCTACCTTGCATTTGGAGCCATCTACTTGCACACAGGCCGGCTGGACGATGCCGAGCAGGAGTTTAAAAAACTGCTTGAAATTCAGCCGGGCGACTGGCGTGCTGAATACGGGTTGGGGCTCTTAAGCCTTCTGCGCGGCAAAGAGGCGGCGGCATCTGCACACTTTAATGCAGCAAAAAAAGACCCTGCCTCCGCGCAAGACCTCTCCTCGCTGGAACTCTACCTAAACTACATCAACGGACGCCCCTGCAAAAAGAGCATGTTTGAAGAGACAACCCTTCCACTCGGCCGGGAGACCTGCGCCCTTGAATCTATGGAGAGCGGAAAGAAAGACGCAGCTATAGAAATCTTCAAGGAAGTGCTGTGTACCCCGGCGCCCATCGGCTTTGATGAAAACCGGTCTCCAATCGCCACATTTAATCCCAAATCACCGGTTGCGCTCCCCGGCGGACGCCTTACATGGAAGCCTGCAGAACGCCCGGAAGTCCCCTCCGCAACCGGCATGGTAACCCTTAAGGCAGACGTATCAAGGGCAAATGACGTAGTTTACGTCTCGCTCTATGTAGACGATCAGATAGTAGGGGTAACCAACTACGAACCGTACCAGTTTGAATGGAACACCATCAGGCACCCAAACGGCCTGCACAAGATAAGGATAGATGGAAAGAACGAAGCCGGGTCCATAGTAAGCAGCAAGACCGTCTGGGTAAAGGTAAAAAACGCAAATTCGCCCGGTTACAGACCTAAAACAGGCCCCGTTGCAGAGGAGCTTGCAGAACGCCTCTGGAGCTGCATCCGGGTGAGCGAATCCAGAAAGTTTGCCTATTACGAGCTTGGCCGGGCGTATATCGCCCAGGGAGATTTGGACAAGGGAATGGAGCAGCTTGAGTACGCCGCTGCCTATGATTCCCGGTACATGAACGTAGACGCCATCCTCTCCGATTTAAGAAAAAAGCGTACGGATTGGCAGCCTGTAGTAAAAAGAGGGCCATCCGCCGGTAATAAAATAGCCCTTACCTTTGACGACGGCCCCAACGAGCGTACGCGGGAGATGCTGGATGTGCTGGACAGGCTGGAGGTTCCGGCCACCTTCTTTGTAGTGGGTTTCAGGGCAGAGGCGCAGCCTGATCTTGTGCGGGAGATATCCTCACGCGGGCACCAGATAGAGAACCACTCCTACACGCATCCAAACCTGACATCCCTTCCATCAGAGCAGGTGGAGGCGGAACTCTCAAAGAACGCTGCCATAATCCGGGCTGCAACCGGAAAACCGTCGCTCTACTTCCGCCCGCCCGGAGGAAACGCAAGCAAATCCACCATAGAAGCATCAACCCGGCTGGGGCTCACAGGCATCTTCTGGACGCTTCTATGCAGCCCGTATGAAGGCGCCAAATCTCAGGGCCTGGCCGATTATGTAATAAGAAATGCGTGCGATGGAGCAATTGTTCTAATGCACAACGGAGAGCCGGGAACCACTGCCGCGCTCCCGCAAATAGTAGTAGAATTAAAGGCCAGGGGATACAGGTTTGTAACAATCTCAGAACTTCTTACACCGGAGCCGCCTGCATAGCAGGTGCACTCACCTTCTCCGGAACCTTTAAACCGTTGCATGCGTAGATTATACGTTCGGCCACATTCCGGCTGCCGGATGAGAAAGATGCAATCTCTTATCACAACATGCAAAATTAATTGGCCTATACCGGTTGACTGGCGTGGACTTTCATAGTAATATTGCTAGGTGACCGCATTTTGGAAAGGAGTCTATAATGACCATAAAAAGGATTTGTGTTCTGCTTACAGGGCTGGCGCTGGTTTCGGCAATACCGGCAGTTGCAGCACCCGCACCTGCGCCGGCTGTTGCGGCTATAGTAAACGGCGAAAAGATTACCAGGGATAAACTTACAACCACACTTATGGATTGGCAGGGCCCCATGACCCTGGATGAGATAATAGATGCCACCTTGGTGGCGCAGGAGTCCAAAAAGGCCGGTATTAACGTAACTGATGCGCAGGTTGCGGCCAAGATAGCCGAGATGGAGAAGAGCGTTGCCCCCGGACAGAGCTTTGCCGATCTGCTTAAGCGCAACAACATAACACTCTCGCACCTTGCATCCAGGCTTAAGATGCGTCTGCAGGCAGAAGGTGTAGTTCGCAAATCCTTCAAGTTTACGCCTGAATTCCTGGCCGGATACCGCAGAGCCCAGCATATACTTGTGCTTATGCCAAGAGATATAGATCCAAAAGATGTTGCGGCAAAAGATGCAGAACTCAAACAGAAGATAGAAAAGATAGCGCAGGAGATAAAAGGCGGTCTTTCCTTTGAAGAGGCTGTAAAGAAGTATTCT
>CALNCU010000013.1 GCA_937875395.1 uncultured Armatimonadota bacterium | reverse complement strand
CCCGGTCTGCGGCGGGCGAAGCCTGGGTGAGCTACCGCAGGGTGCTCTATTATCTACATGGGCTTCGGCAGCGGCGTGCCAAGGCACTCTGCGACCGAAGTATCAAAGTATCTCCCCGGGGGGTGATGCACCTTGCTCCGGCAGCGGCGCCTCCGGCTCATGGGCCGAAGCATCATCCGCCTAATTGCTCTGGTACTAGGATTTTCTTAGTTTGTCTTTTATGTATTTATCCATGGCACGGGCGGCCTTCTTGCCGGCGCCCATTGCCGTTATAACCGTTGCTGCGCCCGTTACGGTGTCTCCGCCGGCGTATATCCCGGGGATAGAGGTTGCCATGGTCTCTTCATCTACCACAATCCCGCCCCAGCGGGTTGTTTCTAAACCGGGTTCGCTCTGCCGCACCACCGGGTTGGGGCTCTGTCCAATGGCTATAACCACTGTGTCTACATCTGCGGTGTACTCTGACCCTTCCACGGGGACGGGGCGGCGCCTGCCGGATGCGTCCGGTTCGCCAAGCTCCATGCGTATGCACTCCATGGATTTCACGTAGCCGTTCTCATCTCCGTTAAACTTCAACGGCGCGGTAAGGAGGCTGAATTTCACGCCTTCTTCCTCTGCGTTCTCTATCTCTTCGGCACGTGCGGGCATCTCTGTTCTGGACCTGCGGTAGACAATGGTCACTTCTTCTGCGCCCATTCTAAGGGAGCAGCGGGCGGCATCCATTGCCACGTTCCCGGCGCCTATCACGGCCACCTTCCGGCCTACGCGGATGGGCGTGGGATGCGTTGGGAACATGTACGCCTTCATAAGATTTATTCTGGTGAGGTATTCGTTGGCGGAATAGACGCCGTTCAGGTTCTCCCCGGGGATACCCATAAACTGCGGAAGTCCGGCGCCCGTGCCTATAAATATGGCGGAGTACCCGGAGTTTAGCAGTTCTCTTAGCGTATACAGCTTTCCTACAATAGAGTTGGTCTCTATGCTGGCACCAAGGGATTTTATGTATTCTATCTCTCTTTTAAGGATTGTTCTGGGGAGACGGAACGGCGGAATCCCGTAGGCCAGTACGCCGCCGGATTCATGCAAAGCCTCAAAAACGGTTACATCGTATCCCATGCCGGCAAGTTCTCCGGCAGCGGTAAGCCCGGCGGGGCCAGCCCCAACCACGGCTACCTTTGCTATCCTCTCTGCTGATTGTGCGGCCTTTGATGCGCTGCAGGCTCCGTCTTTGCCGTTATTTGCCGCTTCCCAGTCTGCAACAAAGCGCTCAAGGCGGCCTATTGCCACCGGTTCGCCGCGCTTTCCAAGGATGCAGTATTTTTCGCACTGTTCTTCCTGCGGGCATACCCGGCCGCATATGGCGGGGAGGGCGTTTGTCTCTTTAATCTTTGTAATGGCGCCCTTAAAATCCCGCTCTGCAACAAGCTTTATAAAATCCGGGATGGCTACCTCTACCGGGCAACCGGTGATGCACGGTTTTTTCTTGCAATTGAGGCAGCGCTGGGCCTCCCCCACTGCCTGCTCTTCACTGTAGCCAAGCGCAACTTCTGTGAAGTTGGTGATTCTATCTTTTGGGTCCTGATGCGGCATGGGCTCCCGGCTTCTCATATTCTTGCTCATTTCCGGCACCTCCCGCAGCATCCCTCATGATAATGTCTAGAAGCTTCTTTTTCTTGGGGGATATACATTTTCTTTCTTGTTACAAGCTCTTCCCAGTTTATCTGGTGGGCGTCAAAATCCGGCCCGTCTACGCACGTAAATTTGGTCTTTCCATCTACGGTTACCCTGCACGCGCCGCACATGCCCGTACCGTCTATCATAATGGCATCCAGGCACACCAGGGTTTTAATGCCGGCAGGGCGTGTCTGGTCTGCAATTACCCTCATCATGGGTACTGGGCCTATGGCGTAGATTATATCTATCTTCTGCCCGCTGTCCATTATCTCTTGAAGGACGTTGCTTACAAAGCCTTTTCTGCCGTAGCTGCCGTTATCTGTGGTGATATGGAGCTCGCAGCTTGCCTTGCGCATATCGTCTTCAAGGATAAGAAGGGATTTGTCCCTTGCGCCTACTATGGATATAACCTTGTTTCCGGCGGCTTTCATGGCCTTTGCTATGGGCCTTAGTTCTGCCACGCCTATTCCGCCGCCTATGCAGACCACTGTGCCAAATTTTTCTACTTCCGTGGCCTTTCCAAGCGGGCCGGCCAGGTCTCTTATACTCTCCCCCACCTCTACGCATGCCAGCTCTTCTGTGGATCTGCCGGCGTGCTGGAAGATGATGGTGATGGTGCCGCGGTCTGCATCCCAGTCTGAAAGAGTAAGCGGAATCCTTTCGCTATATTCAGCCAGTCTTACTATTACAAATTGCCCGGCCTGAGCCTTGGCGGCAATTGCGGGAGCTTCAAGTTCAAGTAGCGTAACTACCTCTCCCAATTGTTCCTTCCGTACCACGTTGTACAATACAGTTAACCTCCAGATATAATACGCAACTCATGCTTAATACTCTACCAAAAAGTTATGCTGGTTAACAAGGCTTAGGCGGCGGCGCACTAATATGCTCTGTATCGTCCCTGGGGGTGATGCCCCAGACCCCTGGATTAGTCTAGTATTCTGTAAACTTGAATTTGCAAGTTCAAACAGGGATTTGGCAGCGGCGTGCTTTGCACTCTGCGACCGAAGTATCGCCTCGGGGGTTGATACACCTTGCTTCGGCTGCGGTGCACTTAAGTGCTCTGCGACCAAAGTATCGCGAACATAATTAAGTTTACACGCCGCCGCCGGAGTCATGTTTAACCGCTAAAATTTTTTGGTGAAATGCTAGAATTTAGTGTTTTAGTTATTTGGGGCTGCTGCGCCCGGTTTAGACCCTGATGGTATCTTGGCCTCTTTTACTTTAACGCCCGCCGGCAGCGTGAACATCCTTGAGGCGATGGTTGTATTTAATTTTATGCTCTTTGTCTGCGTTGTCTGTTTGGCCTTCCCCACGGTGATAACAGTCTTAAGCGGAAGCGGGAAACGCGGGTCCGTGCTTTGATACACTATGGCCGAGCTGTTCTTATCTTTTGTTACTTTGTATGCATCGCATTTTATCCCGGCAACAACGGATGAGCCTATCTTTTTGCCGCCGGCAACAGGGGTAGCCATTGATTTTAGTATCTGCTGCACAGATTGCGAATTGGCGGGGAGGTTTGTCTTGACGGCCTGTGCCCTTGAGGGCGAGTACATGTAGAGCGTTTTGCCGTTCTTTATCTGTATTACCAAGCCATCGACACCATACTGTTCTGTGCGCATGCAATCACCGCGCCAGTAGATATTGGTTGTCTGTATAAGGGATGCGTTGGTGTTTATAATGGTTGTTGTCTGACGAATATAACCGGATTTTGCCATCTCTGCCGGGGCGGCAAATGCCAATGAGGATATAAAAACCAGCGCTGCAGATGTCATCCACGCAAATCTTATCTTTTGCATTATAGTGTTTCTCCATTCTTGTTGTAAGATTGTAGAACCTCTGTTGCATGCCCGGCTTCCGCCTGCGGAACCAGCACATCTCCCCAATATCCCTGGCCGGGGACCATGGCGCCGTCTAACATGGAGCTTTCATTCCGGCGCACAACGGCGGGGATTCCATTTGCCCGCAGCACATCTTTTACAATATTGGCTTCCGCCTCATCCATGGCTCGGTAAATGGTTGAATATGCATCACTCATCAGATTTTTACCATTCTCCCATCGGCCTCTGCTACTATTTTGCCGGCCGGATTTTTAATCTCTGCACGGCAGTCTATAATCCTGTGAGCCTTGCCGGTTATACATCCGCTTACGGTCAGCTCTTCGCCTACCAGTGCCGGGCGCCTGAAACGGATGTTAAGCGTGCCGGTTACTGCATTTATACCCTTTGCCCAAACAAGTTTTGCCATTGCTTCGTCTAAAAGGGTGCTTAATATGCCCCCGTGGGTAATGTTATCGTAACCCTGATGCTCCGGTTTTGGAGTAAACCTAGCTACGTAAGACTCTCCCTCAAACTCAAATTTGAGCTTTAGCCCTATGGGGTTCTTTGCTCCGCAGGCAAAGCACTGTCCTTCATAGACAATATCCAATACAATCCCCCGTTCTTAAAGCATCCTGAGCCCGGTTGTACAAATCTCAAGGAGCCGGCAGATATCTTCTATTATTATAGCAGCCATATAACCTTCAGATTATAACACACTGCACAGAACGCGGCAACGAATCAGCCTCTATTTTACCAGCCTGAACTTAAGAAGCGTCCAGAATGCAACTACTCCATCCCACCAGCCAATCTTCTTCCCCTGCTCGCACGTTCTAGCCTCATACCTGACCGGAACTTCTGCTATCTTATGCCCGCTTCTAAGGACTTTGGCGGTAACCTCCGGGCAGAACTCAAAACGCTTGCATGTAAGGGGGATGCTCTTTAAAAGATGGGCGCGGAATGCCTTATAGCAGGTGGCTTCGTCCGTTATGCGCGCGCTGTAGAGGATATTGGTTGCTGTGGCAAGCATGCGGTTTGCAATGTAGTTTGCCCTGCGCATAACCGGGCGCGCTTTTAAAAACCGCGATCCGTAGACTACTTCTGCCTCCCCCTTTTCTATGGGAGAGATGAGGGAGAAAAAGTCTTCCGGGTTGTACTCTAAATCTGCATCCTGAATAACCACAATATCGCCGGTAACATGCTTAAGTGCTGTGCGTATTGCAAACCCTTTGCCCATGTTCTGTTTGTGCAGAACAAGGATTATATCAGGAATATCAGAAAGAATTTCGCGCGTGCCGTCTATAGAGAAATCGTCCACAACTATGATCTCTTTTTCTATCTTTACATTGCGCACGCGGTCTATTGCCTGCGCAATAGTCTGCGCTTCGTTGTAAACGGGCATTATTACAGAGAGTTTCAAATAAATACCACTTTCATTTAGATATTAGGAATGGCAAGGATGCACGTAGAGAGCGCAACGGCCTGCACCACAATAGGAAAACCTATTATTACAGTGGCGGACATTACTCTCTCCCCCCTGGGCAGGATGCCTTCTATCCCCAAAACCCATAGTACGGCTATGGGCACAATGGCGGGATACAGGTATCTGCCCTGAGCCTGGAAGAATACGGTATTAAAACGGATGAATGCAAGAAGCACCAAAACAAATGTGGTGGCAAACACAACCCAAATTTCATTACTAAGCATAGATTGCCGCCGCCACTCCGGTATCCCCTTTATGGAACCTGCAATACCTATCAGGCTTACGGCGGCGGCGGTTATGTATATCCAGCTGGGCATGAAGATGTTCATGTGCCCAAAGACCCCCCAGAAGCTGGCAAAAGTCCACGTCGCCACCAACTCCAGGTACTGGAAGGCTGTAAAGCCCTGGCTAAACCAGTATTCCGGCTTTGCCGTATCACCAAAGTAGCTTTGGAAGATGCCCATTGCAAGCGGGTCTCCATAGAGTGCGTTGTTTCTTAAAAACCACCATCCGGCGCCTGCAGCGGTTACAAAAAGCATTAAAAGAACGTGCCCCGCCAGCGTTTTTATACTGCATTGGCATTTCTTATACATTAACAGATAGGCCACTATTGCTACGGGAATAAGGATTACGCATGTAGCCTTTGTAAGGCATCCTATTGCCAGAATAATCCCTATGGCGGTGGTGTTTAAAAGGGTGAATCTATCTGTAAGCAGCTCTACTATAAGAAGCAGCGCCGTGCCGAACACAAGCTCTGCCAGAATGTCATTGCTTACGGAACTGCTAAGCATTACGTGTGTTGGCAGAAAGGCGACAAACGCGGCGGCAAGGATAGACCGCCTGGGAGCCCTCTGCCGCAGGTGTTCCTCTCCAAAAGCCCTCTTTACCACGGCGTAGGTTACAATTATGGAGAGCATGCCAAGGATTACGGATAGATAACGTATCCCCTGCAAAGGCTCTGCAACTCCCATGGCCCGGCCTGCCAGGAAGAACGGGATGCCAAGGTAGTAGTAGAGGGGCGGCTGATGGTATTCGTAATTTCCGCGGCTGGAGGTGCTGAGCACCGGCAGGCTTCCCGTAAGCGCCAGCGCGGAGGTGTACTCTGCATGCGGCCTCTCATCCGGGAACTGCCCGAAGGGAACCCGGTTGATATACACCATGGAGAGCGCCAGATGCAGCACTATTATAACCGAAAGCCACACTGCGCCGGACTGCACAATATCTTCCAGCGAAGGCATGGAAAAGCGGGAAGCCTTCACCTGCACGTGCGGATGCTGTTCTTTAACGGGCTGTCTGCCCCTGCCCGATCTTGTTTGCCTTCTAGCCATTAAAAACCCTCCATAACATAGTTTGGACAGGTCACGTTGCCAAGTTATTCACTGCGCAGGCTGTAGACGCTTACAGCGTGGCTTGCATATTCCTCACACATAATCCCGCGGCCTATTGCATCGCTTATTATACGGCCGCAGTCAGTTTCCGGGCTGAAGAAGCGCCAGTTTATAATTGCATAAGTATAGCCGGATTTAATTAAAAAATTCACCATATCCGGCCCCTTGCTAAACCGGGCCCACGGGATCATTTCATGATGCCCCGGGTTTGCCCAGATGTAATCCCTGTCCAGGTAGAAGCCCCGAACCTCCCCAAACATGGCTACCCCTGCATTCGCCGGAGCATTTTTGTTTATGTAGATTTGAGCATCATAGGTATCCAGAGTCCATGATGCATAATCATCCTTGCTCTCAATCCCAAGGACGACTTTTGTGCCGTTGCCCTGCGCAAGAAATATTCCCATCAGGCCCGTGCAAATAACACAAACGGCCAGAAAGAGAATAACAGCCGTGCGGAGAGGCCTCCACACCTGCAACGCCTCTGCGGCCCCCGCCGCGCATATAACGGAAAGTATAGGCAGAATCCCTATCATATACCGGGACTGCTGCATAAGCACAAACCATGCGGCAATAAAGATAAAAGAGAGGAGCGCAAGCCGCAGGATGAGCCCGCGCTTCTTCTGCACAAAAAATACAAGCGGCGCAAGCCCCAGGTACGCCGGGCCCAGAATACCAAAGAGGCTTTTGGTATCAAAGAACTTGTAACCGTTCATTGTAAGGTTCCACGGCAGCATTAAAAAGTTTGCACACCCACGGCCCATGCCAAAGACAAGCTGAGACTGCCTGTACGCATCTGCATTTGCCTGTGTCCAGTTGCGCCCGCCAAAGATGTTAAACAGGAAGGGATATACCGGGTTCCCCGTGTAAATAAAACTCTTAATATACCAGGGAGAACCCACTATAAGGGAGAGCGCGCCCAGGGTAAGAGCGCCCAATAATCCGCTCTTCCAACCGCTCCTTTTCAGGGAGGCCAGAAGCACCCATGCGCAAAGCACCGCAACCGGTATGCCGCAGAGCACCTTTGTTCCAAGCGCAAATCCCCCTGCCACGCCAGCCACCCACAGCCATCTGCCCAAGCCGGTCTCCTCCCAGTTTACAACGGCATAAACGGCAAGTGCTATGTATAAGGCGCTTGAGAGATCTGCATAAGCAATCTGCGACTCCCAAAAGACCACGGGCACGCTAAGGTAGATGAGGGAGCCTATCTTCCCTGCCAGACTGCCTATGTATCGGCGTCCAAATGAGTATATTGCCGCCCCGGTAAGTGCAAACATGGCAAAATGGAAGATTTTGGCCGCAGCAGCGCTCCCAAATGCAAGGCCAAGGGTATAGAGCATCTCTGTAAGAAATGGGAAATTGGAGTGGGAGACAAACGGAA
>CALNCU010000012.1 GCA_937875395.1 uncultured Armatimonadota bacterium | reverse complement strand
CATATGTGATGTAATCATACTATACAAGCGGTTTACTGTCAATTGCTTATAGATGGCTGACGTATGAATTCTTTGTGATATTTGCAGTTTAGGGGTAACATAGAATAGAGGTGTGTTCAAATGTATTGGCTAGGGGTTACCAGAAGAATGAAGTCACATGAAAAAAAAGCCCCTGCGGTTACTGCAGGGGCTTTTTTATCTTTTAAGCTAACAGGGCAATTAACGCTCGGCAAGCGCCTGTGCTTTCTGAACATCCACGCCTACGCCGGGGCCCATTGTAGATGAAACTACAATCTTCTTAAGGTACCGGCCCTTTGCTGCGGCAGGCCTGGCTTTAAGGAGCGCAGAGATAAGAGCCGCCAGATTCTCTGTAAGCTGCTCTGCCGTAAAAGATACTTTTCCGATAGGCATGTGAATTATGCCTGCCTTATCCACGCGGAACTCTACGCGGGCGGCGCTCTTGATATCTTTTACAACTCTCTCTACGTCCATTGTAACTGTTCCGGCCTTGGGGTTGGGCATCTTGGGGCCAAGGAGCCGGCCAAGCTTTCCAACCATTGACATAACATCCGGTGTGGCTACAAGTATATCAAAGTCTCTCCAGCCGTTCTGTATCTGGGTAACCAGGTCTTCGGCACCTACGGTGTCTGCACCGGCATCCGCTGCTTCCTGGGCTTTTTCGCCTTTTGCAAATACGGCTACTTTTTTCACCTTGCCGGTACCGTGCGGAAGGGTTGTTGTACCTCTCACCATCTGGTCTCCGTGGCGGGGGTCTACACCCAGGCGGATTGCAACTTCAATGGTCTCATCAAACTTTGCGCTGGCGGCATCTTTTATCGCCTGTATTGCTTCTTCCGGGCCGCGCGCGCCTTCGTTTGCTATTTTCTGGGCTGCTTCGTTATATCTCTTTCCGTGTTCGGGCATCTATTATATCCTCCTCGTGGTATTCTCCGGCCCGCCGCCTAAACTGCGGGCCTCCCACACATAACGGCTTAGTCGCTTATCTCTATCCCCATGGACCTTGCCGTACCTGCAATAACCTGCATTGCCGACTCTACATCGTTTGAGTTGAGGTCGGGCATTTTGATCTCTGCAATCTCTTTTAGCTTGTCGCGGGTGACCTTTCCCACCTTTGTGCGGTTGGGTATGCCGGAACCTTTGTCTATGCCTGCCGCCTTCCTTAGAAGCTCGGCTGCCGGCGGGGTTTTAAGCACAAATGTAAAGGATCTGTCCTCAAATACGGTAATCTCAACCGGTACGATGGTACCCATCTGTGGCGCCGTCTTTTCATTGTACGACTTGATGAATTCCATCATGTTGATCCCGTACTGTCCAAGAGCAGGACCTACGGGTGGTGCTGGCGTGGCTTTGCCTGCTGGAATCTGAAGCTTTACCACTCCCATAACTTTCTTTGCCATTGTAAATCCTCCAACGTATTTTGAAGCGCAAAAGGGTTCCTCTGCGCTTCAAAATTGACTATATCTTCTCTACCTGGGTGAAGTCCAGTTCGACGGGCGTGTCCCGTCCGAATATGGAGATAAGGACTTTAAGCTTCTCCTTGGGCGCGTTGACTTCCTGGATTGTACCGGTGAAGTCTGCGAACGGGCCGGACATAACCCGTATAACCTGGCCCTTCTCCCAGAGCACCCTGGGCTTCTGCCGCGGGCCTTCTACGGCCTGAAGGATGTTTGCAATCTCCTTCTCCTGAAGTGGGATGGGCCGGTTCCCACTGCTTACAAAGCCCGTCACACCCGTGGTACTCTTAACAAGGTACCAGGTGCTGTCGTCAAGGACCATCTCTATCAGGATGTAGCCGGGGAATATCTTCCTCTGCACTTCCTGACGCTTTCCGCCGCGGGTGCGTAGCTCCTGCTCCGTTGGGATAAGGATGCGGAAAATCTTGTCCTTCAGATTCATAGATTCGGCACGCCGTTCGATCGTTGCCTTGACCTTATTCTCGTGCCCAGCACAGGTGTGAACTGCGTACCAGTTCTTCTCCATAAGTTAAAGCCTCTCAATCCTTGAGCGGTTTACTACCAATTTATAGAACGGGCTATCAAGACAAGCAGATAGTCCAAACCGCCTATCCAGATGGTAACAGCGGTCACGGCAGCCAGCACCAGCAGGGTTGATTTCTGAAGTTCATCCCGGTTGGGCCATGAAGTCTTTTTAAGCTCTATCCAAGTCTCCCTTAAGAACTTGCCCGCCCTTGCAAATACGCCTTCTTTTTTTGCAGACGTACCTTTTGGCGCGTTCCGAGCCGGTGTGTTCTTAGCAGATGTGTTCGCCATATAACCTATCCTCTAAATCTCTTGCCAGTAGATTTGGCAAGACGCCATTCATAAAAATGCCCCGCTGCATACGCCTTTTAAAGCCGCAGGGAGCCTCTGCATAATTGCATATGAAACTAAATGGCAGGGCCAGCCGGGATCGAACCGACGACATCCGGTTTTGGAGACCGGCGCTCTACCAGCTGAGCTATGGCCCTACATTTCTTATGTAGATGCTACCACATCCTATGCCGGATGTAAAGAGGCGGCGCATGCCCCATAAACCAGCATTAGATTTTATTTGGCTTCCCTGTGAGGCATGTGCTTGCGACAGACCTTGCAATATTTCTGCAGCTCAAGACGATCAGGATCGTTCCTTTTATTCTTTTTTGTCGCATAGTTTCTTGACTTGCACTCTGTGCATGCCAGGGTTACTACAACTCTGACTTCGTTAGCCATTTGCTTCTCCAGACCTTCCTAAAACCCGTATCGGGCATAAGAGGGCCGGTTATAAATCCGGCCCTCTTATTTTACCAATTCCGGGTTAGTCTTACTCAATAATAGCGGAGACTACGCCGGCGCCTACGGTATGGCCGCCTTCGCGG
>CALNCU010000011.1 GCA_937875395.1 uncultured Armatimonadota bacterium | reverse complement strand
GCGCTTTGTAGATTTGGTAAATACGGAGCGGGCAAAACAGGGGCTCTCCAAGCTTTCCGTGGATCCTCTGCTTATAAAAGTTGCCAGGGGGCACAGCAAGGAGATGTCTGATAAAAAATATTTTTCTCACAACTCGCCTACTCCGGGGCTGGCTACGGCGCTGGACAGGTATCTTGCAGAGGTTAAGGCGCGTCCAGCCTGGGCGCTTGTTGGGGAGAACCTTTATTACTGCTCAAGGGTGGATGTAAGCGGCGGGCACACGGCGCTTATGAATAGCCCGCTCCACCGCAAGAATATTCTTGAGCCAAGATATAAAAGCATAGGCGTGGGCGCCTGCATTAATTCCAAAGGCGAGTTTTACATAACACAGATGTTTCTTACCCGGGTGAAGTAGCCCCTGGTAAAAAGCATAACATTTGGCGCACGGCAGGTATTGCAATTTCCGTAGTAATCTGGTACAATTCTGATGCTTAAGTGCACCTGTGGCGCCATGGTCTAACGGTTAGGACACGGCTCTTTCAAGGCCGCGGCGGGGGTTCAACTCCCCCTGGCGCTACCAGTTTTTATAATAAGGGCAGGGGATTATTCCTCTGCCCTTACTTTTTTACTTCACAAACCAGGCTGCATCGTACGGCGGCAGGGAGACCGTCAGTTTACCGTCTTTTTTGATTATGTCTTTGTGGCCCCATATGTCCTTGCACCCAATGAACTGTGCCAGTTCCGGGAACCTTGCGGCAGGGAGTTCAAATTCTTGGGGTTCGCCGGAGAGGTTAAGCACGGCAAGCGCGGGCCTTTCCCCTTCCCGCAACCAGATATGCGGGTATATGCTCTCCATAAGGTCCAGCGGGCGGGCGGCTTCCGTGGTGCAGTTTTGCATGGTACGCGCCACCATATCCATTCCGGCGGCGTTCAGCTTTCCAACATGGTCTGAGAGGGTGACTATCCCGCCGGACATTCCCACAAGCGTCGCCCAGAGCCTGGGTTCTCCCAGGGTGGACCAGGGCGCCCCGGAACGGCTCTTGGTGGGGTCGCTCTCCGGCTCGTGGTAAGGGTTGTGATGGTATTCCGGGTCAAAAGCCGTGGCGTCTCCTCTGACTATAAGGAAATCCGGGTCGGATGTAAAGAGGCGGTTGTTCATCCAGTACCTGCCTGCCAGAAACTGGGTGAGTATCTTTGTGGTGGAGACGTATGTGCTGGTGTCTCCGCCTATTCTGCAGTAGTCCGCTATGCCTATGCAGGCTTCCGGCTGGCACCCGCACGCAAGCAGGATGGAATCTTCCCCTATTGCCTCTCTTATTATCTTAAGGCCGTGACGCACAATATCTATGCGTCCCATATTGTTTTTATAGAATCGGTGCTCCCCCGGCACTGTTACCAGGTAGTGCAGAAAATCCAGCTTGAAATAGGCAAACCCTGCTTCCTTCAGGCTGGTGAAGGTGTCACGCAAAAACTGCTCGCCCTCCGGGTTTGTGGGGTCTATGCGGATGCAGCTTAATCCGCCTATGCTTCCAATACGCGTTATCCCTTCCTTATCCCTTACGCATATCTGCGGGCGGCCGTAGTAGATGGTGTCCTGCCCAAGATACGGGCAGAGCCAGACGCCGGGGGTGAATCCGGCGGCCTTTATTTTATCTGCAACGCCCTTCATGCCGGAGGGGAAACGCCCGTTTTCAAACCAATCCCCCCAGGATGTTGACCACCCCATATCCAGCACAACCTGCTCCACCGGCTGCGGAAGCCTGCGGTTTGCGCTCTGCAGGGTCTTAAGCTGCTCATCCAGGTGGCGTTCTGTGAACAGGGTGAAGTAGTAGTCCCAGGAGTTCCAGGCTGCAGGGCGGCTTTGGGAGGTGCGTCCCGGCTCCCTCTTGCTGCATAAATCTCCAAACTCTTCAAGGAGCGCGTACGGGGAGTCTGCAATCTTCCATACAAGCGTATCCCCTTCAAACTCTTCCCCGGGAGTGAGGGGACGGTCTGTGTGGCAGCCCGCCTCTATGAATCCGCCGTTCTCTCTGATAAACGTGCGGTGG
>CALNCU010000010.1 GCA_937875395.1 uncultured Armatimonadota bacterium | reverse complement strand
TCGCCATAAACATAACAGAGCGATACCTCCTGCCAAACAGAAAACTCGCCCCCGAATCCTCCTGGGAATACATGAGCCGTGACAGAATAACTACCACCGCCATAAATATATACGAAAGGGCAGGAAAGAGCGCCAAAGTAATAGAAGTAGGGAAAACCTGGATAGAAGCAAACCCGGAAGGAGCCATAACAGATGCCATAAGAGCCAAAGTAGCCCGCGCATACATAAAGCTCGGGCAAAAGAGCGAAGCCATCCGGGAACTCAAGCAAATAAGCGACACCAGCAACATGAGCGGCGCCAAACTCTGGCTGGCCGAGACCACCCCTGCCACACCAAATATCAAAAACAGCCGCACAACAGGGCTCGCCAACATCTTCACCAACATGCCCGGAGCCACAGAGCTCGACATAGCAGAAGACGGAGCAAGCCGCCTCACAAATGGGAGCAGCAAATACCCAAGCCTCCCCATAAAAGCACCGTACACAGTAAAGTTCGGAGGAGGGCTCACAGCAAAGAGCGAAGGAGTACAGCTAGCCATAGCAAGCGACTCCCCCGTAAAAGTATACATAAACGGAGAACTAGCCTACCAGACACAGGAAAGAATACGGACGGCAGCCCCAAGGCGTCCATCGCCGGCGACATCAACAACCCAAATCATTCCCGTAGATATGGAAGAAGGCGAACTCTACGACATACAAATAGAATACACCAAAAGCACCACAGAGAGTGGAGGCATCACCCTCTTCGCCTACGGAGGAGATGCAGAACTCACCGCCCCACAAATGGGTCCGCTAGAACCAGAAAGCGACACCGGCAAAATCAAGGTTCAATACCTACTCACCTTCACCGGTCCCGGAAGCGAACCGCTCCCCAACGTAAGCATGAGATCAAAAGAAGCAGCAGACAGCGTGCACGTCTGTCCCTGGAAGACCCATGGATATGGGTCAAGAACTGATCATTACTCAAATGGCACTCTTACATGCGTCTGGACATGGGACTGGAATACCCTCCCCGAACACAACGGAAACCATACACAAGAATACACCGTCCACTGGGCAAGAGGCAGTGCCACAACAAGCATAAGCACACTAAACATAAAGAACCTATCAATCACCGACATAAGCCCCCGCCCAATCGTACTCGCAAGCAGCGGCACAACAACAGTAGCCGCCACCTGCCAAAACAGCAATCTGTCAAATATAACATCAACACTAGAACTGCTGCCGCTGACAAATACAGCCGAAGACCCGGACGTAACAACGAACGCTTACAGATGGACACTCACCGGAACAGAAGAAAGCAAAGGCATCTACAGCTACAACGCAACCATCACCGGAGAAGCCAGCAAACCAGCAGGAGACAGCGGCACATACCCAGACACAGTCACCTACAGAAGCCAATATCTAACAACAACAATAAGCGCAACCTACGGCGGCCACGACGAGCAGGGAGACAACTACAACATAGCCTACACCGTGGCAGACAGCAAAAACAAAAACGCAGCCACGGGATACATAAACATCTACGGGCCTGACGGATCCGTAAAACAAACCATAAGCGGCATAGACGTAACCTTGGGCACACACAACATAGTCTTCACTATGCCCGACACATGGCCCGCCGGAGAATACACCGCCGTACTAATCACCTGTGACGACAACGGCCCAGCATACCGCGACCACCTTCCCAGATGGGCCGTAGATACTGCTGCAACCATACAGAAGCCTGTATCAGTGCCAGAATTTAGCCCTGATGGCGGCACATTTACGGATGCCAACCATACTGTAACCATAACTTGTGCCACAGAAGGGGCAACAATCTACTACACCATGGACGGAAGCGATCCAACCCCGGCAAGCCCGGCATACGCATCACCCGTCCCAATAGACCGCACTCTCACCCTGAAAGCCAGGGCATACAAAGACGGATGGTCAAAGAGCGATATAAAAACGGCACAATATACCCTTCTTCTTGGAATAGTTGCCACACCCACGTTCAATCCGGGTGCGGGCACATATCACAGTATCCAACATGTAACCATAAGCTGTGCCACACCGAATGTAATAATCCGGTATACCACGGACGGAACTGAACCAAATGTGTTAAGTCCAATCTATATCATACCGGTAATAGTAGACCACAGCCTTACCCTGAAAGCCAAAGCGTGGAAAACAGACTGGGCTGAAAGCGCCGTTGCAAGCGCGGACTACATCATAATCCTGCCCAAAACCATTTATGTAAATGGCAGCGCCACCGGCACAGTGCATGACGGCACAAGCTGGGAAAACGCCTACCTTACAATAGGTGATGCCATAACAAGCGCCAACAGCGGCGACAGCATATGGATAGCAGGCGGCACCTACCAGGGACAGATAACCCTCAAAGACGGAGTAGCCCTCTGCGGAGGCTTTGCAGGAACGGAAACCCAGTTTAAACAGCGCAACTGGATGCTGAATACAACAACAATAAACGGCAACGAGGCAGGAAGCGCAATAATCTGCCCCGCAAACGCAGGGCAGGGCACAATAGTAAGCGGCCTTACAATAGAAAACGGAGCAGGAACAGAGAGCGAAGATGAAATCACTAGAGGCGGCGGCATCTACATAAACACCGGAGCAGCCCCAACCATAACAAATAACATCATAAAAACAAACAATGCAGACAAAGGAAGCGGCATCTACATAAAAACCGGCGCCATGCCAACCATAGCAGGCAACACCATAGCAGGCAACACCGCCAGTGCAAGCGGAAGTACCGTACATATAGAAAGCGGTGCCACACCAACCATAACAAGCAACACCATGGCGGGCAACGTAACAGGAACAGGCGGAGGTGCTATATACATTGGGGCGCAAAACACCTCAGCCATAACAAATAACATAATCATAAACAGTGGCACTGGCATATATGCGGCTGTAGGATCAACCCCCATGCTAGCAAACAACTGCATATGGGGAAACACGGTAAACTACCAGGGAATAAGCGACCCCACCGGAAGCGATGGCAACATCTCAACAAATCCGCAACTGACGGACCCCGGTCACTGGAACGTTGATATATGGGTAGATGGAGACTACCACCTGCAATCCACCTCCCCCTGTATAGATATAGGCAATGACGAGGCTCTGCAGGAAGGCGCTCTGGATATAGATGGGGAAGCAAGAGTAGGCGGAACCCACACGGATATAGGGTGTGATGAATACTATCCGCTTCCTGCCCCAACCTTCAGTCCGGATGGCGGAGACTACAACGAAGAGCAGGCAGTAACCATATCCACCACCGCAACAGAGGCGGAAATCCGTTACACAACCGATGGAAGCAACCCAACAACATCCAGCACGCTCTACACCAGTCCGGTGCAGATAAAGCAGAATACCACCCTCAAGGCCAGGGTATTCAAAAACTCCCTGGAATCCGCCGTCAAATCGGCAGACTACTACATCCACCTGCCTGCGCCAACCATAACACCAAACGGCGGCACATGCGGAACAAACCAGAGCATATTAATGCGCTGCCCGGAAGCAGATGCAGTCATACGCTACACAACTGACGGCACCGAACCAAACGAAACAAGCGCCATCTATAGCGGCGCCATCTATGCCGTGCAGACCTTCACACTAAAAGCCAAGGCATTCAAAACCGGCATGAGCCCAAGCACTACAACCGGCGCAAGCTTCAACGTACTCCCCTTCAACATAAGCGGGCCAAGAGTACTGTACACAGGCCAGCAGGGAACATTCTACGGCGTAACAGTCCCGGCAGGCAGTGAAAACAGCCTATCATGGAGCGAACAGAATGCCGTACCTGCCGCAGGCACGGGCGCCACGTTCACCACACAGTGGAACACGGCAGGAACCTACAACCTTACATGCACCAAAAACTAAGACCGGCGCAAAGGCCATAACAAGGAGATTGCGTAAAATGAAAACCATATACAAAACAAAGCCATTATTTGTGTCAGTGCTTGCCTGCATCCTGGGGATGCAACTGTACTCCACGGCCCTTGCCATAGAAGAAAATACGCCGTTTGCAGATAACCCGGTTCACATGGTAAACAACCTAGGCCCGGCACTGCCGCAGATAAATGCAGACCCCGTGCCGTTCCGGGATGCAGTAAACATGGCCGCCCTGCCGGATAACCCCCCGGCCAAAGCATCGGAAGCATCCGCCAATGAACAGCCAAGACTTACGGAGGGTACACCGGAATCCGGTGCACTCCCCATCACGGTAAAAGTCATCCCACCGGAGACAGTAACCTATACCTACGATAGCAGAGGTAACAGGATCACCATGACGGACTGGCGCGGCACCACCACCTATACCTACGATGCCATGGACTACCTGATAAGGGTAACCGAACCGGACGGCAAATACATAGAATACACCTACGACCTAAACGGCAACCGCCTCACCATGAGGGATCACTTCGGCGGTACTACAACCTACACCTATACTGATAGCGGACGTTTAAACACTATAATTGATAGGACAGGCGGAGTTATAAGCTATATATATAATAGCAGTGGTAGACATCAGCGCATGAATTATCCCAACGGCACATAC
>CALNCU010000009.1 GCA_937875395.1 uncultured Armatimonadota bacterium | reverse complement strand
ACAAGGACGGGCGTAAGGTACAGCGCGCCGGAGGGCCTGCATGATGACTGCGTAATGGCCCTTGCGTTGGCCGCACGCCTGTTTATTATGCCCAAACAAATATCACGGGCGGCATCCGCCCTTATTCTGGGGGCAAGGACAAAATAATGGCAAAACAAAAGAGACAATTAGGCGAACCAAATAATATGCACACAGGCGCACCGCTCCGTCCGGGGCGGCAGACCGTGCCCAAGTGGAGCAGCTTCTTTGGCATGCTTCCGCACAGCTACATACCCCGCCGTCCCTTTGAGCGGTACGATGTAAGCAGGATGGAAACATCTGCGCTTCCGGCATCCATGCTTCTTTCCCTTCTGCCGGACCTCTCCGCAGACGTGGGGCTTGCCGTATGGAACATGCTAAGGCTTGGTTCTTCCGGCTTTAACTTCACGGTAAAGGATGCCCGCGGGCAGGACGATCACCAGGGCAAGGCTCTGCTGGATAACCTCATCCCCAGGATAAACGAGCGTTGCGGCGGAGTAGACGGACTTATCACAGAGTGGCTTATGTCTGGTTTTCTGCAGGGCGCAGTGGTAGGGGAAGCGGCACTCACGGAAGACCTTACAGATATAGAAGATTTTTATGCCGTAGACCCGCATACCATCACCTTCAACCGGGATGAAACAGGCAATCTGGTTGCATGGCACTATCCCCCCTCCGGCGCAACATACGGCGCATCTGCCGGAACCCCCGTGCAACTCTCCCCGGAGACATTCTGGTATATCCCTATAGACCCGTGGATAGACGATCCCTACGGCCGTCCGCCGGTGGCGCCCGTGCTTCAGGAGATATGGTTTGATATAGCCGTGATAGCAGACCTTAGAAAGGTGATTCACAACCAGGGCTGGCCAAGGATAGATATACGGGTGCTTGAAGAAGCCCTTATTGCAAACGCGCCGCCCGCCCTCAAAAACAATCCGGGGGAGCTTAGGGAATGGCTGAACGACAGGCTTACAGATGTTCAGAAGGCCTACAACGACCTTAGGCCGGACGACAGCTTTGTTCACTTTGACAGCGTAGAGATAAACCAGGCGGC
>CALNCU010000008.1 GCA_937875395.1 uncultured Armatimonadota bacterium | reverse complement strand
GTGCGATCAGGAATAAATACATCCTCAGGCCACACACGCAACACACGTAAACATTCAAGGAGGATGTAATGAAGAAAACAGCGTTATTAATACTAGCCGCGCTAGTTCTAGCCATCTCCCTCCCGGCAAGCGCACAGCAGTTTGCAGACGTGCCCACAGATCACTGGGCATACGCAGCAGTACAGCAGCTGGCACAGGCCGGAATCATCCAGGGCTACCCTGATGGTACATTTGACGGCAAGCGCGCGCTCACCCGCTACGAGTTCGCAGATGCGCTCTCCCGGGCAATCCCGGCCATCCAGGCCGCGGTAAAGGCAGGACTGCCTGCACCTACCGCCGGTACAACCGGCAAAACCGGCCCCGCAGGCCTTCGCGGACCTCAGGGTCCTCGTGGCTCTCAGGGACCTGCCGGACCTCGCGGAGTTCAGGGCCCAGCCGGACCTGGTGCAAGAGAGCTTGCAACCATGCAGTCACTGGTCAACCAGTTCAGAACAGAACTGAAAGGCCTTGGCGTAAATGTTGCAGGTCTTAAGAAAGACATTGCCGCCCTGCAGCAGAGAGTTGCCGCAGTAGAGGCAGAGCAGGCCCGCGTAAAGTTCAACGGTGAAGTAACATTCATCGGCCGCGGCGAGGGTAACTTCGAGGGTACTCCCTTTGACAGGGACGGCCGTGCTCTTATAGGTGCAGGTACTGCAAACCCCGGCAACGTGTTCCAGAACGTAACAGGGTTCACGGACTTCCAGCTTGGCGTAAAGGGCAAAGTCAGCGACACACTCTCTGCAACCGCCCTTATCGACGCCGGCAACTACCTTCCGTTTGCACTGAACGGTGTTTCTGCGTCTACTGCCAACGTAGACAGGTTCACGCTGTGGAATGCATACGCAGATGCAGCGCTCAACCTGCCGCTGGTAGGCAAGACCGGTCTCACCGTGGGCCGCTTCCCGTTCCAGCTGACACCGTACACAATGAAGTTCATCGACCCGGATAGCTATGCATACCTGCCTATCCTGGACAATGGCGACTTTGTAATAGACGGTATGAACGCCCAGATGAACATAGGCTCCGTTGCGTTCAACGCATTCGCCGCCAAGTCCACCGTGGGCAACGTCAACGGTGCAACAGGTCTGCCGCTGATAAATCCGTCACTGGCTCTCAATACAGCCGGTGGTTTTGAAGATCTGGGTACCTTCTTCGGTGGCCGCGCAATAATAGGCACACCGTGGGGCGGCAACCTTGGCCTGACATACCTGAACACCCAGGTTCCGGCAGTTACCAATGCTCAGACCCAGATATACGGCGCAGACCTGAATCTGACGGTTGCAGGCATTGGTGTAACAGGCGAGTGGGACAAGAGCGATCCTAATGCTGCGCTCAACGATCCTCTCATAGTGGCTCCTATCGCCGGCACGGCGAGCTACGCCGAGCAGAACACAGCATGGAACGGCAAGCTGGCATACCAGACCGGCAAACTCGGCCTTGGCGCCGGTTACACCGTGGTAGAGACCAACTACACCGCACCCGGCAGCTGGAACAGAATGGGCAGCAGAGTGAACCCCACCAACATCAAGGGTATTGTGGGTAACGTAACATACGCGTTCACCCCCGGCCTTTCCTTTGTTGGCGATGTCCAGTTCCTGCAGCCCAACAATACCGCATCTCCGATCACCTACCGGACACCGGTATCAAAGGGCCTGGTTACATCAACCGGCGCAATTGACAAGATCAACTACTGGAAGGCCGGCCTGAAGTATGCACTGACCTCTTCAGACAACGTTGACCTTGGTTACGAGCAGACTGAGCTCACTCCTACCGTTGCTGGTACAGCTAACGAGGTAGAGCGGTTTGTCACCCTGGGTGTTGGACACACGTTCAGCCCCGGCGCAAGCCTGAAGGTTCTCTATCAGATAGTGGAGACCACCGGTACTGGTCTGACCCCTACAGGCGGCGACAGCCGCGGCGCAGTGGCAGCAGCTCAGATCCAGTTCAAGTACTAATCAGCACTTGAATATGGCGCTGATGTAAATCAGACCAGAACCCCCGGAGCCTTATGGTTCCGGGGGTTTTTATTTATCCATCCTGCAGCTTTACATCAAACCTTAAAATAGTTTTTAGTAGAGGTTGCCAGTTTCCAAACTAAGTGTTAGAATACCAGCGTTTTAGTTCTCAACCAATGGAGGTTCACTGTAAAATGGCTGTGAAGAAAAAAACAGGTAAAGTAGGTGTTGGAGTAATAGGCGTAGGCATAGGCCGGTTGCATCTTATAGGTTATACAGAAAGCCCGGATGCAGAGATAGTTGCCATATGTGACGTAAATGAAGAAAGAGCTAAAAAGGCAGCAGAAGAATTTAACGTACCTAATGTATTTACAAATTACAAGGATATGCTTGCGCTTGATTCTATAGATGCCGTAAGCGTATGCACCCCAAATTACCTGCATGCAGAGATGACTGTTGCAGCCCTGGATGCAGGCAAGCACGTTATCTGCGAAAAGCCGCTTACCACAAACCTCAAAGATGGTGAGAAGATGCTGGCAGCAGCAGAGAAGTCCGGAAAAATTCTTATGACAGCCTTTAATAACCGGTTCCGCGGAGACACCCAGGTTCTAAAGAAGCTTATAGAAGAAGGCGAGCTTGGAGACATCTACTACGGCAAAACCGGCTGGATTAGAAGAAAGGGTATCCCCGGCTACGGCGGATGGTTCACTACCAAGTCCAAATCCGGCGGCGGCCCGCTCATAGACATAGGCGTGCACGTGCTTGATCTGGCGCTCTGGCTTATGGGAAACCCCAAAGCAGCCACTGTCTCCGGCGCCACATACGCCCAGTTCGGCCCCAAGGGAGAGGGAATAAGCGCCTACGGTTACAGAGACGGCGGCGGCGGTTTTGATGTGGAAGACCTGGCCTCTGCCTTCATCCGCCTGGATAGCGGCGCAACCCTTGTGCTGGAGGCAAGCTGGGCATCGCATATAGAGAAAGATGATCTCTACACAACCCTGGTAGGCACCAGGGGCGGCGCCAA
This sequence comes from uncultured Armatimonadota bacterium, assembly GCA_937875395.1. Taxonomy (GTDB): domain Bacteria; phylum Armatimonadota; class UBA5829; order DTJY01; family DTJY01; genus CALNCU01. Next base: position 4,228 of record CALNCU010000008.1, on the reverse strand, counting down.
CGTAGACCCCCTTAAAATATTCAAAGATATGAACGGGGTAGAGGTAGACATTACCCCCAAGTTCCCCAATCAGCCGGGGCATACGTATGAAATAAAGCATTTTGTAGATTGCATTGTAAACGGCAAGACACTTATCTCCACCGGCGAGCACGGCCTTGAGGTAGTGCGCATACTGGATGCTATCTACCGGTCCGCCGCAAGCGGCAGGGAAGTTGTGCTTAAGTAGGCTGGCAGCCTGTCACAGTGATTAAGCCGGATGCTTCGGCAATGGGAGCCGCCAAAGTATCCGGCTTGCATCAAATCTTCTGTGGCACCATAAAACTAAAAGAGAGGTATGCAGTTGAAAGTAGGCATATTTACAGTTGCATTTGGCGGAATGCCCTTTGAAGAGATGCTTGATTACGTGGCCGGCGTAGGCGTAGAGGCAGTTGAAATTGGATGCGGCAACTACCCCGGCGGGAGCCACTGCAATCTGGATGAACTCCTTGAAAGCCAGTCTAAGCGTCAGGATTTTCTTCATGCCATAGAATCAAGAAGGCTTGTAATAAGCGGACTCTCCTGTCACGGCAATCCGCTGCACCCAAATAGAGAGATTGCAGAATCTCATCACGCCGTGCAGCAAAAGACTATAGAGCTTGCGCAAAAACTTGGCGTGGAGCGTGTGAATACATTCTCCGGCTGCCCGGGGGATTCTCCGCAGGCAAAATACCCCAACTGGGTTACCTGCCCCTGGCCCGATGATTTTGACAAAATACTAAAATGGCAATGGGAGACACAGGTAATCCCATACTGGAAATCCCAGGCCGGGTTTGCAAAAGATCATGGCGTAAAGATATGCTTTGAGATGCATCCGGGCTTTGTGGTCTACAATCCGGAGACCCTGCTTAAGCTTAGGGATGCCTGCGGTGATGCGTTGGGCGCAAACTTTGACCCCAGCCACCTCTTCTGGCAGGGGATAGACCCGGTGCATGCAATACGGAAACTTGGTGATGCCATCTACCATTTCCATGCCAAGGATTGCAAGATAGACCCAATAAACACGACGGTAAACGGCGTGCTTGATACCAAATCCTACGGCGACGAGATAAACCGGAGCTGGATATTTAGAACGGTAGGGTACGGCCACGATGCCCAAACCTGGAAAGATATTGTAAGCAACCTTAGAATGGTGGGATATGATTGGGTGCTCTCCATAGAGCATGAAGACAGCCTTATGCCTCAGACAGAAGGCTTTGAGAAGGCCGTCTCATTCCTTAAAGGGCTGATTATCCGCGAGCAGAGCGGAGAGATGTTCTGGGCCTAGCAGCATGTAAACTTAATTATGGATGGCGGCACCTGGGTAGCAGAGCCGAAGGCGCCGCCAAAGTCTTTGTAACTGAGCACCCCCAGTACGATGCTTCGGTCGCAGAGCCGGAGGCGTCGCTGCCGAAGCCCAGGACGGTAAAATCCCCGGGAAGATACTTCGGCCTACGAGTGCCTTGGCATGCCGCTGCCGAAGCCTTGTTTGAACTTGCAAATCTAAGTTTGCAGAGTATTAGTAGCTAGCCAAATTAATTATAGAGGTTAATACCTGGGTTGTAAGCATTTTAGAATGCCGCTGCCTTGCTAAGCAGAGCAGCGGCATAACTGTTATAATCTTCTGTAGTAACCATCATTCGGTTAGCCAACTAAGCATGTCAGGAGTTGAAAATGCAGATAACCCTTAATTACGGACGGAAAGGGTTCCCCATTGAACTTCCTGATGATTGGGATATCCACGTTATACGGAAGAAACCCATGTCCGTCATCCCAAACCCCGCATCAGCCGTTTTAGATGCGCTGTCAAACCCCGTTGCATCGGAGACGCTGGTCAGGGAGGCAAAGGGGAAGAGCAGCGCCTGCATACTAGTCTGCGATATTACCAGGCCTGTCCCAAACGCACTTCTTCTGTCGGCAATAATCCATGAACTCATGCGGGCAGGCATCCCGGCATCCGGTATCACCATCCTTATTGCCACCGGATTGCACCGTCCCAACGAAGGGGATGAGCTTAGAGAACTTATTGGCGATTCCTGGGTGCTTAAAAATATCCGCATAGAAAACCATTTTGCCAGAGATAGCAAAAACCATGTCTCTCTTGGGAAAACTGGACGCGGCACCCCCGTTTTAATCGACCGGCGTTTTATAGAATCTGAACTTAAGATTGTAACCGGTCTTGTGGAGCCGCATTTTATGGCGGGCTACTCCGGCGGGCGGAAGCTGATAACCCCCGGCATAGCGCATAAAGATACCATTACCGCCGTTCACAACGCGCGGTTTCTGGAGGACCCTGGCGCCCGTAACTGCAACCTTTTGGGCAACCCCCTCCATGAAGAGCAGATAGAGATAGCTCGCATGATAGGCCGGATACTTGCAGTGAACACCGTAATAGACGAGCATCGCAGGCTCTCCCATGTAAACTTTGGGGAGATTGCAGAGAGCCATCTGGCGGCAGTCTCTTTTCTTAAAAACTACGCAATGGTTCCGGTAGGCAGGCGGTTTTCCACCGTGCTCACCACGGGCGCCGGATACCCGCTGGATAAAACCTACTACCAGACGGTTAAGGGCATGGTGGGCGCATTAGACTTGCTTTGCGAAGGCGGCAACCTCTTCATAGCCTCAGAATGCTCAGAGGGGCTGGGTTCTGCATCCTACGTTAGTGTGCAGGAGCGCCTGTTGAGTTTAGGCGTAGAGAGATTTTGCCGGGAATACAGGGCAAAAGCGCACGCAGACGTAGATGAATGGCAGACGGGCCAGCAGGTGAGATGCATGCTAAGGGGATCGGTTCACCTCTTCTCCAAACTGCCGCCCGGGGAGGCAAGGCTTACGGGAGCAACCCCTGTAAAATCCCTGCTGGCTCATCTTGCAGAAAGCGTAGAACGTTCAGCGGATTCCTCTATTGCAGTAATCCCCGAAGGCCCCTACGTTATACCGGTCTTCAAACCCTGATTATCCTGGTACCGTCTAAAAATTTGGCAGTCGGTGCGTGTTGCGGCGCACAAAGTGGATGTGATATACTTAAAACATAGAATTCAAGGGGGTTGTTATGAGTAGCGTCGTTTATATAAATGGAGAGTTGGTTCCACAGGAGGAGGCAACAACCACCGTCTATAATCACGGCTTACTATACGGAGATGGAGCATTTGAAGGCATAAGGGCCTACTCCGGAAAAGTTTTTAAATTAAGAGAGCATGTAAAGCGTTTATATGCATCGGCACACACCCTTATGATTGATCTGCCCATCACTCGTGAAGAGATGGAGCAGGCAATACTTAATTTATGCAGAACCAACGGAGTATCCAGCTGCTACATAAGGGTCACCATCACCAGGGGCGTAGGGTTGGGCCTGGACCCAAGAGGCGTCAAGGACCCAACAATTATAATTATGACAGAGCAGCTGGCCCTCTACCCTGAAGAGATGTATAAGAACGGGCTTAGCGTAGTCACGGTCTCTACCAGAGTGCCGCCCTCCCAGTGCCTTGAGCCCAGAATCAAGTCTACCGGCAAGTATGTTGCAAACATACAGGCAAAGCTTGAGGCAAACAGAATGGGCGCCGGCGAAGGCATTATGCTGACCCTTCAGGGCCATGTGGCAGAGGCTACCGGCGACAATATTTTTCTGGTAAAAGATGGAAAGGTAATAACCCCCCCGCCGTATGCCGGCATACTGGAAGGCATCACCAGAAACACCGTTATGGATCTTTCAAAAGACCTGGGGATAAGCATGGAAGAGAAGCTCTTCACCATGTTCGACCTCTACAATGCAGACGAATGCTTCCTTACAGGCACTGCGGCAGAGGTTATCCCCGTGGTATTGGCTGACGGCCGCACCATAGGCGACGGCCGCCCCGGAGAGATTACAAACAAGTTCATAGAAGCCTTCCGAGCCTACACAAAGGTAGAAGGCGCGCCCTTCTAAACAATTAAAACCGTCATGTTGGGAGGTCTTGCAGCCTCCCGGACGGTTATGCAAACCGAACAAAGGTTTGCTCTGGTGCAGGGATGTAGCTGGTTGAATATAACGAGTGCAGGCATACAATAACTTTTATGCCGCCGTGCAGGAGTATCTCCGTTTTCCGTTGAATAATGGTGGGTACGCCTAAGTTACATGGCTATCCGGCAAAAAATATTCAACTGCTTGCTGCAATATCCCTGATAAACCATGATGAAAGCGATACGGAATTGGGTAAGGAATTAAGGAAAACAGAAG
>CALNCU010000007.1 GCA_937875395.1 uncultured Armatimonadota bacterium | reverse complement strand
AAGTGCGCAGAGAACCTTTTGCGGTAGACTTCATGAATAAAGCTTATGTAGGATTCCGTGGTCTTACGGGAGAGCAAATCCGTAGACCATACGTCCGTGTCCCCGGATTTGTAGATATCTGCAGAGTGGTCTGTAAGGAATCTGCTATGAGATTTTATTGTGGCGCGCGTGCCCCCAACGTACTCCCAGCCCACTACTACAAGCCGCTCTCTCCCGGCGGCGGTGTAACTTATATCATCTTCCACGCAGACGGGCGTGTACTTTCCACAGGGATTATCCAGCTTATTTATCTCAAAGGCCCCTGCCGCAATGGATTTTGGAGGGGCGGGGATAGAGTAGCGCTCACCATCCTCCAAAACAACATCCAGCAGAACCTTTAGGCGTTTTGATCTAAGCTTCTCTTCCTGTCCCACAGACCCGCCTGCAAAGCCGCTGGGGAAAATCCAATCATCCCATATCCATACTTCCATGCCCCGGCTCTCTGCATTCAGGATAATGCACTCCACGGCGTCCAGCCATTCATCCGACATAAACTGGTACGGCAGGCCGCCCCAGGGGAGCACCATTACTCCGCCGTATCCGCACTCGCAGAAGAGTTCCATCTGACGGCGGGTGCTCTCCGGCGTCAGGGGCCCGTTCATCCCCCATATAAGCAGGGGCCTGTAGTCTTTGTAGTCTGCGCCGGGGTCTGTAGATTTGCTTCTGCTGAACTGCACTTTTCTGCTCTTTCCAATGTACTTTAAAATTCGGCCCCGCATAGTGCACGGGGCCGGAGAATTTATGTAAAAATATCTTGAACGGTTAATCGCGGTTCATATTTGCCGGCTTCTGAACAGTCATATTGGCATCTTTGTACCACTTTACATGACCATCCGCCCAGGCAATATTGGCGCCCTCATTGTGCCTGCTGTGTATGGTGCCATTGGGGGACCCGTTTGTCTCGGTCTGGCTTATTATACAGTAACCTCTTTTCAGGGAAGGATCGGTAGAATACCAGTTATCCGCAACCATAATTGTCTCTGAAGGAGATTTAAGCTGGGCCATGTTGGCCGGGGTGTAATCCCCGGGAGTAACGTAGACGCTGGTGCCCAGATACTCAAAATTATATCCGTACGGTATCCATTTAAGCGGCCATGCACTTGCAGGATTAAGGGCGTTCTCCGGCTTTACATTAAGGATATCTTTCTTAAAAGAACAATCTGCAAACGATGGACAGATAAGCAGGTTGTTGGCTGTTATGTACTTTCCGTGCAAAAGAACGCCAACCCATGTCCAGTTATCTGTAGCATTTGCGCAGTACGGAAAATATTCATCGTAGTCCTGTCTGTACATATCTATTGCAAGGGCTATCTGCTTAAGATTGCTCTGGCAGCTGGACTGCCTGGCCTTCTCTCTTGCCTGTGCAAAAACCGGGAACAGAATGGCAGCAAGAATAGCTATGATAGCTATAACAACTAGGAGCTCAATAAGTGTGAAGCCGCCGGACAAACCCTCTCTCTTCTTCATTACATTTACCTCCGTGGTAACAGTTATTAGAATTATGAAAAGATTTTAGTGCAGAACTCTTTGCATGCAAGCTGTTAATTCTTATGGAAACATATAGCTGACCGTTTTGGAAACTTGTTTACAATACTACGTATGTATATTGTAGCACGAAAGCCCGGTTTGTCAAGCACTTATGAAATCACTTGGGGAGGCTATGGAAATATTTATTACTAGGTTTCAATTTAAAATTGGAAATGCGGCTGCTGTTTATGGGGAAGTTAGGTGGGGAGGCCCATCTTTGAAAGGTTTTCCTTAAGTCTTAAAAGCGCAAGGTCCTTGCCTTTTGCCTCTATCATTACATCAAATTCCCGCAAGCCCTCTGTATGCTCCATGAAGAACGCAAACTCATAAGGGTTTATATAATCTGAATGCTGGTCTAAGAGCGGGGGTAAAAGCTCTGCCCGGCTCTTCCCTGTGATGGGGTTTTTGCGCTTAACCTCTCTAAGCTCTGTGCGCGGAGAGCTGAAATGTATCTTTGGGGTTACATCTGCAGGCCATGTGGCAAGGGCGGCTCCCAGAGCGTAAGAGAGGCTCCATTTGGCGGGGTTCAGGTTCATATGGTGCAGATAATCAAAGACTATGCGAATCCCCGTGCGGCTGTGGATATACAGGCAGTCTTCTACGCTGTAGTTTGTTTCATCGTTCTCAATTACCAAGCGGCGCCTGGCCGTATCTGAGAGCCTGTTGTAGTTTTTTATAAAACGCTCCATGCCGGCCGATTTATCATTGTAGACGCCGCCCACATGAGTTACAACCACCGCCTCCGGCCCCTGTCCCATCTCGTCCAGGATTCGGGCTTCTGCATGGTAGTCTGCAATGGCCAGGTCTGCAACCCTCTCTTCCGGCGAATTAAGCACTATGTATTGGGATGGATGAAAGCTTAAACGTATATCCGCCGCCCGCGCCATGCGCCCAACATATGCAAGTTCATCAAGGCATTCATCTATCTGGTTGCGGAACTGGGGCATCTCCGGGTGCGTAATGTAGGGTGCAAGGTCTGAACTCATCCGGTACATGCGAATCTTTTTTTTCTCTAAATACCGGATGATATCTTGAAGATAGTTAAGGCTTACGCCAAGGTGCGGATTGCTCTGCCACCGCCTGGCGTCGTTTGATTTAAGGCCGGGTTCGCCCAGAACTTTTACCGCAAAACCAAAACGCATGCCCAAGTCCCCTCTGGATGAAGCTTTACCCAAAGCCTGATACTGCTCTCCTTATTCCCGCATCTGCGGAATCTAAGCATAAAAGAAATAGAGGGCGATGGGGCCGGAGCGGGCATTTCATCTGGATGAAAGGGATTTTGCGGAGTGATGGTATTCCGCAAAATTCTGAGGTTAACCGGGCTTTATATTCTG
>CALNCU010000006.1 GCA_937875395.1 uncultured Armatimonadota bacterium | reverse complement strand
TGAGGGAAGAAGGCGTTGACTGCGCCTACAGACCATTCGGCCAGTTTGCGTCCGCCCTCAGGCCCTACCGGTGTGCTGGCCGCCACGGCGCCGTAGCTTCGTCCGGCAATTGCCCGCTGGGTGGGAAGGTATGTGCCGGCGCCGGCAAGCTGCACTACAAAGGTCTGTACGGCCCTGCTGCGCGCCTTAATCTGCATCCCAAAATCAAGGTAGTACTCAAACGGATTGGTTGCCACCGCAACATCACCTATGCGCAGGGCGTGCAGTTCTACGGGTATGGTGGGTTCTTTTTGCTGGAGTGCATAACGTTCCGCCACCGCCTCGTTCCACTTCATCATCCTGTAGTTATGCGTTAGCCACTGATACCATTCAAGGGGCTGGTGCTGCTGCGGATGCGCCTCAAGGTCTGCAAGAATCTTCTCATACTCCTTGCGCAGGCGTGTTGCTTCTTGCGATGCATCTGCCACATCCTGTTCCGTAAGATTCCGGCGGGGGAGGCCTATGGTCTCTGTGCTGTGCCTTAATACCGGCTGCCAGTCTATCTCTTTCTCTATGTACGGCAGCGCACCGGCAACGGCATCTGCTATGCGCACGGCTATATCTTCTCTCTGCGTACGCCCCGTCAGTTTCCACATCCTCTCCTCCGCTGCCTTAAGGAGAAGCAGATGGGGGGATTGATCGCCCGCCGCGCTTGCCTGTGCCAGTATGTATATGTCCTCACCAAGCCGCCTGCGCAGCTCCTGCCGCGTCTCATGCCAGTAATCTGCGCTGAGCAGGTACATGTGCTCGCTCACCTGCGAGGGGCAGGCGATATTGAGCACCAGTCCGGTCAGGCGGTGTTCTGCGTCCCAGGTGCATAGAATGTTGACGCTGTGGTCTTCGTACCCTTCTACATGGCTGAACTCCGCATCATCTGTCTTGCCATACATGCGGGTCTCTCCGTTGTAGTAGCTGATACGCCGGTTATGCCCTACCACGGCGTGCCCCATGCCGTACCCTATACCGCCCGGTTTCCGGCTATTCCATGCCTGTGCTATGGCTTCCGCTATGCGCGACGCAGCCCATTCAACATAGTCTGCCGGAGCCATGACGTTCTTCTCCAGATCCCTTAATGCTGATACGTTGCCGGCACCGGTTCCAAATCCCTGCATACTGCCTGTGCTGGCGAACGGAGAATCTTTTTCTGTGCGTATTTCCGGCGCCGTGTGCGTGTGCGTGGCATTAATAATGATGCTCTCCGGTTTTAGCTGAGGCAAAAGCCGTGTTGCGTACCGGCGTACTGCATCACGGAAATTATTGGGAATGCACACCAGGTCACAGCTCACCATTACTACGCCAGAGCCTCTATCATCAGATTCCAGCGCAAGCACGGTTGATGTAACGGGATCAAGCACGCCCTGGGAGATTCGGGCGCAAAACTGCCCGGAGACAAAAACCGGCTGCTCCGGGGTGATACTGCATGATGCCCATCCAATACGTAACGTCATATTATTCACCTTTCACTTTATGTATGCGGCAATTTACAAACCTGCTATCATGCTTTGCAGCAGAGGGGTTGCCTTTCTCATGGCTTCTTCGGGAGTGTAATCGCTCCCTTCATATTCCAGGTTGATGTAACCGTTGTATCCATGCTGATGCATGGCAAGCAGGCAGGGCTTGGGGTCTACAATCCCCTCGCCTATCAGGGCGCCTTTGTAGCATCGGCCGTCCAGGGCGGGGGTGCCGGATTCTACAATCGTCCAGTCCTTGAAGTGGGCATGGATTACATGTTTATGCGAGTTTACGTATCCATCTGCCGGGTTCTCTCCGCCCGTGAGCACGTTGCCGTTATCATAGGTTATTGCAAGTCCGGGGACTTCGCGCACGGCAAGGTTTATATCTGATGATGTGATAAACGGGCTCCACCTGCTTGGGAAGTGCTCTGTGGTGATGGCAATCCCTCTCTTCCGGCCCATCTCTACAAGCTTATTCAGGCTCTCATGAGACCAGGCGCGGGTCTCTTCCCGCGGGACGTCCGGTATGCCGGGCATAACCACCATTATCCTGTCTGCGCCAAGGGTTGCCGCCGTATCCAGCTCCCCCTCCATCAAGACAAGGGCTTTTGCCCGCACGGAGGCATCCGCGCTCTGCAGACCCTGCCCAAAGAAGGTATAACAGATGTTCTTTAGCCCGAAGCCGTCCGTTATCTGCCGGACTTCCTTTGCGCTTATTCCGTAGGTGGTTACCCAGTCTA
>CALNCU010000005.1 GCA_937875395.1 uncultured Armatimonadota bacterium | reverse complement strand
GGTTTTTTTAAAACAGAGTGGGCAAAAATATTAAAAAGAGCATTAAGCCAAGGAATAGATGGCATATGTGTATATCCTGATGAATACTATTATAAGGGGCATAATCTTGCCAGTATAGCCAAAAATGATCCATGTCATGAGAGATTTAAAGCGTATTGTGGGAAAGCTCTTCCTACAAAAGTAGAAGATAGTTATATCTATCGTAAATGGGTGGTGTTCAATTATGAAAGCATTGGTAATGTATTTGAAGAAATATTAAAAGATTGTAAAAAGGCATATCCTAAAGCACTTATAATCGGTGCTAATATTGGTAGCGCTTCAGATACTACAAATTTACGTATGGCACACGGCATTGCACTGGATGTAGTAGGGCATAGCGTAAAATCGGATATCTTTGTAACAGATCCGTATTTTTCAACCGATGCAGGCGATGGAGGTTATCTAAAACCGGCTATTTATACAAAAAAACTGATTGGTGCTGCGTATAATAGAAAGGCGGGAGTCGTCAATAATGCTGCTTCATGGTACAACGATCCTGCCAGTTTAGCTACTTTGCCGCCTCATTATGTCTCATGCGGGGCGGTTAGCTCAATAATGCATGGAGGAAAAGGCGTAGCTTATTATCGGTATAATTATTTGTTTCGTGAAGGCAATGATAAGTGGGCCAAAAAAGCTTTTTCTATAATGGATTTTTTAGATGCTGTGGGTAACAGCTCACTGAAAGTGCCAAAAAAGATCGCTCTCATATATTCGCGTGCCAGCGAGGATTGGTGGCAATTAAAGATTGGCGCTGAAAAAGGGATTGACACAAAGACTGCAATGACGCTGCTTGATTTACCGGAAGCACTTAAGAATGTTGGAAAAGAGCTAAGAAAAGATTGTAATGAGGAAGCATATAAAGGCGCTGCAAGAATGAGTGTCGAGATGCTTAGAGGCTTTGTGCAAAACAAGATATTAATGGAAATGCTTATTAGGGAGGGCTATCCATTTGATTTGTATTACCAGGAACAGTTACAGAGCAGCAAAGAGCTTGCAGATTACAAGCTGGTAATTCTTCCGTTTTCTTACGCTATGAGTGAAAAAGCGGCAAAAATATTGGATGAATTGGCCAAAAAGGGAACCAAGATACTCATTTACAATAAATTAGGTGACGTGGACGAGTATGGTATTCCTTATCCAAAACCAATAATGGAAAAGCTTGCTACAGCAGGCAATGTCACAGTAGTTACTGATGATATTACTAGATGTTTTGGAGATGCCGGTTACATTAAAAATACTAAAACTATGCTTGATAGTTTGCTAGGTAACAACAAACCGCTTCTCTTCAACCGTTTTGGGCATGAGGTGGAGGCCGGTGTTTTAGAAAGAAGTGAGACTGCCAAGTTTCTGCTTCTAAATAATTGGAGCAAAGAGGTATCTGAAGTCGAGGCAGGGATAATTATGCCTGTGGGTTATTATCATGCTTTAGAATATAATGGTGAAATTATGAAAAAGGTTCGCATATCTGGCAATGAGTTGCTCAAGGAAACGGATGTAAAAAACATTAGAGTACACCTTGAACCTGGGGAAACAAAGGTATTTTATATCTACAAGCAGAAATAGGATACCCCATGGTGAATAACCCTTTCATAGACAAAAAGCAGTGATGGTGTGCGTTTTATGCGCAGAATGAATCAGCCCGCCACATGTTTATGATTTCAACGCCCATCATCCAGGCATCAGAGATGTCCAATATAAAAGTTCCGAAGCTATATGATACTCACGTCTTATGGATATGGCCTCCCTGATCTGGGATAAAGGCAAATTCTAGATTTCTGATATAAAGATGATCTATGGTACCGGCCGGGCAAATGCCGGATAATTCCAAGAAGGTCTTCACCATTACTGCAGCAGACCGCCAATAGGTGGAAGTTATTGCACAAAAATACTTGAAAGGTCTTAACATTCCCATGTCAAAATTGGCTAATGCTACATATGAAATCACTCAAAATGGCTTTGAGGCGGCAGACGGCAATAATTCCAAAATAAGCCTGCAGGTTGTGGGAGAGGGCATAATCAGGGTGCATGCTACAAGCAATCTTAACAATCTTCCCATATCTGCGCTGGAAAAATACGGATTTATCTCCGGCCAGCCGCAAAAGGTTGACTGCCGCATCTCCCAGGATGAAGATAAGGTCGTCCTCTGCACGGATGAGATGAATGTTGTTGTTGATAAAGTCACCCACAAGCTGACCTGCACAGATTCCAATGGCAATCTTCTTGTGCAGAGCGCAGACCGCTTTGGGGTATCCTTCAGAAACAGGGGATACCGGGTCAGCTTATCTTCTGATAAAGATGAGAAGTATGTGGGGTTTGGGGATCAGAACAGAGACGGCATTGAATACAAGGGCAAGCAGGCCATAATGTGGATCAGGAATGTCACCTGCTACATACCCGTTCCATTCTTTATGAGCAGCAAGGGCTACGGCATACTGGCGAATACCACATGGAAGCATTATTTTGATATGGGATTTACGGATGCCGGCATGTGCTACTGGGATGTTACGGGCGGCAATCCGGATTACTACATCATCTACGGGCCAACCTTTGCTCGGATACTGGATAGATATACCGGCTTAACCGGCAGGCCTCCTATTCCGCCTGTGTGGTCGTTCGGCCTCTGGTTTTTATGCAGGGATGATGCTAATGACAAGGAAGTAATGTCAAATGCCCAGAATTTCAGAGACAAAGACATCCCATGCGATGTAATAGGTCTTGAGCCGGGCTGGATGGCAAAGTACTACGATTTCAGCACTAAACGGGAATGGCACCCGGAGAGGTTCAATATGCCATCCTGGGTCGCAAGAGGAAACAGAACGTTTATATCTGCGCTGAAGCGGATGGGATATAAGCTGGAACTCTGGGAATGCAACGACTATGACCTGAGCTATGAAGCAGACCGCATGGCAAAATACATCTCAACTGAATCAAAGGACCCAACCCCCGCGGCTCATGCAGAAAGCAGTATTTCCATGCGGGAAGATGAGGAAGCAATGTTTCCGCTGGTTCCCGGCACGGCGCAGGCAAGCACTCCGGTAATACTGGATGACATCACAAATCCCGACGAACCATGGTTTGAACACCACAAGCAATTTATAGATCAGGGCGCCGATTTCTTTAAACAGGACGGGTCCAACCAGGTGCTGGAACACCCGGATAGAATGTGGGGCAACGGAATGTGCGATGCAGAGATGCATAACCTGTATCCTCTGCTCTATAGCCGCCAGATGTACGAAGGATTCAAAGAATACACAAACCGCCGTCCGTTAATCTTTACTCCCGATGGCTGGGCGGGGCTGCAGCGCTATTCCGGCACATGGGCCGGGGACACTGGCGGCGGCCCCAAATCGCTTATAGCCTCATTAAATCTGGCATTTACTGGTCATACTTACACTACGTGCGATATGAGCATAACCAGCGCCGAAGGTATACACTTTGGGTTCCTGCAGCCCTGGTCGCAGGTAAACAGCTTTGGCACATGGGATCATCCCTGGCTGCTGGGTGATAAACTTACGAATACCTTCAGGTATTACGATCATCTGCGTTACAGTCTGCTGCCTTATCTGTATAGCTATGCCTATGAAGCCTACAAGACAGGGCTTCCTATTCTACGCCCGATGGCGCTTGAATATCAGGAAGATAGCAATACCTATAGCCTGCTAAATCAATACCTTCTGGGCAGAGAGATTCTGGTGGGGGCATTCACCAACAAAGTATACCTTCCCGCCGGAAGGTGGATAGATTACTGGTGCGGAGATGAGTATGAAGGACCGGGCAATATAGAATGCGCCTATCCTGATAATAGAGGAGGGCTGCTGTTTGTTCGCGCTGGAGCAATTATTCCAATGTTGGAGCCTATGGATTACATTGGTCAGAGGCCGTGGGACAGGATAATTCTTAACATCTATGAGGGTGAAGATTCAGATTTCACACTGTACGAAGACGATGGCATAAGCTTTGGCTATGAACATGGCGAATCAGCCATTACAACAATAAGGACTATTCGCAAAGATAGAGAGGCTTTCATAGATATAGCAAAGAGGAACGGCCGGTACAGGGATATGCCGGAAAACCGAGATTTTGTGATTAACATACGCACCGCGCATCAGCCTGAGCGCATACTAGAGAGCGGTATGGAGTTAGCCGGAACTGAATCATGGTCTTATGATCCTGGCCGCCGCCTGCTCTCTATTAATGCTAAAGACTGCGCAAACGGAAAACACATAACCATAAAATATGCCGAAGAGTAACGGAGGAGATATGCAGTACAAGCAAACAGGAGGTCTGCCCAAATATGCCGTCCACCTGGATTTTCATACCATGCCCAGTATCTATGATGTGGGCCGGGATTTTAACGCAAAGGAGTTTGCACAGACGCTAAGCAAGGCGAAGGTGGATTACATCACGGTTTTTGCCAGATGCAATCTGGGTTTTGCATACTATCCTACTAAGATCGGCACAGTGCACCCCGGAATGGTGTGCGAGGACATGCTTGGGGAGATGGTATCGGCCTGCCATGAGCAGGGCATAAGGGTGGCGGCATACTTCAATGCGGGGATAGACCATGAGCATGCCCTGCATCATAGAGAATGGTGCAAGGTAAACAAGCAGGGGCAGGTTTACAACTATGCAGAGATGGGCCACTG
>CALNCU010000004.1 GCA_937875395.1 uncultured Armatimonadota bacterium | reverse complement strand
GGAAAGCTGGAAGTCCGTGAAACCTGTAACATTACTGAACAGGTTGCCGGGGTTGGTCGAGTTTACATCATTAACCATGGCGCGGCCGTCACGGTCTAATGCCAGGAGACCTATGCCTAAGGAATCTTCGCCGGAGTTGTTGACTTCTGCGCGGCCGATGAATGTTACTTCACCGTTGAACTTTACGCGGGCCTGCTCTGCCTCTACTGCGGCAACTCTCTGCTGCAGGGCGGCAATGTCTTTCTGTATAGCCGGAATGTTAGCGCCAAGGGCGGTGAGTTCTGGCTTGAATCCGTTCACCAGAGCTATAATGGTATCCAGCTCCCTGGCCCTTGGACCCTGTGGGCCCCGCGGACCGGCGGCACCCCGCGGACCGGCGACACCCTGCTGACCCCGCGGCCCCTGCGGGCCGGGTTTGGGCTTCACAGGCGCCGGAAGACTGGCCTTTACTGCCTCCTGCAGCACAGGAATAGTCCTTTGAATAATTGATGCCATCTCATAACGGGATATGGAACGCTGCCCGCTGAATGTACCGTTGGGATAGCCCTGGACGATACCGGCTTTGGAAAGCTCTGCAACAGCCGAATATGCCCAGTGATTAATAGGTAAATCCGCAAACTCTGCGGCGGATGCCGGCGCATAAAGCGCAAGAGATAGACCCACCATCAGCATCAGAATCTTTTTCATACTCATCCTCACTTAATTGATAATAGCAACCGAATGCTTGATAACTGCCTGTAGAACAAAGTGATAAATATGCTAACAGTTTGCAATCATCTTGTCAATATAAAGATCCGTTATCAAAATTCTGGAACTATTACAGGCTCGCGTCCGTAATAACAGATAGAGGTACTGCAAGACTCCCTGCTTCTAATATATATAGAAAGAAAGCGCATCCCAGCCTTCCGGGGGAGGTTAGATATGAAGACTCGCTCCGGGTTCACGTTGATAGAACTCCTGGTGGTTATGGCTATAATAGCCATACTTGCCTCCATACTCTTCCCTTCCTTTTCTACTGCAAGAGAGAAGGCCCGGCAGACGATGTGCATGAACAACCTGCGCCAGATAGGCATGAGCGCCGCCATGCATTCCATGGATTCCGGCTGTTACCCCAACCCTGAGGATATTCTTGGAAGAGGCGGAATTTACGTCTGCCCCACAGACCCAATGGGGCGGGAACTGCAGATAAGTTATGAACTCAACGCGCTCCTGGCAAACATCCCAGAATCATCCGTAAGCAACCCCACGGAGACCGTGTTTGCAATAGAGGCCCTTTACGATAACGGACTCTTTGAAGTAGGCGACGCACCAGACGACACCCCTATCCCCGTCCTGAGCAACTCTACCGCGGCAAGCGATATACCGAACCCCATGCGTGCGCTCCACAATGAGCGTGCAAACATCCTTTGGGCAGACGGACACGCAAGCAGCAGGGCGGCGGGCCAGCTTACGGTGGGAATGTTCCGCATCAACTAGCCGGTGGAGACGGACTGCATCAATCTTCAGATTCACCATCTGCCTCTGCGGGAATAACTGCACTAACAAATATGCGGGAGTGTAGAAATGGAAGAGCAGCAGATAAATGAGATGCACCAGGAACTTATTGCATTGGCATCAGCATATGCCGGAAATTGCAGCGCCTGCCTTGCGTACCATATTAGAAGAGCCCTTGAAGTTGGTGCCACGGCAGATCAGGTTCGCCATGCTATAGAGATTGCAAGCAGGGTGAAGATAGTGGCATGGAAGCGGTCTGATGAACTTGCAGATAAGATGATTGCTGAAACCATAATTCAGGCCGCCTGATTTTGACATTGTTGCACGCCTGTTGTATACTCTCAAGGCAGCACCGCAATGGAGGCAGGAATTGTCAGAGGAATTAAAACACCGCACGGTTGAGATTATCCGCATACTAACAGAAAAGTACCCTGATGCCACTGTTACGCTGGATTATGACAACCCGTTCCAGCTGCTCATCTCAACCATCCTTGCCGCCCAATCTACCGATGTCAAGGTAAACGAGGTTACAAAAACCCTCTACAAAAAGTACAGAACCCCGGAGGATTTTGCAAACGCCAATCCGGCCGAGCTTGAGCAGGATATTCACGCAACCGGGTTCTATCACCAGAAAGCCCGGTCTATTATAGAGACCTCACAAGATATAATAAATCAGTTTGGCGGGCGCGTTCCCGGCACAATGGAAGAGCTTACAAACCTTAGAGGAGTCGGCCGCAAAACGGCAAACGTGGTGCTTGGGAATGCCTTTGGGATTCCCGGGGTTATTGTAGATACGCACATGCTCCGGGTCTCTGCGCGCCTGGGTCTTGTAAACCGGGAGGACGCCGCAAAAAAGAATGCCGTAAAGGTAGAACGCCAGCTTATGGAGATTGTTCCGCACAAAGAGTGGACCCATTTTAGCAACCTTATACTCTTCCTTGGGCGGGATATATGCACTGCAAGGAACCCCCGCCATACGGAATGCCCCCTCCTCCACCTCTGCCCAACCGGGCAGGCGGCAATCCATACCCCGCGAAAATAACCGGACGGTCTTGAAAACCGTCATGGTGATAGCCCGTCCAGCTTCAAGTAGAAACTATAGCTCTCCAAGAATGCCAAGCACATCATCGGGAGTCACATACCGGGGGTTGCTCTTGGTGGAGCCGGAGATAAGCACCTGTTCCACTACGGCGGGCCATGCTTCCTTTGGAACCCTTAACTCTTTTTTGCGGGAAGAGAGGCTCATGATGTTGTTAAGCCGGTCTGCCTGCGCCGCCAATGCCTCTGCCGCCTCCTCCACGGAGGAATCACGGGGCGCAAGGCCGGATTCCCATGCAAGGCGGGCATACTTCTCCCCGCACACGGGAGCGTTGAAGCGTATCACGGCAGGCAGAAGCAGCCCGCAGATAAGGCCGTGAGGGAGTCCCGTCCGCACGCCCACCGGGTGAGCCATACCGTGGACAAGCCCAAGCCGCGCATTTGCAAACGCCATGCCGCCCATAAGACTCCCAAGCGCCATATTCTCTCTGTGCGCAAGGTTTCCGCCGTCTGCATACGCATTGGGGAGTGCCAATATCATGCGCTGTGCGGCATCTGCTGCCAACACATCCGTAACCAGGCTTGCACCCCTGGATACATACGCCTCTATTGCCTGGCAGAGAGCATCCATGCCGGAATTAGCCGTAACGTCTGGAGGGGCGGTAAGCATAAGTACGGGGTCTATAATTGCAAGATCAGGGAACATGTACGGGCTTCTGGTGCCTACCTTGGCATGAGCCTTCCCATCATCTATAAGAACGGAGACCGCGGTTACCTCTGAGCCGGTACCGGCGGTGGTGGGCACGGCAACAAACGGCAGGCCATTCCCCGGAATGGGTGTGCCGTAAAAAAAATCCCGCGGAGTTATGCCTGACGGAGCAAGGGCGGCAACGGCCTTCCCCACATCCAGTACGCTCCCCCCGCCCACCGCGGCAATAACATCTGCGTTGGAGGATTTTGCAAGCATCACCCCATCCTCAACCACCCCAAGAGTGGGTTCAGGCGGCACGGCATCAAAGACCGTGGACTTTAAACCCCGGCCCTTAAAATCGGCCAGAATCTTATCTAAGAGGCCCGTCTTTTTAAGAGCTGTCCGGCCCGTCACAAGCATTACAGAGCCGCCCATCTCGCCAACCAGATGCCCAAGCTTCTGCAACTTTCCGGCGCCAAAGAGTATGTTCCCGGCGGTTTTAAATAAGAAATCCATATATCCACCTCTGCAAGAGTAAATTCAGCCTCCAAAAGAGCGTATTTTTAGTCTACCACAAAAGACTTTGGCGGTGTTATTCAAAAAATCATGGTATTTCCTGGCTAAATCACGTTTTTTATAGATATTTTGGGTAAAAGCTTTGTAAATTGCGGCTGCCGTACATTCAAGCGGCCCCAAAAAGCTGTGGGCATAAGCAGGCCATCCGTTCAGGCAATGTCCGCACTTTTCACCGGATAATTCATAAGGAGGAAAATCATGAACAAACCAGAATTGATAGATGCTGTGGCGGCAAAAACCGGCATGAAGAAGAAGGATGCCGCTGTGGCGGTAGATGCCGTACTGGATACAATCACAGAGACCCTGGGTAACAAGCAGGAAGTCTCCCTTGTAGGATTTGGGACTTTTGATGTCAGGGAGCGAGCCGCACGTATGGGAAGAAACCCAAGAACCGGCGAGCAGCTTACCATCCCTGCCAGCACCACCTGCGTATTCAGGCCCGGCAGAAAGCTTAAAGAATCTGTTGCAGCATAAGCACAGAAAGAATATGCGGGCGGGGAGGCCTTCTGCTTCCCTGCCGCCTATTCTCTAAAGATAACGCCGTGTTGCGAACATACAATGGTTGTGCCTGCCTGTATGCTGGTAGAGAATATTCGGAGCTTTTCGCTGCAATCTTCATGAGGACAGGTTATATCCTTTGCACCTTCCCGGACGGCCAACACCGCCTTCCATACTTCCTTTGCGTAAGACTCCCTGGTCATTCTCATACCGGAAGCACTCCCTTCAGTACGCGCCAACAAAGCTTTGTTATCCATTAAAATTTTGGTATCTTATTCTCTTGGTTAACCAAATTAATTATGGGTTGATACTTCGGCTCACGAGTGCCTTGGCACGCCGCTGCGAAGCATTGTCAACCATTATAACTTTTTGGTGAAGCACTCTTATATAATCTGTATACCCAATTCTTCCTCAGAACTACTGCCGCGCTGTTCCTGGCCTGCGCCTACGTTTGATATATTGGAATTTTGGGAAACTCTGCGATGAGAAACATCTAAAGCGCTCTATATGGAGGCAATGCATGGCTAAACCTAAGGCAGAATGGGATCCGTCATGGGACGACGACTGGCAGAACGAGCGGTTGACCGTTGCAGAAGAGATGGTCTGCAAAAATCCGCGTACTCCTGCCGAGACTGTTGAAGTCTACAGAAGCGGATGTATGCCACCCAAATATCATCCCCGCGAACAGTCTGATATAGAGGCTCAAATGTACTCTGAGTATATGTCGCAGGAGCCGGAGGAGTATGAAGAATCCCCTGAGGAATAATCTAAAAAGAAAAAGAGCGGACTATCCTGTAAATGGAGAGTCCGCTCTTTTTAATTAGCATATGCTTAAGGATGCTCTATGCGCTCTTCATGCGCAGCCGCTCCCAGAATTCCACCTCCGGCAGCGGCAGCCCATGCCAATATGGCGCCTACCACGGCCCACCATGTTCCGGCAGCCGCGCTGCGTACCAGGGTGGTAGCTTCCGGGCCGGTGAGCATTGCACCGCGAGCCATGAGCGTGCCTATATTTGTGACTGAGCCAAGGACGCCTGCAACACCAAACGCACTAAGCACCAGCCCTATTATAACAGCCAGCGCCCAGACTACAGAGCCCTGCACCAACCCGTTCCGCAGACCTAGCACCGCCGCCATCCGGCCTGCTATGAACCCGCCAACAAACAGAGCTATAAGAGCACTTACAACAGACCATATACTAAGAGTGCTCGTCACTCTGGCTGCAAAGTTGGCCGCGTTTGGGTTGTAAGAACTAAGCGCAACAGCCAGTCCTATCATGCCAAGAACAAGCTGAATGCCCAGCGCAAGAAGCAGGCCTGCCCATATGGGCCCCCAACGCACTAGATCGCGGCTTGCCAGAATACCCGTCTCTGCCTCTTCACGAGCAAAGGCGCCGCCGGCAGCCATGGAAGCCGCTCCGCCCTTACGTCCGGCGATGCCTTCTTCCTTCTCGCGGAGTTCGTGCTTCTCCGGTTCTTTGTGTTCCATATATCTCGCCTCCTTCAACCGTAGCTATCAAGGTAAATCACAGCGTATCCGATTCCCCTTTTCCCCGCATTGCAATGCTGCAAAACATGTTCCGGGATTAGGAGGCGCTATTTAGATGCTGATTGACTGATATCCAACGGCTGCCGGATGGTCGAGTTCACTATAGAGACGGGGCTCCTTTTGGCGCATATTTATGCCGGAGACCGGCCGCGCCCTTACAGCGCTCTGCAGAGGATTCCTATTTCAAGGTGATATTCCTTGCTCTCCCCTGCCTCCAGGTATTGAAGCACTCCGCGGGCACGGTCTTTATGGCGGCCAAAAAGCTTTGCCGTAGTAGATGTCTCCAAGTTGTCAGGATAACCAAATATAAAACGAAGGCGGAGAGGCATCTACTATGGCCTCTCCGCCAGTCTTTATCTAAGTCCCTATGTCAAAGCAATTTATCATATACATTTCCGAGCCAGGCTTCGGCAGCGGCGTGCCAAGGCACTCTGCGACCGAAGTATCACCCCGGGGGTT
>CALNCU010000003.1 GCA_937875395.1 uncultured Armatimonadota bacterium | reverse complement strand
AATATTTTGTATTTATATAAGCATTTCACTTATATGCGGGTTAAGTGGATGCCGTGCCCAGGCGCAGTACATAACCGAAGAACAAGCAATACAGGCGGTCAGGAATTTTGAAGGCGACCAAAGCTTGGAATTTGATGAGATTGAGTTGATAGTTGATCCAAGTCCCAGGTTTGGTTTTAACGGCAGCACCTACACACTCTCAAAGAATCGCCCTATACGTGACTGGGGTGTGGACGCATTAAGTGGAATGATAACAGGGGTATCATACACGGATAGATGGTCTGAACAGTATCAATCACAACCATACGGTAGCCATAACCAGGGCCAGTGCTATGATATAGCATTAGCCTATGCACGAGCCAAGTACAGCGGATTTGATAGTATGGGATTTCAATTGAAGAGCTCAAAATGGATTGAAAATGGCTGGGAATTCCATTGGATACAGAAGATAGCCTATGATGCAGAAACCCTTAATGATGTGACTGTAAGCGTAAATCCGAGCACAGGACAGATCATGGGCTATAGCTGTTGCAAAGTCTCAGTAACAACACCCAGTGCACCTACAGTTACATCACAACAAGCCATAGACATTGCAAAGCAATATGTAGGCATAAGTCAGGATTTGGAAGTGCGTACCAGTCCATGGCTGTTGGTTTATCCCGATGGAACCTTAGAATGGAGCATGGAGATAAGCGGAATCCTCCCAATAGGAGAATATGTTGCATACGGGATAAGAGTAAACGCAGCAACAGGCGTAATAATTGATGCCCAGCAGGCTACATTACTGGCGCCAATAAAACCAAAAGGCCCAGCGAACGCAAAAAAAACCGCCGAAGCGTTGGAGAGATGCACAGCAATCAACATAACAAACAAAGTGACCTCCAGCAAACAATACAAAATAAAACAAGGAAGTAAAAACTTCACAGCGACCATCAAAGCAGTGCAAAGCCTGCTCAAGAGCAGCAAAGAAATAACAGAAGAATCCCTTAATAGCCAGGCAGTTAAATATGAAATCCGGTTCTATACCGGCAAAGATAAGGCCATGGAAGCAAAGTTTGACCCAGGAACCGGTTACTTTGCAATAACAAGCCAAATAACCCTTGAAAACAAAAACGGTAAAGAGCGGATAGCCTCAACAGAGCCAATCCCGGCAGTCATAATAAAATGTCCCAAAGAGTTCGTGGAAAATATGAAATCTGCAATACAGTCAGCTGCAAATACTCCCACAAAAACCATTTCCAGGAAGAAATGACGCCGTCAAGCGGAGGGGATTGAAAATGGTTCCCTCTGCTTACCATATAGCAAACCTATATCCACCTGATCTTTCTGAAGTAGTAGAACAGGGCGCCCGCAATGGCAATCATGAATGCAATGGTGGCGGGGTAGCCGTATCTCCAGCCAAGTTCCGGCATGTATTTAAAGTTCATGCCGTATATGCCGGAGATTACCTGCGCAGGCGGTTTACCATTTCAAGCCATGGCTATATATGTGCTATGATATGAATGGTGATGTGGAGTTCTGTCAGGATTGCTTGAATATGATCAAGAATTACTCTGGCTATGGCTGGTAGTTGAAATCACTACTTTTCCTGCTAAGAAGTAGAGGTATAAATGAAACACCATATTACCGGTGGATTATGTATATTCAAAATCACAGCCTGTATATTCATGCTAATATTGCTAGCATCTTGCGCTCGCACCATTAATCCATCAATATCAAGTGGCAAGTATCAAATATTGCAACTAACGCGTTGCATGCAAATGCACTCACCCATAAGGCATATAGCTTTTTCACCAGATGGCAGAATAATTGGAGGAACCGGGAAGGACGGTACCATATGGCTATGGAATTCGAATACCGGAAAGCGTATAGGGGTGTTAAAAGGTCACAGTGATCTTGTAAAGAGCATAACATTTTCTTTGGATGGGAAGTATATTGCAAGCAATGACTGTCGGGGATACGTTGTGATATGGAATGCCAAGACCCTTAAATTGATTAGAAAGATTAAGGGTGCGGATGATGCGGTGGCATTTTCACCTAGAGGTAATCTGCTTATTGGGAGAAAATCATCCGGATTCAATATATGGCAAGTGGATCCATGGACACTTGTTAAATCAATACCAGCATCCACAGGCAACTTTATGGCAAGTCTGGCTATATCACCTGACGGAGCACTACTGGCAAGCCGCGGAGCAAATGGGGCATTAACACTATGGAGTGTGGATACAGGAAATATTGTATATCAAGTAAAGGGTCTTAGGTCGCGTGCAGCCAGCTTTTCGCCTGATGGTAAATTACTTGCATCGGCTAGTAGAGATAATAGAGTAAAAATATGGGATGTTAAGTTTCATAGATATACCAGTTTTAATACCGCATATGAAAGCACCTCAATTCCCTGGTGCACTTCATTCTCAAAAGATGGGAGGATGATTGTTACGGGAATACGGGTGCAACAGGGAATTGATGGTAAACAAACTAATACTTTCAACAGTTATATAGTGCTCCAAGATGTAAAATCAGGAGAAGTGCTTCAAACCATTCGTATTAAGTATCCTGGGATTGAAAGTATTGCTTTTTCGCCTGATGGTAGATACCTTGCGGCGAGTTTTATTATAGAAGGGCTAGTAATGGAATGGAGTGTAGCTACTTCAAAATAGTAAGATTTATCTGAAGCTAATCCATTCGAAATAGAAGCATCACAACCCCAGGATTACGACTGGACCAACTACAGAAGCCCATACCTGCGCATAACAAGAGCAAGCGGCACAGAAGGAAACGCCATAAACGAAGCCGAATATGCAGGATACGACGACAACGAC
>CALNCU010000002.1 GCA_937875395.1 uncultured Armatimonadota bacterium | reverse complement strand
CATCCCCGGCAGCAGATGGGAATGTATATCTATCATGCTAATCCTGCTTTCTGCCAGGCTCTATACCTAAGTCGGCTGCGCAGATGATATCCCCGGAGTTGTAATACTGCGTTCATAATCTGGCAGGTACCCGGCAACAACCTCCCGGAACAGTGCCAGCATCTCAGAATCATCGCCGCCCTCTACCACATTAAGCATTTGTGAAATAAGTTCCGGCATGCGGGCAGGGTTCAGCGTCTCCGGCCTGTGTATAATAGAGAGGCCTTCCCACTCTGTCTTCTCAATCTGTTCAGTCTCTGATGTCAGTTGCTCGTGAAGCTTCTCGCCCGGACGGATTCCGGAGAACTCCACCCTGATATCCACATTAGGTTCAAGGCCGGAGAGGCGGATCATATCCTCTGCAAGATCCAGTATGCGTACGGGCTTACCCATATCAAGCAGATAGAGTTCGCCGGAATCACCTACGGCGCCCGCCTGCACCACCAATCGGGAGGCTTCCGGGATGGTCATAAAGAAACGAGTCATCTCCGGGTGTGTAACTGTAACCGGACCGCCGTTCTTTATCTGCTCCTTGAACACGGGGATAACGCTCCCCCGGCTTCCAAGAACATTGCCGAACCTTACTGCTATAAATGCGGTGGATTCCCAGCGCCTGGCGCCCGATAGCATCACGGATTCGCAGAGCCATTTTGTTGCGCCCATTATACTGTGCGGTTTTGCGGCTTTATCTGTTGAAACCAGCACCATCTTCATTACCTTAAACTTGCCGCATGCCTCTGCAATATTATAAGTTCCTATCACATTATTATTGGCTGCCTCAATAATGTTCTGTTCCATAAGTGGCACGTGCTTGTGTGCGGCGGCATGGAAGACTATGTGCGGGCGAGCAGAATTAAATATCTGGTCAATCCGCCTTTTATTTGTAACGCAGGCAATAATAGGTGCAATTTGGTCTGCAAGCTGCGGATAATCCCTTTTTAGCTCCTGCAGTATCTGGAAGATGGAGTTTTCGCCGTGCCCAAGTAGAAAGAGCTTCTCCGGCTTCAGGGCAATAATCTGCCGGCAGAGCTCGGAGCCTATGGAACCCCCCGCGCCGGTAACCAGGATGCGCCTTCCTGTAAGATAGTTGCCGAAGGATTCTATATTTGTAGATTGCGCAGGCCTGCGCAACAGATCTTCCACAGAAAAATCTTCAAATCTGATGGGATGCTTGGAGGAAAGCGTGTCAGAGAAGCTGGGGACTATTTTAACAGGGATACCATTCTTTCTGCAGGCAAGTACAAGCGGACGAATTTCTTCATAATCAGATTCGGAGAGAGCTACTATAACCTCATCTATTTTTTTATTGCGAACATAGTTTTTAAGAAGCTTTATATGCCCAAGAACAGGTATGTTGCCTACATATATACCGCGTCTTTCATCCGCATCATCCAGGAAACCGATAATATTATACCTGAGCGTTGGATCATCGTTTATGGCGTGCAGTACCCTGGCTCCCTGGTTGCCTGCACCAATAATTATGGCCCTCTTTGGAAGAACATCATTTACTGCTTTGGCTGAACGGCCGGAAGCGTGTATATATCTGTTGATCACCCTTAACATAATTCTGAATGAGGATATAAAAATAAAACAGAGCATCCAAAATATAATAAGTACGGACATGGGCATAGTACTGTCATCAATGAGCTGCTGCGTTATTATCATACAGGCTAAGCCAAGAGTGTTGGCGCAGAAAATAGACCATACTACTTCTATGCTTAAAAAACGCCATGCATATCTGTATAGCCGGTGCTTTGATAGCAGAAAAATGTAGAGAACAACTACTACCGGCAGGCTGTAGATATGAGGCGCCAGGTATGTGGCGTAGATTGCAGAGGCGGACATATTGTCAAATCGCAGCAATAATGCAAGAAAGAGCGCACAGAGAATGGCCAGCATATCGGCCATTACTATAATATGCTTTGCACGTATTTTTATATTATCAGCTATGCTGCTAAACATATAACCCATATGCATCCCCTGGTGTTAAAAAATCTGTAGCTTTTGCATTGCGGTTATGCCGGAGAACGCGGTGACCCTAATTAGCTGAAGCAAATGCAGTTAATCTGCTCTATCTGGATTGGTTATACTTAAATATAAATATAATAGTAGTATGGCTGAATTAATTAAGGTAAAACACTTGACTGCTGGCTTTAAAAGCAACATTGCTGCAAAGCAGAAAGCAACTAACATGGTAATGCCTTTTTGGATATTTGTCAATTAATTACCAGCCTGGCTATAAAATATGTCTTGGATACCTAGGTTGCAGAGTGCAAAGCACGTCGCGGGCGTTGTACAGGGCAGAAAAACATTTCGATGCTTGGGCTGTGCAGTAGCGCAATCAATCCGTTGTGGTAGACGGTTTGCGGAGGCGTGCCAGGGTAAAAGCGGGAAGCTTCTGTTCAAAGATCGTAAAGGTTTTGGGTTCTATGGAGAGTACCTCAAAACGGGTGCCTTCAATCATCCGGCGTAGTTCTCTTTCGGCGTAGGCTGCCTTCCAACCCCCAACCGGCCCAATTGTAAACGGCAGGCGCAGGTAAAGGGGGAGCCGCTCTTTGGCATCGTCCCATACCTTTTGCGGCGTCTCATAGCGGTAATCGTATATCCAGAACTCTCCGCCCGGAAGAAGGACGTGATAAATCTCTTCCATAACAGATACAGGGTCTTCCCAGTGATGGAGCACGTTAATGCTTGTCACAAGATCAAAGTAACGCCCGGGAAAAGGAAGGTTTGTTACGCTTCCGGTAACAAAATCCACGGTGTTTCTAACGTGTGAGGCGCGGGCGTTGTCTTCTGCTATGCGCACCATATCTGCAGATTCATCCATGCCTATAACCAGGCAGTCTTTGCAATGAAGGGCAAGTTCTATAGGCATATAACCCAACCCTGTAGATATATCCAGCAGCTTATGAAATTCTTTCTCCTTAAGAATCTCGCCGGCCATCTCCGTATACATGGGTTTAAGCTCCCGCGTGGCAAGGAAGGAGTAGAGATCCGTGCCGGGAAAGGGGATTCCTTCCAGAGACTGGGCAATATCCAGCGTCCCAACCCTGGATTTCACCTTGCGCGCAAGAGCGCAAAGCCCCACTGCGCACACCCCGGCTGCAATGCCTTTTAAACTTTTTTTAAACAGGCTCAATGATTTACCCTGATATTTGGTTTCCACATACCAGATTCAACGGCTGTTATAAATTATCCTTCTCTATGTTATATACACATAAATGTATTTAAAACCGGTTCTTTGGAGGAAAGATCATAAAGGATGTTGAAGTCAGACTTATAGGACAAGAATTTTGTCTCCGGTGGATTGGGGAATGAAGCGTAGTTTCTTTATCATCGTCATTATGCTGTTTGCATTCCTTATGATAAGGATTGTGACCCTGCACCCGGTGAACTATAACACCCGGCCTGATGGGTTTATGAAGGTTCACGTGCTGGATGTTGGGCAGGGGGATTGCATACTTATACAGACACCGGATGGGCGCAATGTGCTGGTAGATGCAGGCAGCCCGCAGAGTTCCGGCTATGTTTTAAAGTATCTTGCCGCGCAAGGTGTAAAACATATAGACCTGATTATTATATCCCATGCCCATTCAGGCCATATTGGCGGGTTGCCCGGGGTGCTCTCCACCTTTGGCGTAGCTTCCGTTCTACTTGCAGATAACCCTGAATCAGATATCCTCTACAAGCGGGTGCATAAGCTTATAGAGGATAGAAGAATCAGACGCCGCATTGCAAAGCAGGACGGCAAGGTCTATCTGGGCAGGGATGTCACGGGCCGGATACTCTGGCCGTCTGATAAATATGCCGGCGGCGCGGATGATTTGTCTACTGTTCTGCGTGTTGTATATAAGGATGTGAGCATTCTTCTTTTGGGCGACATAGGTTTTGAAGCAGAGGGCGGATTGCTTGCAGATAACGGAGAGATTAGAAGCACTATCCTAAAAGTTGCGCGCCACGGCTCTGGCTATAGCACTTCTAACGAGTTTTTGCAGTGCGTGCAGCCGGAGTATGCGGTTATATCTGCCGGAATTAATAATTCCTGCGGATGTCCGGCAGGCCCTGCGCTTAGACGTATCAATGCCACCGGTGCACAATTACTAAGGACAGACCGGGTTGGCGCCGTTGTATTTAAAACAGATGGACATAAGATAATTGTGGAGACAGCAAAATGAACAAATCGTTTCAGATATTTGTGGATCGGCTGGAAGGGGAGATGGCGGTTCTTCTTTTATGCAAGAATACGCATGAGGTGATAATCCCCAAAAAATATCTGCCGGAAGGCGCCGGTGAGGGCTCTGTGATTACGGCTATTCTTAAGCTGGAACCGGAGTTGACTGCAAAGGCTCATAAAGATGTATGCTCCCTTATTACCCATCTGACCCATGGTGAAAAAAGAATAAAAAAGGCATAGACTGTTTATGAAAGATTTACACCACCTGCTGGGCATGACCATGCTGGAACTTACAGCATTGGCCGAATCCCTTGGGCAGCCGGGTTACCGGGGCAGGCAGATTGCTGATTGGATATATAAACGCAATGTATCCTCAATTCAAGAGATGGCGAACCTTCCGGCAGCGTTCAGGGAACGTCTGGAATCCTCTGCGCGCCTCTACCGTTCCAGGGTGGCGGGCAGCAGTAAATCTGCCGATGGAACCACAAAGCTCCTTCTTGAGCTTGAGGATGGGCAGCGGATAGAGGCGGTGCTTCTTCCGTATGAAGACCGCGTCTCCGTGTGCGTCTCCTCCCAGGTGGGTTGTGCGGCCGCATGTGCATTTTGCGCCACCGGGATGGGCGGGTTTTGCAGAAACCTTAAGTCCGGCGAGATATTAGATGAGGTGCTCACCCTTCAGCGGGAGATTCCAAGGCGTATAAGCCATGTGGTATTTATGGGGATGGGGGAGCCGCTCTTAAACTATGATTCCGTGATGGCTGCGGTGAAGATTCTTAACGGTGAGATGGGAATAGCCATGCGTCACATTACCATCTCCACGGTGGGCATTACCCCCGGTATAGAACGCCTTGCCAAAGAACATCTGCAGCTTACCCTTGCCGTCTCTCTGCATGCCCCAAGCGATTCCCTTAGAAGAGAATTGATTCCGCTGGCCAGAAGGTATCCGCTTGATAAGCTTATCAGCGCCTGCCGGGATTATGCAAATACAACCGGCAGAAGGGTTACCTTTGAGTATATCTTAATTCAGGGCGTGAACGATTCCCCCTCCCATGCGGCAGAGCTTGCATTGCTTCTTAGGGGAGTGCTTGCTGCAGTAAATCTTATTCCGTACAATGCTGTGCCGGGGTTGGATTTTAAAAGGTCTTCAGATGCTGCCGTAAGAAAGTTTAGAAGAGTGCTTGAGGAGCGGGGGATAACGGTAAGCCAGCGAGCAGAGCGCGGGCGTTCTGTATCCGCCGCCTGCGGACAGCTTAGAAGGCGGGCCGCAGAATAAACTCTTGCTTCCATCTATGGCTGAAGGGGTTTGTGAACGAAGATGAGGGTATAAATAAAAAGGGCACGGATTTTATAATCCATGCCCTTTTTGCTATATCTTGACTGATGCCAGTCTTACTCTGCAGTGAACGGAAGGAGCGCAATCTCTCTTGCACGCTTGATGGCGCGTGTAAGGATTCTCTGGTGAGATGCACAGGTGCCTGTTGTTCTCCTGGGGAGAATCTTGCCTCTATCCGTAACGTATCTGCGCAGCTTGCTGGCGTTCTTGTAATCTACAGTCTCTATTTTGTCTACACAAAATCCGCAGACTTTACGCCGCGGCCTTCTAAACCTGCCTGCGCCGCCGGGCCTGCCGCCTGGTCTGCCGCCGCCGGGTCTTCTCTGCTGCATAGGTTATAACCTCCTCAATGCAAACTATGCATTGAACCAATGATGCGCTACTCTTCAGCGAAGGGGTCTTCAAAATCGCCGGCCGGCTCTGCCGCAGGGGCAGGGGCCTCTTCAGATACGGCTCCTGCGCGGGAAGCATCCGTGTGTTCTTTCGGCCTGTCAAGCGATCTAAGATTGTCAGCAATAACTTCAGCGTTCTTGCGGCGTGTGCCGTCCTGGGCTACCCAGGAACGTATCTGTAGCTTGCCGTCTACTGCAACAAGCCTGCCTTTTGTAAGGTAGTTTGCCGCAAATTCGGCCTGCTGGCGCCATGCCACAATGGGTATAAAGTCTGCTTCACGTTCCCCTTGCGCATTAGGCATGCGGTTTACAGCAAGTGTAAACGTAGAAACAGCTATTCCGCTTGGGGTATACTTTAATTCAGGATCGTTAGCCAGCCTGCCAATTAACACCACTCTGTTTAGCATTTAGAAATCCTCCTTCCAAGGGTTGCATCACTAGCCAATACTCAATAATCTATTTTTACTCATGCAACTCAGTCTTTACTTTTCGTCAGTGCGAACTATAATGTGGCGCAGTACATCATCGGCTATGCGAAATAGCCTGTCCAGCTCTGAAGCTGCTTCGGCTGTGGCCTTGAAGTTCATAAGGACATAGGTTCCTTCCGTCTGCCCCTTTACTTCATAGGCTAGACGGCGCTTCTCCCACTGGCTGGCGCTTTCTACTTCGGCGCCCTGTGCTTCTATAGCTGCTTTGTACTTTTCTATAATTGCCTCAACCTCTTCATCTGAGAGATTGGGGTTTACAATGTACAGGGCCTCGTAGGGTCTAACCATGAGTGTCACCTCCCCTCGGACTAATCGGCTCCAGTATACACCGGAGCAGGAAGGACGCCGGCAGCTTTGCAGGTACCGGCGCTGGCCCCACGAGCGCGGGGCCTGTTGTGCCTTTATGGCAACGTTGAATTATAGCATGTTGAAGAAAGCAATGCAAATTCTACCGTATATCCAATAGAATTTTTACGCTTTTTCAAGCTCAAAGGCGGCGTGCAGCGCCTGAACGGCTTTTTGCACGTTCGCTTTGTCTATAAGGCATGTAATTCTGATTTCGCTTGTTGTGATTGAGGCTATGTTAATGCCCGCATCTGCAAGCGCGCCGAACATTTTGTCGGCATATCCCGGACGGCTGCTTATGGCCGTGCCCACTATGGATACCTTTGCAAGGTTTGATGAGCTTGTGATGTTGCGGGCGCCTATCTCTTTTATAACCGGGGCAAGTACTGCTTGCGCTCTTGCAAGGTCTGAAAGGTTTACTGTGAAGGAGAGGTCTACTACTCCCTCAAGGCTTATATTCTGGACTATTACATCTACGCTTATGCCGTTTTTTGCAAGCGCGTGGAATATTTTGTATGCTATGCCCGGCTGGTCCGGCACGGAGGTTACGGTGATTTTGGCTACATCCGTATCATGGGCTATGCCCCTTACGGAATTTTTGACCTCCATGTTCTGATCTTCCCGTGTTATCATGGTTCCAGGAACCTCCCTTACGCTGTGTGCTACCGTAATATTAACGCCGTGAATTTCTGCCAGTTCAACGGCCCTTGAGTGCATTACGCTGGCGCCCAGGTCGGCCATCTCCAGCATCTCTTCGTAGGAGATACTGGAGAGTTTGCGGGCGGCGGGCACTAATCTTGGGTCTGCCGTAAATACACCGTCTACATCTGTATATATCTCGCATTTATCTGCGGAGAGGGCTGCGGCAAGCGCCACTGCCGTTGTGTCCGAGCCTCCGCGGCCCAGTGTGGTTATATCCGCCCAGGTGACGTTGTCTGTTATGCCCTGGAATCCTGCTATTACTACTACGTTTCCGCCGTTTAATTCTTCTTTTATGTGCTGGGGGTCTACAGATTGAATCCGGGCGTTTCCGGGCTTGTTTTCTGTTATAATCCCTGCCTGGCCTCCGGTGAGGGAGATTGCCGGCTGGCCCAGCTCGTGCAGGGCCATGGTGAGGAGGGCGCTGCTGGCCTGTTCACCGGTGGCTAGAAGTTTATCCATCTCTCGCCCGTTTGGATATTTGCACAGGGCCTTTGCCATGGTGAGAAGATCATCAGTGGTATCTCCCATGGCAGAGACTACTACCACAACCTTTGCATTTTCTGCAGCTTTTTTTACTCTTTTGGCTACGCTTAGGATTTTATCTGTATTGGCTACAGAACTGCCACCGTATTTTTGAACGACAATCACTTTGCCTACAGTCCTTTCTTCATGCTGGCGGAATACATAAAAATGTTTGGCCTGTATGTTTGCCGCCGGTTTAAATGCCTTTGCTGTAAGATTAAAAATTGCTAACAATGCGGCTTAGATTACTATTATAGTATAGCAAAATCCGCCGGGTTTTTGCAAGAGATGGCAGAGGAGAGAGCGGCTTTTATAAGGATTGATTCCGGTTGCCGTGTGCCGGCCCTGATGTATCAGGCGGCCGCTCTTCTTATCTCTGTGCAGTTTTGAAGCTTTTGAACTCCCGGAACAGCCATTGCCGTCTCTGCGCCAGTTTTTTGTTGCCCTTCATTTCTAAGCCCGCCGGAGATTTCTACGGTGCCCTCGCTGGCACATACCCTGAGGTCTGTAAAGCTTAGTGAAGGGTTTAAGGACAGGGCCTCTGTAACATTGTTTGCCAGCTTTATGTCATCCACCGGTTCTCCGGCTGCTATGGAGAGTTCGCTGTATATGCCGCGTACGCCTTTTACGGATTCCGCCAGTTGCACAGCCTGCCTTCCAATAGCCAGGCTCTCTACAACTCCCTGCAGAAAGACGTTTCCTGCCTCTACGCGCGCTCCAATGTATGCCAGGCCGTTTTGTTCCAGAAGGTCACTTGCGGCGCGCTCTATTTCAAGGTCGGAGAGTTCTTTGTCTGCGCTTATCACTAGTCTGTTCTCTACGCCCAGAACGCCTTCTGTGCCGAATGCATCATTTGCTGCTGCAAGTTTTTCTGCCATGTTGCCCACTACTCCTGTGAGCCGCGCATAGCCGTTTATAACATCCACGCGCAAATTACTCTCATGGACGGCCGGGTTTAGCGACCAGGCGTTGCGTATGGCTCCAAGGATTTCTTCATCTGATTTGCATCTCATGGCACAGGCCTCCTTCGGGAAAGAGATGGGCAGAGGTGTGTCTGCCCGCGTATTATTTTGTATAGTTTTTTACCCCGAAGGAGCGTTTTTTATGCCGGTTTTGCAGTATGCATCACCCGTTTTCAGCCTTCCTTCTTCTCTTCCAGGGCTATATTAAAGACCTGGTCTACGCTCTCTACAAACTGGAAGTCCATTACCTTCTTTACTTCATCCGGGACGTCTTCATCTACGTCTTTTTTGTTCTCCCGGGGCAGGATTACCGTTGTAATCCCGGCTCTGCGTGCTGCAAGGATTTTCTCTTTCACCCCTCCTATGGGGAGCACTCTGCCGGTGAGCGTAATCTCTCCCGTCATGGCTACCTCCGGGCGCACCGGGCGCCCAGTGACAAGGGATGCAAGCGCAGTTGCCATGGTTATCCCCGCCGACGGCCCGTCCTTGGGGATGGAGCCCGCCGGTACGTGCAGGTGGATATCTATGTCTGAGAAGAAGTTGGGGGCTACGCCCAGGTTTGTTGCGTGCGACCGCACGTAGGAAAGCGCCGCCTGCGCGGATTCCTTCATAACATCTCCCAGCATGCCGGTGAGCATTAGTTCCCGCTTGCCGGGCATACTGGTTGCCTCTATAAACAGTATGTCTCCGCCCACGGGAGTCCAGGCCAGGGCGGTTGCCACTCCGGGTACCCGGGTGCGCTGCACAACTTCTTCAAACTGGAAGCGGGGCGCCCCAAGGTATGCTTTTACTGCATCTGTATTTACGTTTACGGGTTCCGTGCGGCCCTCTGCAAACTGCCGGGTTACCTTTCGGCAGATGGCTGCAACCTCTCTTTCCAGGTTGCGCACGCCGGCTTCACGGGTGTATCCCCTGATCAGCATCTTCAGGGCGTCGTCATCCCAGGTTATGTGCTCTTCCGCCTTCAGCCCGTGTTCGGCAAGCTGTTTTGGGATGAGGTGGCGTTTTGCAATCATCACCTTTTCTTCTTCTGTGTAGCCGGCTAGTTCCAGTATCTCCATCCTGTCCTTGATTGGGTCCAGCTGGTTGGCGGTTGTAATGAACAGGGTATTGGACAGGTCAAATGGTACTTCAAGGTAGTGGTCGCGGAAAGATATGTTCTGCTCCGGGTCCAGTATCTCAAGGAGGGCGGCGGACGGGTCTCCGCGGAAGTCTGCGCCCACCTTGTCTATCTCGTCCATCATAAAGACGGGGTTGTTTGAGGCGGCGCGGCGCATCCCCTGGATGATCTGTCCGGGAAGCGCGCCTATGTATGTTCTGCGGTGCCCCCGCATCTCTGCCTCATCCCTTATTCCGCCAAGCGACATGCGGATGAACTTTCTGCCCAGCGCGCGTGCTATGGACATGCCCAGCGATGTTTTGCCCACGCCCGGAGGCCCCGCAAAACAGAGTATGGGCTGCCTAACCGCCCCCTCTGTTTTGAATTTGCGAACGGAGAGGTATTCCAGTATGCGTTCTTTTATTTTATCCAGGCCGTAGTGATCTTCGTCCAGAATTTTTTTGACGCGGATTATATCCAGATTATCTTCTGTGCTTATGCGCCAGGGCAGGGATACAAGCCAGTCTACGTAGGTTCTTGAGACTGTGTAGTCCGGCGCCGACGGCGGTATGCGGGAGAGCCTGTCCAGCTCTCTTGTGATAACTTTTTCCGCCTCTTCCGGCATATTGGCTTCTTTTGCTTTTTTTCTAAGTTCATCGGTTTCGGCGGTGCGTTCGTCGCTCTCTCCAAGCTCTTTCTGGATGGCCTTAAGCTGCTCTCTAAGGTAGTATTCCCGCTGGGTTTTGGACATTTCAGATTGTATTTGAGACTGAATTTTGCTCCCTATCTCCAGCACTTCTACTTCTCTTGAGAGTATGGATGCAAGTTTTTTCATCCGTTCTTTAAGGTCTGCAATCTCAAGGAGTTCCTGCTTTTCCACCGTTGGTATGGGCATGTTGGTGGCTATGGAATCTACAAGCAGGTTGGGCCTTGTTACCGTCTTGGCTATGTTTGCCATCTCATCCGGCAGGTTGGGGGAGAGCGAGATTACCTTCTGGAAGAGTGTGGATATATTTCTGCGCAGCGCCTCTATCTCTGTTTTTTCTTCTTCTGTGAAATCCGTCCGCTCGGGGATAATCTCTACGCGTGCCTTAAGGTACGGTTCTGTTTGCGTAATTTCCGTTATGCGTACGCGCTGAATACCCTGCACAATAAGCCGCAGCACATCCGGAAGGCGCATCATGGTATGTATTACTACCGCTGTGCCTATGCTGTAAATATCGTCTTTTGTAGGTTTTTCTATCTCCGGGTTCTTCATTGTGGCAACGGTGATTACCCTGTTGCCGCTTGCCACGGCATCATCTATAAGCTTTATGGAACTTTCTCTGCCGGCGCTTAGCGGGCTTACCACCAGCGGAAAGAGCACGGTATCCCGGAGGGGCAGCAGGCTTAGTTCTTCCGGGACGGCAATCTTGCTTTCGTCCTGAATCAGCTCTGCTTCCTGGCCGTCTGTTACTATTTTGGTATCATTCTCCAATATTCTTCTCCTGGTAGACTTAAAAAACAGGACGGTGCTAGCTTTGCTGTCCGCCGGCTTCCTGTTCTATCTGTATGGTTCTGGAGGCCTGTTGTTTTTCCATCTTAGGCAGCGTGATTACAAGGAAACCTTCTTTATAAGTTGCGCTGAGCCGGGTTTCATCTACATTTATATCTTTTGGGAGGGCTATATCTCTTTCAAATGGACCGAAGTAGACTTCAAGCTGGTAATAACGTATCTTTCGGCGCTCATCTACAAACTGCTCCGCCCGGTTCCCCTTTATGTTTATTGTGTGCCTGTCTGCCGAGAGGGATACGCTGAGCGATTTTCTTTTTACCCCGGCAACTTCAACGCGCACCACAAGTTCTTCTTCCGTCTCATAGACATCTGTGCGCGGCAGCCAGAATTCCTGCGCGCCCGGGGGGAGTTCCAGCAGGCGCCGCATTGCTTCTGCAGAGCATCTTTGCATTTCATACTCCATTTGTTTTACTAGGTCTTCATAGTCTTTGAACATTAGCGCATCCTGCCTGTCAACAAGGATTATTTAACTGTTCCCATGATAGCACGGATTTCATGCACTTTGCCATCCTTTAAGGCCGGAATAAGGTTGCCTGCCGATTCCCGGCCGTCTATGAACAGGCTTTTTATGCCTTTTTCTATATGTTCCGGGTTCTCTACCAATATATGGTATGTGCTGTGCCTGAACTTTCTGGTTACGGCAAAGCTATCCCATTCGCCGGGGATGCACGGGTCTACCAGAAGCCCGTTATAGACAGGGCGTATTCCAAGTATCCATTCAAGCGATACCTTCCACATCCATGCGGCTGTGCCGGTCATCCAGGCAAAATCCCCCTGCCCAAAGGTTACGGAATCCGGCCCGTGCACGTATTCGCAGTAGATGTAGGGCTCTGTTTTGTATATCTCCGGCTGTTCTCCTCTTTGCATGAAGGATGAGTTCTTCCATAATTGATAGGCTCTGCTGCCGCGGCCAAGAATGCATTCTGCCATAATGGCCCATGCTACGGTATGGTTGAATATGGTGCCGTTCTCTTTTGTGCCGGGCGAGAATCTGGTGATAATGCCAATCTTGGGGTTTGGTTCCGTGTAGGCGGGGAGGAAGAGGGCGGGGCCGTATTCCGTATCAAGGTGTTCTTCTACCGAATTCATGCAGGTTTGGGCCCTCTCTTTTATTGCCAATCCGCCCATTACCGCCCAGGACTGGGGGTTAAGGTACATTTTGGCTTCCTGATCTTTTGAGGTTCCGTATAGTTGGCCGTCGTCCCTTGTGCCTCTGGCATACCATGCGCCATCCCATAGGTGGTCATTTACGGCGGCTATAATCTCTTCTCTTGCGGCGGTGTATTTGGCGGATAAATCTTCACGGCCTGTAAGACCAAGAAGTTCTGATGCTTCGCGGAGCATCCATACCAGGTGTTCTGCAATCATGGTGCTCTCTCCGCGGCCCTGGCGACCCACCTGATCCAGCCCGTCGTTCCAGTCGGCTGCTTCTATAAGGGGTATGTTTCGCGGGCTCATCCTGGACAGGGAGTAGTCCAGGGCGTGGATGAGATGCTGGCGTACCGTCTCTGTTCCACCGTCATAGTAGGGGGCTGCTTCGTCCAGAAAGGCGGTGTCCCCGGATTCTTTTATGTATTCAATTATGCCCAGCGCCAGCCAGAGGGGATCGTCACTGTGGCCGGTTTTAACGCCTATGTTTGTTAACGGGTCCCAGTTATGCAGGGTGCTTCCATCCGGGAACTGGTGCTCCATAAGGTAGAGTATGCGCTGATGCGCCCAGTCCAGGTCGTTTGGAAGTATGCCCAGCATATCCTGCCAGCTGTCCCGGAAACCTATTATAGATCCGCCGCCTATGTAGTAGGAATCCATTCTTGCCCACCGGGATGTTATCCATGACTGGTACTTGTTCCAGGTGTTGAATGATATGGAAAAGCTTTCGTCCGGCGTATGGCAGGTGTTCTTTGAAAGGTAATCGTTCCAGTAGTGTTTTACCTCGCGGAGGGCATGTTCTGCATCCTCCCATGTGGCGTATCTGTCGCGCAGGTTAACGGCTTCATCATGCCGGAAAGCAATGCCCACCATAACAAGGAACTGCGCCTCTTCTCCGGGGGCCAGGTTAAAACTATGCTGCAGCGCTCCCACAATATCCTGCCCGTGACCAAGGCTGTTTGTACAGTATCCCTGTTCTACGGCTATGGGATTGTGCAGGCTGCGGTACATTCCCAGAAACGCCTCTGTAAGCGTATCGTAGGCTTCCGGCTGGATGTTTGATGTCATGAAGGCCAATTTGTCCCACCTGAGGTTTGGGTTTGTGCCTCCGCCCGGCGCCACGTTCCAGAATCTGGTGGTAGCGTATATTATATTGTTTTCGTAGGAGACTTCGTTAAAGAGTTGCGAGAATGCGGCTTCCGTAAGGTTGTATGCATAGTTTGCAAGCGACCATTCTACAAACGAGAATGCGGTTAGGCTTCTTGGCGTCTCTCCCGTGTTGCGCAGGCTGATCATCCATATTTCTGCATCGTCTCTTCTGGGCACAAAGTAGGCAACCTCTCCGCGGATGCCGTTTTGCGTACATGAGACGGTTGTATACCCGGGGCCGTGCCGGGATTCCCAGTGGCTATATTCCTCTGTGGTGGGCTGCCAGGTGAGCCCCCAGTATTTGCCTGTATCTGTGTCTCTAACGTAGATGTACCGCCCCGGCCGGTCTTGCATAAGCACGGTGGATGGTGCTTCATTGGTTATGCGGTTGTAGCCGGATGTCTCATAAAACGCGTATCCTCCGCCCGTGTGAGAGCAGATGGCGCAGTACTTTTCGTTGGATAGATAGTTTACCCAGGGCCGCGGCGTATCCGGCCGGTTGATTATATATTCTCTGCCATCAGGGGAAAAATGGCCGTATTCGCTCATGCTCTATCCTCTTTTGCCTGCAGTTCCTCAATGTTTACATGCCTTACACCGGGGATACCGCTGATTATAAACTCTGCAATTGCAAGCTGTTCCCGCGTGTCTACGCAGCCTTTCAGAAAGACTTCGCCGCCGGATACCCTGACGCTGATAGGCAGCCCGCCGGTACGCGTATCCATTGCCAGCTCTGAGCGAACCATGTTTGCCAGGGCCTCATCATGTATGGTCATAAACGTGTTCCTCCTGCGCAGGCGGTTGCATGGCGGATGATGCTCGGCCCAATCTGCCGGCACAGCGCAGGAGGCCGAAATACTAATTACGAAAAATCTACCCGGAGGCCGGTACTTCTAAACTAATCGGCCTTTTTTTTATGGCTGACGGTATTAGCAAATTGCCGATATATTTTAGATTTTTGTTCTTGAAGTAATCTCTGTGTTTCTGATATAATTCTCTGGTTGCGGCAATAAAAATCCGGATGAGCCGGAATGTGCCGTATATGCAAGGTATATAAACGTATGAGAAAGGGGATTATACTATGGCGTATAAGATAACCAGCGATTGCTCCATGTGTGGGACATGTCTTTCGGAGTGTGCTTTCTCGGCAATCAGTGAGGGCGATCCTCAGTACAGCATTGATCCTGAGGTGTGCACGGACTGCGGCGCATGTGAGGCCGCCTGCCCATGCAGCGCCATTGTTGAGGGCTAATAAAATCCCTATAACATGTGGAAATATACGGAGTGGTCTTTTTGGGGCCGCTCCGTTTCCATATATTGAGTAGCGCTGCCTACTTTTTTACGGTTTTGAATACCGCGCTATGCGGGTACATTTATAGACGCGGCCTGCCGGTAGCAGAATAATTCTTCGCTTGCAGCCAAGCAAAGTTAATCGTATAATTAAAAGAAAGATACCCTTATCAAGAGTGGCGGAGGGACCGGCCCTGCGATGCCACGACAACCGGAAGCTGTTAGGGCTTCTTGGTGTCAATTCCGGGCAGTGCCAACTGCAAGATAAGGGAGGTGAACAGTATAAACTGAGCCTCTCCTTGCGTTGGAGAGGTTTTTTTATTGATGGGAGGAAAAGACTTGCAGGAATATAAGCTGTTCACATCAGAATCTGTAACGGAAGGTCACCCGGATAAGCTTGCAGACCAGATAAGCGATTCCATACTGGATGCAGTCCTTGAGCAGGACCCTTGCGGCCGCGTGGCGGTGGAGGCGCTTTTAACCCATGGGCAGGCGTTTATTGCCGGAGAGGTAACCACCAGCGCAAATGTGGATTTTGAGCAGGTGGCCCGCAATGTTATATGCGATGTTGGATACACGGATTCATCCTGCGGGTTTGATGGTAAGCGTTGCGGAATGTCTGTACACATCCACCAGCAGTCGCCGCACATAGCCTGCGGTGTAGATACCGGCGGCGCAGGCGACCAGGGCATGATGTTTGGCTATGCAACCAGAGAGACGGAAGCCCTTATGCCGCTCCCCATTGTGCTTGCCCACAGGATTACGCGCGACCTGGCAGTCGCCAGGGAAAAGAACTCGTCGCTCGGCCTGCTCCCGGACGGTAAAAGTCAGGTTACCGTGGCTTATGCAGGCGGAAAACCCCATCATATAGATACAATTGTAGTATCAACCCAGCACAAATCCGGCATGACTCAAAAAGATGTTGCGCAGGTTGTAAATGAAAATGTGCTGCCGCCCATCCTGGAAGAGTACAAGTTATACATAAACCCGGATATAAAATACTTTGTCAACCCGACCGGCGTCTTTGAGATAGGCGGGCCGGAAGGGGATACCGGGCTTACCGGCCGGAAGATTATTGTAGATACATATGGCGGAATGGCCAGGCACGGCGGCGGAGCGTTCAGCGGCAAAGACCCTACCAAGGTGGATAGATCTGCAGCATACATGGCCCGCCACATTGCAAAGAATATAGTTGCGGTGGGACTGGCGGATAAGTGCGAGATTCAGCTTGCATATGCCATTGGCGTGGCAAAACCTGTCTCCGTGCTTATAGAGACCTTTGGCACAGGCCGCATGAAGGAGTCCGAACTCT
>CALNCU010000001.1 GCA_937875395.1 uncultured Armatimonadota bacterium | reverse complement strand
AGCTTATGGGAAACCCACTCTTAACTATATTAAAAACCGGAGTAATCACCCAGCGGGACATGTTCCCGGCACTGCCTGATGATGCCGATGGACTGCCAACGGTAACGGCGTCTCCATGCCCGGGCAGCCGGTGCGGGCATTGCGCCAAAGCCTGCCCGTCAAACGCCATAAGCGTAACGGATAATACAGTCACACTAGACCGCGGGCGCTGCATAGGCTGCAACGCTTGCGTAAGTATTTGCCACACCGGCGCCATAGCCCGTGACCCTTCAACCAAAACAGCGGTAGCCACCCGTGAAGAATTAGTATTGTCCACCAGGATCAAAGTAAATGCTGTGCAGGCACAGCCGGCCCTGCCGTTCAGGCGTTCGCTGCATATACGCGAAGTCTCGACAGGCGATAATGCAAGTGATTTGGAAGTTATTGCCGCCACAAATGCAATTTTTGATATAGCCCGCTTTGGAATTCATTTTGTTGCATCGCCCAGATTTGCCGATGCGCTTCTTGTTACCGGCCCCGTGGGACGGGCTATGCGGGAACCGTTGCTTCGCTGCTATCAGGCCATGGCCGAGCCGCGCATAGTTATAGCCGTTGGTACCAGCGCCATAAGCGGCGGACTGCATTCCGGCGGCTACGCACAGGCAAACGGAATAGCTGATATACTGCCTGTGAGCGCCTACGTCCCGGGCGATCCTCCGCACCCATGGAGCATAATCCACGGAATTCTACTGGCAATGGGAAGGTTATAATAACCTGCAAAACATGTACGGATCATGATATAATCAGTTGCCCGCGCATCCTGCCGGGGGTTGAGGTAGATATCATGAACAAGTACAATACAGCGGTTATAGGAGCCGGCCCTGCCGGAATGATGGCAGCCATTATTGCTTCCCAAAACGGAAAGCGAGTGGCCTTAATAGAAAAAAACGCCCAACCGGGCAGAAAGCTCCTGGCAACCGGCAATGGACGCTGCAACCTTACCAATAAATATATCTCCACCGGCAGATACCACGGAGCCTCCCCGGAGTTCATAAAAACGGTACTTGGCCAATTTAATCAGACTGCCGCTATGAAGTTCTTCAATAACCTGGGGCTTGTGTTAAAGGAAGAAGACAATGGAAGAATCTTCCCCAGAACCAACCAATCATCAAGCGTAGCAGAGGTTATGCGGCTGGCACTTGTAGAGCATGGGGTTCACATTCTGCTGAACACCCAGGTTAAGGCAATAGAGCGGCAGGGCGTTTGGAAGGTATTATTAAACAACCAATCCGCACTCAAAACAGATAGTTTAATTATAGCAACCGGCGGACGGGCCGCCCACTACCTGGGCTCCACCGGCGACGGCCTGTACTGGGCGCAAAAACTGGGGCACTCCCTCACCCCCATTCACGCCGCCCTTGTCCCCATGGAAACAGTAGAAACCTGGCCTAAGGAGATTCAAGGCATCAAAGTAGAGGCCGGCATCCGGGCAACCAGCAATGATAATAAGATTGGCGAAACAACCGGAGACCTTCTGTTTACCAGCTACGGGGTCTCCGGAACCGCTGCCATGGCCCTGGCCGGGAGCATTGCCCCCCTGCTAAAAACATCACGGGTACGCCTTCATATTGATCTGTTTCCGGATATGACAAAAGAAGAATTAGACCTAATCATTTTGCATATTTTCCAAAATGCCGGCAAAAGAACGCTCAGGGGTTCCTTGATAGGGCTTCTGCCGGACCGCATAATCCCGGTGGTTGCAAGGTTTGCAAAACTGGATGAACATAAGCAGGCAGGCAAAATTTCGCATGCAAACCGGCTGGAGATTGTAAGGGTGCTGAAGGATATTACCCTTACCGTCTCAAAGCTGCGTCCGATGAAGGAGGCCCAGGTTACCGCAGGCGGTATAGATACCCGGGAGATCAAGCCTCAATCATTAGAGTCTAAACTGATGAAGGGCCTGTATTTTGCCGGCGAGATTATAGATGTTGATGGCGATTCCGGCGGGTTCAATCTGCAGTGGGCATGGTCAAGCGGGCACCTGGCAGGCATGTCCGCAGAGTAAGTTAAGGAGAGAGATATGACCGTAGAAGAGATGGCATATAACGCGCGCAAGGCCGGGCGCATACTTGGGGCAATGCCGGGGAAGGCCCGCGGGGCGGCTATCCTTGCCATGGCAAAGATGCTTGAGGAGCGGCGTGCCGATGTTATGGCCGCCAACGCCGCCGACGTACAGCAAGCAGAGGCGGACGGGCTCTCCGGCCCTCTGCTGGAACGCCTTAAAGTCTCTGATAAAGTCTTTACTTATATGCAGAAAAGGCTAAATGAGGCCGCGCTTCTGCCGGACCCGCTGGGAATAACAAGCCGGGGTCATGTGCGCCCCAGCGGTCTTAAGGTGCGGCGTGTAAGTGTGCCGCTTGGCGTAATAGGGATAATCTACGAATCCCGCCCCAACGTTACAACAGACGCGGCAGCCGTATGTATAAAGAGCGGAAACGCGGTCATCTTAAGAGGCGGTTCAGAGGCCATACGCACCAACACCCTTCTTGCAGAGATTATGCAGAACGCAGCCGTCTCCTGCGGCGTCCCGGCGGATGCAGTGCAGATAATAGGCACCACAGACCGCTCCGCAGTGGGAGAGCTTCTGCAACAAGAGAAGTATGTAGACGTAATTATTCCAAGGGGCGGCAAGTCTCTTATAGAACGCATATCCCGGGAGAGCCGGATTCCGGTTATAAAGCACTATGAAGGCATCTGCCACCAGTATGTGGCGGCGGATGCAGATGCAGAGATGGCCGTCTCCGTTGTGGTTAACTCCAAATGCCAAAAGGTAGAGGTCTGCAACGCCCTTGAAACCCTTCTTATTGATGCAGAGTGCGCAGGCAGAATACTCCCCTCTCTGGCAGAAGCTTTAAGAGAGAGAGGCGTGGAGCTTAGGGGGGATGAACAGTCACGCGCCATTGCGCCCATGGAGAAGGCAGCCCGTGAGGACTGGGCCGCAGAATACCTTGCCCCCATCCTCTCTATCCGCATTGTCCGGGGC
The DNA here is from genome assembly GCA_937875395.1 of uncultured Armatimonadota bacterium. Lineage (GTDB taxonomy): Bacteria > Armatimonadota > UBA5829 > DTJY01 > DTJY01 > CALNCU01. Next base: position 13,507 of record CALNCU010000001.1, on the reverse strand, counting down.
GTGGATGAAGCAATAGACCACATAAACACATGGGGCTCCGGCCACACGGACGGCATAATAACCGGCTCGCTGGCAACATCCAATCGTTTTATTGCCGGAGTAGATTCTGCATCCGTGCTTGTAAATGCATCAACCAGGCTCTCCGGCGGAGGGGACTATGGAATGGGCGCCGTTGTGGGCATAAGCACGGATAAGCTTCATGCCAGGGGGCCCGTAGGCCCGGAGGAGCTCACCAGCTACAAGTGGGTGGCGGTTGGAGACGGTCACCTGAGAGGGTAACGGCCTGCTCTAAATTCGCGGGGAGAGCATCCAAACCGCCTGCGGAACTGCCGCGCAAAGAAGTTGCTATCCGCAAAACCGGACTGGCAGGCAACCTGGGTAATAGTAGCATCCGTATCTTTAAGCAGAACAATCGCCCTTTTGAAGCGCTGTTCTATTACATACTCCATAGGCGGCATGCCAAGCGCATCATTAAACGAACGGTTCAGGGTGCTGGCAGATACTCCGGCAACCCCGGCCATCTGTCCCAACGTCAGGTCATCCAATATATTCTGCTCAATATAGCTTATTACCCTCCCCAGCCTTATCAAACGCCCGGATTCCCGGCCCTCCATACAGGCATAACACCTGGATAGAGAGACAGCCGCTTGAACAAACAGGCTGACGGCCATCCCCTGGTATCCGGGCTGCCGCCGCAAAAGTTCATCCGCAGCTCTCCCTAAAATACTGCTTATCTCGGCCAGGTCATGCCTGGATAGCGTAAGGAAGTGATGGGAGCTGCGAGCGGTGTTCCGTATGCCCGGCTCCAGTGAAAAGAGCGCATGATAAGCGGGTAGCTGGTATAAATCGCTTGCGGGGAGGTTCAACTTAGATGTATCAAAGAGCACATTGTAAAGGTCTATCTGCTCGCAGCCCTCATACGCATGCGCGGCGTTGTTTTGCACCACAAAGACATCGCCGGCTGCAATACGGTACTTGCTGTCCGTGGTTACATGCCAGCCGTGCCCGTCAAGCACAACCGCCAGTTCGCTAAAATCATGGGTATGCATTGCTATCCGGCTGCCTACCTGCGTGCGGAAAACAGAGAGCGGTATTCCTGTTTGTGAAAAATACTTCCAACCATGTAATTGCTCAATCATGATAAAATAATGCTACTATTTGATTAAATTGTCAAGGGCATATTGCAAAGGACGCATTAATATAATAGCAGATTCAATTTTTACATAGGGAGGGCAGTAATGTCTACTCCGCTTGAACGGTTCATTGCCTGTATGGAATATCAACCGTGCGACCGCCGACCAAATCATGAGCTTGGAGTATGGCCGCAGACCGCTGACAGATGGCGGAAGGAAGCACCAAACACCGTCTGCAATTTCACCTGGGACTGGTTCACCCGGGAGACGGCCTTAAACCTTGATCGACGGGAGTATATACCGGTAAACTACGGATTCATCCCGGAGTACCAAAGCAAGGTACTGGAAGAGACGGACGAGTACAAGATCATCCTGCACAGCAAGGGGTATATAAGCAAGGCGCTTAAAGGCGGCGCCTGCATGGATCAGTATCTAAAGTTCCCGGTAGAGACTCCCAGTGATTTTGCGGATGTAAAACGCCGCCTTGTTTCCGGCATCCCGGAGCGCTACCCGGCAGATATGGATGCACAAATAGAGGAGTGGTTAAAGCGCGATTATCCGCTGGTACTGGGGAGGAACTGCGCCGCAAACGGTTTCTACTGGCGCGCGCGGGAGTTTATGGGCACGGAAAACCTATCGTACGCCTGGTATGATTATCCGGAATTAATGCACCAGATGATGGAGTTCTTTGCCGATTTTATAATTGAGACAAGCCGCCCCGTGCTTAAGAAGATTAACGTTGAGTACTTCGTCCTAAATGAGGATATGAGCATGAAGAACGGCCCGCTGCTCAGCCCGGAGACGTTTCGCATATTTATCCTCCCTCACCTTGCTAGGCTTATAGACTTCTTAAAGAGCCACGGCACGCGCTATGTTATGGTAGACAGCGATGGCGACCCTACACAGCTTATCTCTCTTCTTATGGATGCCGGGGTGGACGGAATATGGCCTATTGAACGCGCATCAGGGATAAGCCCGCAGGAACTCCGCCGCAAGTTTGGGCCGTCCCTCAGGCTGTGGGGCGGCGTGGATAAACGAATCCTCTCAATGAGCCCGGACGCAATCCGGGCCCACCTTAGAGAGTTTATTCCGCTCATAGAACAGGGCGGATTCATACCCACCGTAGACCATACCGTACCCCCGGATGTATCCTGGGATCAGTTCCGCTTCTACATGGAAGCCAAGGAAGCGCTGCTCTCCGGGGATTTTTTTGCGCTGGAAAGATAAGCTATCCGCCGTCTCTCACTACCCGGCAGACTCAAGCGGTGTATAGAGTACACCGACTATGCTTGATGGATGGGTTGCATAGAGCGTGCGGGCAGGGGTATCATCTCCGGCTCTTAATTTAACATCCACCCTGTAGGGTGGCTTGGGAAGGTCAGCAATAAGACCAAAGTCTTCATTCATGGCGCGCTTGACTGCGCGGCAGGCGCCCTCACGTATCAATTCCCTTGCCTTTACCACAGATAGATGAATGCCCGGCGCCTTTGAACGCCTGTATTCCGCAAAAGGCAGCTCTTCCCCGGTATCCGGCGAGGTGCCCCACTTTACGCATACAGTCTCTATACCCGGAACAAGCGCCTGAGCCTCCCTGGTAAATGCCTCATCGCCGGAACCAAATATGCACCTTACTCCACGTTCTGCCGCGCAGAGGGCAAGCCGTCCGAACTCACCTATTGAAAGCCCGTTAACCGAAAAGTCTATAGTCCACATGCTCTGGGTATGGGCAAGATGGGCGTATTTTGTGCAGGCCTTGGCGTGCTGCCCTACCCACGCAACTGCATCATAAGAAGAATCAAGAGGAAGCAACCCTGCGGGATACCAGCGCATCAACTGCACCCTGGGATCTAGAATGGCCGGATTGATGCCTCCGGAGCCATGCCCATCTACTATCATAATCTCTGTTGCCCCGCCCTCTATAAAGCCATCCACCGCTGCGTTGACTTCCCGCGTTAAAAGCTCTACAGCAAGGTCTTTGTGTTTTGAGGAATGCTGGCACCAGTTCTCGGAATCCAGCACACCGGCAACACCTTCCAAATCCGTCATTACATACAGCTTCATCTCCACATCTCCTCTTACGCCCTTCTAAAAGCAGCTTTTCTGACCACATGCTAACCTACTTATTCTAGATATACAGGCAACCTCCTTCTTTCCTGTATAATTTAAAGGGCTGGGAAGAAGAGATTACTGCCACCCTGCTTTGGAGGCGGGCCGTCACGGGCGTATCATAAGCACGGGGCACGGCGCACCGTGCAGAATACCCTCTGCAACACTGCCTATCAGTATCTGCTCTATTGCACCCGTCCCCGCCCCCCTGCTGCCTATAACTATGAGATCAAATTTGCATTGTGCCGCATAGTTTAGAATATACGGCACGGCAGAACCAAACGCAAGCTCCTCCTCTATACCTAATCCCCTCTGCGAAAAGACCTTGCGCGTTGCATCCAGAGCCCTGCGCCCCCGGCTTGCAAGTTCTGTCTGCATCTGATGCTGCATATCCTCGCTAGCGGGTATGCCCATCACGGGGGGAATCTCCACAACATAGAGAAGAGTAACCGCCGCATTATATTTTTTGGCTACATCTGCACAATACCCGGCCGCCTTAATTGCATGCGTAGACCCATCCGATGGCATAAGTATTTTTTCAAACATCCGTTGTTCCTCCTTATTATTGCTTATACCAGATTATTACCCTGTTCAATAACCTGCCATGCCTGGGTATATAACGCATATACTCGGCGAAGGGAGGCAGGAACACATGCAGGGACAAGATCCATTGATTAAAAATCGTGGCGTCCAGCTCCTGCGCAGCGGTTCGGTATCCCAGAGTATACCTCTGCTGGAGATGGCGTTAGACCAGAACCCGGAGGATGTTGAGCTGTACCTGTACCTTGGAATGGCCTACTCAATGGCCGGACGAAACGTGGAGAGCATAGATATCTTGGAGAATGCATGCAGCATTGCGCCTGGTTCAGCTGCGGTTCACTATAACCTGGGAGTTGCATATCAGAAAGCCGGACATATCTCTAAAGCCAGAGAGGCTTATGTAAGATCTCTCAACCTGGACACCGGCAGTGACAAGGCAAAGAAAGCATTGGATGTTGTGCTCAAGCTACAGGCAGGAGGCGCCGATACAGAGAAAGCTGCGTAGGATGCAAGAGGTTCCCGCCGGCATACGCCGGTTGGACCTCGGAATAATACATTATATTATAAACAAAGAACGGGCGCGGAACCAAATTATTTAATCCACAACCGCGCCCTGGCATTAGAGATGCATAACGTATTTTAGAGGATTTTGCGATAGGTGCATGCAGGTTCATCCTTAAGCGAACCCCAGCATTCCCATACAATAAGGTAGCCCTTGCCTTTTATGTAGTAACAATTGGAGATAAGCGGCTCTCCGCACTCCGGGCACACGCCGCGCACCCAGGCTGCATTCGGCTGGTCATCCGTCCGATTTGCCTGGATTGTTTTTGTCTTTTCGGAACGCCCCATTATGTCTAACCTTGGTCAAGTGTGATATTTGTGTGTTTATTATATCACCTTTAAGCCCCACTCTCAACATAAATCCCCATATCGCCGGCAGATTGGGGGGATATAGGTAATTAACCTGTTGCTGACAAGTCTGGATGGGATGCGAATATCATGGATTTGCGCGATGCCTCGGGGGCGATGCCCCTGGCTTCGGCAGCGGCGCACTAAAGTGCTCTGCGACCGAAGTATCAAAGCACATAAATCCCGCATGCCGGATACGCAACTCCGCATCGCCTGCAGATTGGGGGATAGGGGCACTTCTCCGGGGATTAAGCTTCGTGGGAGGATTGGGTAGAATACCCCTCTTAACCTCTTGTTCCATGGAGTTCTGCCAATGCAGAGGGGATTGACCTTAAAACATCGCCCGCAAGCATGCCCACAGGGCCTATCTTTGCGGCGGCAATATCTCCCGCAAGGCCGTGCACATAGGCTCCGCAGACTGCGGCATCAACAGGGCGGAGACCCTGGGAGATCAGCCCCCCTATTGTTCCGGCAAGGACATCCCCCGTGCCGGCGGTGGCAAGGCCGGAGTTTCCGGTTGGGTTAACGTACACCCTGCCGGAGTTATCTGCAATAAGCGTTCTGGCCCCTTTAAGCACCGTCACGCAATTAAATCTTTTTGAAGCCTCCAAAGCAGCCGCAATCCTGTCCGATTGCACGTCATTTGCGGTTATACCCAGCAGGCGTCCCATTTCGCCCGGATGAGGTGTAATTACAAGATTGCAGTGCTTGCCCTCAAGGATGGAAGAGTTCCCCGCAATACAGTTCAGGCCGTCTGCATCCAGCACCACCGGCACCTCTGCCAATGGCATAAAGCCGGAGACAAACCTGCACGTATCTGCATGTGTGCCCAGCCCGCAGCCCAGAACTACGGCAGACGCCTTTTTGCAAAGTTCCAGCGCCAGGGGAAGCGCCGCAGATGATATTGTCTGCGTATCCGTCTCCGGGAGGCCGCGGGTAATAACCTCTGTAAGTTTTATGGACATAACGGGTTGAAGGCTTGTTGGAGTGGCAAGAATAGAGATCCCCGCCCCGGCCCTTAACACAGCCTCGGATGAAAGGGCTGCCGCGCCCGTATACCCGGCGGCGCCGGCCAGAACAACCACTGTTCCAAACGTATCTTTATGCGCATCCGGCGGGCGGGCGGGAAGGAGCGCCCCGGCGGCATCGGCGCCCACCAGTTCCACCCCTGCTTCTTCATAGAGTTGGTGCGGAATACCAATATCCGCCACTATAATCTCGCCGGTGTGCATGGCGCCCGGATACATAATAAGCCCAATTTTGGGGAGCGCAAAGGTGACTGTGTAATGGGCGTTTACGCATATCCCCCACACCCTTCCGGTGTTTGCATCAATCCCGGAAGGAATATCCACCGCCACCACCATCCGCCCGGAACTGTTAATCGCCTGTATGGCATCGGCGGCAATCCCGCTCACATCCCCCCTGAGCCCCGTGCCCAGGATAGCATCTACCACCAGGCTGCAATTTTTAAGCTCGCGGGCAATCTCTGCGCCGGATTCGGGCACTTCTACGCGGATTCCGGCGTTATACAGCCTTTCAAGATTGCGGGCGGCGTCACCCATAACGGATTCTGGGCGGGCAAGGAGGATTACAGTTGTGCCTATCCCCGCCTCATGAAGGTACCTTGCCGCAACAAATCCGTCGCCGCCGTTGTTACCCTTCCCGGCAATTACCGCCACCCTGCGCCCCTCCACCGGGGAGAGCACCTTCATCACCGTCTCAAAGACATGCCTCCCAGCCCTCTCCATAAGATCAAGGCTGGGGATTCCAAAATCTTCGGTAGCTCTTCTATCAAAGCTCCTCATCTCTTCTGCTGTAGAGAGCCTTCGCGCATAGGCGGGTATTCTGCGGTAGATACCCATCATCCCCTCCCCTCTGCAACGGCACAGGCAACGGCATACAGGCGGCAGTGAGATATACTCACCCAAATCTTCCCATCTTCCAGAGCGGCTGCCGCACGCCCGTGGAGCCGGACAAACGGTTCACCGGAAGGCCTGGCAAGTATCTCTACAGAGAGCCAGGGAAGCCCCATGCCAAGGGACTTCATAACCGCCTCCTTGGCAGCAAAACGTCCGGCATACTTTTGCACGGAAGAAGCCTGCGCCCCTATATACTCCTGTTCGGCAGGGGTAAAAACCCGTTCAATAAACCCCGGACGCAAAAGGGCCTTTCTTATCCTGTCAATCTCTATAATATCGGTACCTGTTCCGGTAATCATATCCATCTCCTCTAATAGAAGAATTAGGCTTGCCCGCGTTTATTACCTCCATTTATGCAAAAAGTTATACAGCATACGCTAAAATACGCTGCGTCAACCCGAATTATTTCTACTATTTATGGGTATACATGCTAAGAGAACTTGGATAAAGGAGATAAAAGTTGGCAGAGGCATGGCGTGTATCCAGGCTCCAGATAGAAGTTAAATACCAGGATAATATTCCCATTATAGCAGCAAGCGGAGAATGCGATCTTATAACCAGCCGAAAGTTAAAAGAGACCATAGACAACCTTATAGCAACGGGGCACTGCAAGATAATCTTTGACTTCACCAACATGACCTATATAGACAGCTCCGGCTTCCGAACTCTGCTTGATGCCAAGAAAAAGACATCTCTTAAGGGCGGAGACATTGTACTTGTAAGCCCAAGCTCACCCGTAGAGAGAGTCTACAAACTGCTGCACCTGGACGAACTTATCGTCCGGACAGATGAGGTTGAAAGCGCCGTGCAGAAGCTTGAGACCCTGAGCTGCAGCTAAACTTCTATATATAAAACCTCGGAATTCCACCATAAGAGCTCCCAATATATCACCATAGATTAACGCCGCCATGATATAGCTTGAGCACACCTGTAACAATGCTATTTTTTGCAGGAAGGTTTTTTGTATGTATACTTGACAAGCTTGCCTTTCTTTACTATAATAACATGACCGTTGTTGTTACACTACTAAAATACCAGTGGATAAGGAGTAAATATATATGAACAAGGATTCGGGAGTTCAGGATTATGTTGGAATCCGAAGAAGCCTCGGCGGTCATTCCCTTGGCGAGCTGGAAGCGCAGATTCTGGATGTAGTATGGGATGTAGAACCGCCTGTAACAGCAGCAAAAGTCTTTAAAATAATGTATCCCAAGCGGGAGCTCTCCTACTCCACAATCATGCTCACCATGTCAAAGCTGGCGCGCAAAGGGTTTCTTGTGCAGGAGAAATCAGGCCCCAAGAAAACGGATGCGTTCTATTACACGGCGGCCATAACCCGTGAACAGCTAGGGTTGAACCTGCTTGAGGAGATTGCCCAACGCATCTTCCACAAGACCTTGGCAGAGGTAGCCAAAGAGTTTGTAGTTAAGTAAAACACGCTCTTTAGCGGGCCATAGGTAATACACCAAATCACGCGTGCCTATGGCCTTGATGTATTATGCAGCTGCCTGCATAACCCTATCTGCAAACTCCTCATCAGACGGCACCCCTTCAAACTGCACCCTGCCGTTTATTACAATAGTAGGCACAGCATTAATCCCATACACATCAACAAGGTCTGGAAACTCCGCAGCCTCAACCACATCTGCACGAATTCTGCCCGGATTCTCTATTGCCATCTGATGGGCAGCACGCCCGGCAGAGGGACAGTACGGGCATGTGGGAGTTACAAAGACCTGTATATGAACATCCTTTCCCACGGAACGGACTTTTTCTCTTACGGTATCAGAGAGCTCCGTAGAAGATTTTGACATATCCACCAAAGCCTCAATAAAAGCGCCAAACTCAAATCCGCCCGGAATCCCAAAAAATCTTATGCTGTTCACCCCGCCCTTAGAGATAACCAGGGCCGGAATACGTTTAATTTTAAGCATCTCCGCCAAGCTGTTATCCGGCGAATATTCATGAAACTCAACTTTTATTTTATCAGAAAGAGCGGCCAGTTCTTCTACCAGTTGTTCCGTCTCTATGCAAAACTGGCACTCCGGGCTGAAAGAGTTGGATGGCATTCTGGTAAAGGCTATAATTGTTACCGCATCATGCATCTCCTGGGCGAACTTAACCTTCAAAAACTCCCTATCCTGCTCTGGAATCATCTGCATTCTGTGCCTCCTGTGCTGAGAAAGCTGGTTCTTTTTATACCCAGGGCTCTTAACAAAAAAACCGGGAGAAACGGCATACCCGGCCGGATAAGGGGCGGTTATCTCTTCTAAAAGACTATATTATGATATAATAGACCGGCAATAATTACGGAGGATCATGTTGAAAAAATACGATACTATTATAATAGGCGGCGGGCCGGCCGGACTCTCTGCCGGGATATACGCCATGCGCTCAAGGCTTAAAGCCGTTCTTATAGAAAAATTTATGCCCGGCGGACAGATGATGGTAGCGGATTTTATAGAAAATTTTCCGGGCTTTCCTGCCGGAATAGGCGGGCCGGAGTTAAGCATGGCCATGGCAGATCAGGCACAAAGCCTTGGACTTGAAATAATAGCATCAGACTGCATATCCGCAGACTTTTCTAAAGAGCAAAAGTTGGTACATACAGCGGACGGAGATTTTTCGGCGCCCACAGCAATCATAGCATCCGGCGCAACCCCCAGAAGGTTAATGGTGCCGGGAGAAGACCGCCTTACGGGAAAGGGCGTCTCTTACTGTGCCACCTGTGACGGCGCATTCTTTAAAGATAAGGAGATAGCCGTTGCAGGAGGCGGAAACACCGCCATACAAGATGCCATATTCCTTACCCGGTTTGCAAAAAAGGTGACCATTCTGCACCGCCGAGATGCGCTTAGAGCCACAAAAATTCTGCAGGAACGCGCACTAAGAAACCCCAAGGTAGAGATTGCCTGGAACACAGTTATAACAGAGATAAAGGGCAAACAGAAAGTAGAGAGCATTACCGTAAAAAACGTTAAAGATGCCTCTCTGGGCATGCTTCCTGTTGACGGCATATTTGTTCTTATAGGCACAGACCCCAACACGGAGTTTCTGCGGGGCCAGGTGGTAATGGACCCATCGGGCTACATAATTACCAACGAAGAGATGGAGACCAGTATGCCGGGCGTATATGCCGCCGGAGACTGCCGCCATAAAATGCTAAGGCAAATGTTAACCGCCGCCGCCGATGGCGCAATTGCCGCCACGTCTGCAGAACAGTATATAGAATCCCTGGAGGACAGGGATCACTAGCATTTGGCAGGAGGTTAAATGCACTTAAACCTGAAAGATAAGAATGCCCTTGTAACAGGGGCTGCCCGGGGATTCGGCAGGGCTATTGCGCTTAAACTTGCCGCAAACGGGGCCGCGGTTGTTGTAAATTACAGGCGCAGCAAGATAGATGCGCTGGGTGTTGTAGAAGAGATAGAACAGCTGGGCGGACGGGCCATAGCATTAAGGGGCGACGTGGGCGATGATGCAAGCCTTGACCGACTCTTTGACAGCATAAAAGAAGAGCTGGGTACTCTGGATATTGTAGTTTCAAATGCAGCCTTCGGAATACCCGGCACGGTGATGGAATCTTCAAAACGTTACTGGGATGTTACAATGGACGCCTCCGCAAGATCGCTGGTAAATCTGGCCCAGAGAGCGGTTCCCCTTATGCCAAAGGGATGGGGGCGCATAATAAGCATAACCAGCGAAGGCGGAACCCGCGTGCTTGACGGCTACGGTCTTATGGGAGCCGCCAAGAGCGCGTTGGAAGCCCTCACCCGCAGCCTGGCCGTGGAACTTGCCCCCAGGGGGATTCTGGTAAACGGAATTATGGCCGGTGCGGCAGATACAAAATCCCTGCGCTCAATCCCGGGGGCTGAGAAGATGCTTCAAAGGGCCATAGAGCGGACTCCCGCTGGCCGCGCGGTTGAGCCGGAGGATATAGCGGATGTGGCAGCGTTCCTTTGTTCAGAAGATGCCCGCATGATCTGCGGGCAGTTTATAGTAGTAGACGGCGGCTTGAGTATCCTTATATAGATTTAAGCAAAAGGGCTGCAACCTAAATACCGGTTTGCAGCCCTTTTTTATATTATTTAAGCTTCGGCAGCGGTGTGCTTCACACTCTGCAACCGATTCAAATTAGTCATACAAAGCTATACATCTCACATCATACGGAGCAATGTCTAATTCCAAGTAGCATTGACCATTTACTGTTAGAGGGGCAATCTCCACATTATTCCATAAATCCACTACCCTCTTATGCTTACCAACAGAACCTATATTTAGCACTTTACCGCTTATAATGCTATTCCTGGAATTATATAATGTATAAACTGTTTTATTCTGCCCTGGGAACTTATTTGCATAAATACCTGCAGCCTCGGTTTTAACTAAAGGAACAGGGCTCAAGCTGGTGAACGCATCAACATTCTTAGACATAATGCTGGTCATCTTATTGATATAAGCTATTACTCTCTCATCAGCAATTCGTCTGGAATACCAAACACCTTCTCCATTAAAAAATACTCTCTTTATATATTTTAACGGATCACCTTTACCTTTAATCTCATTCAAATTAAACATTGCTATATGTTTAATATCCGGAAAAAGAAATCTATTCAGGTCAATATTTGATGGGGAAAGCTTTTCTTCATCTTCCAATGGGTTATAAAATGTAACTATTCCATCAACATATTGGCTAAAATTATCACTTCCTTTGTACTCCGAATAAAGAAAAACGCCAGGTTTAACCTTATTAACAGCTTTTCTTATTTTGCTTATTAATGCACATTGATCATCTAAAACATTGGAAGGCACCGTATGACCATGAGAAGCATTCCAACATCTGTAATGCTCGGGGGCATAGCCAAGTAAATCCAGGTATATACCATCAGCATCGCTCTCGCTGATTATCCTGGCTGCACATTTTGCAAGATAATCTTGATAAGCATCATTATGCAAACACATCAATGCATAATTCAATTTACTCCCGCTATCATAAATTTGCATAGGCTTACCGTTAGCGCCCCATGCTTGCCCATCATCAACAAGAGCTTTATTGCTTTTGAATAGTTGAGAATTCATTGTTACAATAGGCGGAGACATGTAAACGCCCCAAAGGGCATCTTTATCCCTTACGCTGTTAATTTTGCGCTTGAAAACATCTATACTTTCCGCCGTCCGGTAATCTCCAACATTACCCGCACCCCATGCGTGGGAATCACTATCAACCAAAGTATGCTTATTTAAACCATATTTCTCTTCTATTGTTTTAAAAATACCTGGGCTTAAAGGTTCCAAGCCATTATAAACATAGCCCTCTGTTCTTATTACTTCAAAAATTTCTTTGAATTTGCTTAACCTTGGAGATATGGGCTTATACCAAGTGCTTGCCCAAGACCTGTACTCGTCCAAGGCTTTTTGCCAGCCGCCTTTATGCAAACCAATTGCTACTGGAGCAAACTCTATCCTGCTGTTTGAACCAATTATTTGCTTTGCATAGGATACTCCCATACTCATATCCCTGCTGGATTTCTCTAAAGTATAGTATTTATACGTATGACGAGTGTCTTTTGTCATTAAATACATACCAACATTATCTACGGGATTATAGATATCCATTATTTGAACAAACGGTATGGGAAAGCGACGTGTGGATATTAATTTAGCTGGGGCATTATTAATTATACCTCCACCTCTAGGATAGAAATAACTGTTATCGTTGATGTTATTACCCACTTTTACTCCACCAAGTAAAGGAAAAAATATCTCTTCTAATTCAATATTTTTATCCAAACGGTTGTTTATCGCTAATGTAGCATTAATACATGCCTTATCATCTATTATCAAACGCATATCCAATGAAACAGCATCCAGCACCTCAGGAATTAGAGTTATATTTAAAAATTTCTCCTTACCTTTGCCGGAAATGTTAAGCTTATCAATCTTAAATTTATTAATTAACTTTCCATTGTGACGAATAGCAAGCAATCTACTTTTCCCAGGGACGGCTATTACATTTCTGCTATCATGCTTAGTAATAAACTGATCTACTCTCATGCCATCGCCAGGTGAAACAGCTAATTTGAAATACTCGTTCTCCAGAACAATGCTTTGCTGCGTATTGCTTATTACCGGTAACATGCCGGCAAAGAGCCTTGTACTGCTACTTAATAAAGTAACACCTATTGCCATAAGAATTACATATCGCTTCATCACATCTTCCTCCATATATTTTTCATTATTCAAATTAGTGTAAATTCATATTTCACGGGTTAAACAAATCAGCATTCCTTATAATGGTTTCTTTTGCCATCCATTTAACATGACCATCTGCCAGCAAAACATTTGCGCCTTCTTGATGGCGTGCTGAAAGATAATTCAAATTATCAGGGATATTAACTTCCGGTGCCAAATAGAATACACCTGTTCCACCAGCCACAGCTGCATCAATCAACAAACAAACCTGACTCGGCTTATTAATGCTTACCTCGTTCATACATCCCGGTATGTTATAATACAAAATCTTTGTATTAGCGCCATAATCGGATCTTGTGCCATGACTGCTCTGGCTGGGGCATCGCAAAATACCTGTTCCTGCAGGTGCATTGGAATAAGGCTCTATCAATGAATTCCAAGAGATTGTAGCAGAAGCTATGGTTGTCGCAGACCGAGGGTAATTCCCATCATTATCCGTCAGATACATGCTCATCGCTAAGCCGAGTTGCTTTAAATTTGATGTACATGTTGCTTTTCTAGCATTCTCTCTTGCCTTTGCAAAGACGGGGAAGAGTATGGCCGCTAGAATTGCTATGATGGCTATGACAACTAGCAGCTCTATTAGGGTGAATCCATGCTTTTTGTGATTCATTGTACTCCCTCCTGATTGTTTATTTGAAATTATTT